>JAGWHN010000046.1 GCA_028866785.1 Microcaldota archaeon
GATAGGCGTGTGGTCCTTTCCATCCTCTCCGGTGTACGCCAGCCTAAAGCGCTTAGGCATCTGCATGTCAAGCTGTATGGTGCCGCACTGCCATTCCCTGCCCATTGAATCCTTTATGTCGACATCGATCTTTGGGCCATAGAATGATCCTTCCTTTTCCTTTACCTCGTACTTTATCTTCTTTGACTTTATCGCGTTCTCGAGTATCTCTGTGGCCATCTTCCATTCCTCAGGATTACCCATGTGGCTATCCGGCATCGTGGAGAGCTTCAACTTGTGGGTGAGGCCGAATACCTTGTACATCTTTTCGAGCAGCTCGAGAAGCTCTACTATCACACCTTGCGCCTTTTCTGGCGTAGTGAAGATGTGCGCATCGTCCTGGGTTAGAATCTTAACCCTGAAGAGCCCACTCGCCACGCCGCTTAGTTCATTACGGTAGAGCGGATCGAAAATGGAGAACTTGACTGGAAGATCCCGGTAACTCCACTTTCTTGATCTGTATACAAGGAATGTAGAAGGGCAGTTCATCGGTTTGAGCCCGAACTCTTCGTCGCCTAGATGCGTGAGGAACATGTCCTCTTTGTAGTGATCATTATGTCCGCTCACACCCCATAGGATTGTGTTCGCAAGTGCAGGAGTGCTCAGTTCATTGTAACCCTGCTTTTCAAGTTCGCCCCTTATGAAATTTTTGAGCGTGTTGAAAAGTATTACTCCGTTATTGTGCCAGTAGACCATTCCTGGGGAGACTTCCTGAAAACTGAAAAGATCCAGCTTCTCTCCGATTATTCTGTGGTCTTTTTCTGGCATTCCTGCAAAATCGCTCTTTTTTATCCTTGCGAACATCTCATCCTCACTGAGAACTCTTTCGTGTTTCTCTGGCGGTTTTGTGGATTTCTCGGACTTTATTGCAGGGGGTTTTCCAACTTTTGGATAGCTTCTTGACTGCTCTGCAAGAGGGTGCCCCTTGATCTTCAGCGAGTACTGCTTGTTCCATCCAAAGGGCGATGTGTGCACTATTATTCCAAGCTTCTTTGCATCTGACTCCATAGACTTTAGCTCTGCCATCGCATCCTGCGGCCTTGCAAGGTTGCCGCTAAGGTGAGCGTATGGATAAATCAGAATTGTGTTTTTGCCAAGATTCTTGAGGAACTTTGCCACATCCTCAATCGCCTTCTTTGCTATCTCCTCATCGTCTCCTGTTTCAACCGTTGTGAAGAGAACCACTATGTCCTCGTATTTTACCTTCTTCTTTTCGGCATCCTCAGCAGAGGCTATCTCCTTCTTTATCGGCTCGTACTCTATGAACTCTACATGCTGCTGAAGTATTCTCATCCGACCATCCGTTAACTATTTTGTATACTCTTACAGGTATAAATAATTATATAGGGGGATAGAGACTAGGTTAGGATATGAAGGGCGCATTGCCGGTTGTAATTCTTGTTCTTGGCATGCTTTTTGTGGTATATCACAATCTTTCGCAGCAGCATGCTGCGCCAAGCTATTCCTCTTTTACAATTAGCAACAAAACCTTTGCGATAACTTACGTGGCCGCAAACGAATCGAGTTGGCGAACAGGGCTGATGAACAAAACGATAACCAACTCTACAACCATGCTCTTTGTTTTCCCGAATCTTGGAATATACCCGTTCTGGATGTTTGACACGTACTCCAATCTTGACATGATTTGGATAAATGGGAGCTTAACTTCTGGAAAAATAGTCTACATTGCGGCAAATGCGACAAGCTGCTTTAACGAGAATTCGTGCACAATCTACAATCCCAACAGGTTTGCAAACTTTGTCATTGAGGCAAAAGAGGGATTTGTGAAAAGAAACAATGTGAGCTTGGGACAAATGGTGTTTTTCAGATAGAAAGTAAAAACCCACGTGTCCGTCTATAGTACATAAATCACCCTAAAGGGTGTGAATTACTGCTGTGTTTACTATTCGTATTTTGGGTCAGAGCGAAGAGAAATACCATAACAAAATAATGGAAGATTAAGGAGTTCCGTTTCCTAATGCATTGTAAGCCACTATTACAATTCCTGAATTGCCTGCCGATGGGGGGGGCCCACCACGAGTCACACCAGTTCCTCCTTGGCCAATACTTCCTGCCCCAGGTGATCCAGTATAGCCATAGTCTCCTCCGCCGCCGCCTCCGGCATACATGACAGAAGAGCCTGAAATAGAGCTTGCCAAGCCCACCCCACCATTATTGGCCCTAGTGCCACTGTTCTGTCCCATGGCACCAGCGCCGCCGCCACCCCCACCCTCTAAACTTGAACCAAAACCTCCACTGTTGCCCTGCCCTGCCGTTCCTGCTCCTCCTGTTCCTCCGGCTCCAGGAGTAGGGCTTCCGCCGCCGCCTCCGGAGCCGCCACTTACCCCATTTACCGGAAACGTTCCGCTGTCGCAACCTTCTCCACCACCACCACCGCCTAAGGAGACTATACTACTAAATATAGAATTTCCTCCTGATACACCTGGAATACCTGGCCCTCCACCGCCTCCAACAGTAACGGCATATGCCTGAGCAGTAACTAAAAATGTATTGTTTAAGATAAAGCCGCCAGCTCCTCCACCGCCGCCTCCACCGCAAGAGCCGCTGCTAGATCCTCCACCGCCGCCTCCCGCAACAACGAGGACTGCCACTGTTCCGCTACCACTTGTTACAGTAAACATCCCATTTGAGGTAAAGGTGCAAATTGAATTTCCACCTACCGCAGTTAGCACGCCGCCACAAGTTGCAACAAAAATAGTTGTTGAAGTAGTCGATGTGGAAGTTGTTGTAGTTGAAGTTGTGGAGGTCGTGGTTGAGGTGGATGTCGAGGTCGTGGTTGTGGTTGAGGTGGAGTAGAAGTTCGCCTGCTCAGTTATCACGGCGTTCATTCCTATTGTAGGCGAGGCGGTGTTGCCGCTGTAGCTTCCAGATCCCGTTCCTGCCCAGGAGAGGAAGAAGTATCCTCCATTTGGCGTCTCGCCGAGCGTCACAGGAGTACCGGTATTGTAGTACTGCGTTGAAGGCGTTGCGGTTCCACCTCCGCCAGGGGAAGAGGAGGTTGTCAGCAGGTACTGGGTTGTGTATGTTGCGGTTACCGTGCAGTTTGCTGATGCGATGAATGTCCCTGACTGGGCTGTGAGCCCGCAGCCTGATACTCCGCTGTAGACGTACTGTATCCCTGCCCCTCCTGAGACCGTAGAGGCAAACGAGTAGGAGTGGGACGATCCCTGCGCATAGCAAAGGCTTGATGGGAACGAGGAGTATCCAACCCCGTCGACGCTCAGCGCATTTGAGGTCGGGGAGGCGGAGCCCAATGTGAATGTGAGGCAGGCGGCAGGCTGGAAGTGGACTATCGTATTTGAAGTTGCGTTTGCAAACGTGGCGGTCACAATGACGTTCTCTGCGACCGTGTCGTAGATGTATGAGGCCGCATTTCCGCTCCCATCCGTAGTCGAGACAAGCGGCGAGATGATTGCGCTTCCTGTCGTCGTGAAGTTGACCGTGGCCCCTGAGATAGGGGTCCCGAGGAGCTTAACGTTTGCGGTGAGCTTGTCCTTGATAGATGAGAGCGCGAGCTGCGATGAGTTCTGGGCGCTAAGTATTATATTTAGTGTTATCGGAGAGAGGAGAGGGGAGGAGTGGGTGTTGAATGACCCTGGGAAGGACTGCCTCTGGTTCGAGGCGCAGAGGATAACGTTTCCGCCAGGGCACGGGATGTAGCTTATCGTGAATCTTCCAGATGCAAGAGCGGACTGCGAGATTGCAGGGGTAACTGTGGCGTTGCAGATTATCGCGCCACCCGGAAGCACGAAGTTTGGAACGCAGGTCCCCTGTATATTGCCTGTGCCACTTACATTTACAGTTATTCTTGGGCTGATTATGGGATACGGATTGGTGTTTGAGATGAGCGCGGCAAGCTTTGAAAGGGAGGCGGATGACCCTAGTATAAGGTCCTGGCAGTACGGACCAGATTGGAACGAACATGCTGAAGGCACTACCCCAGATGGCGCGAAGACGAAGAGGTACAGGGCAGCTATGACTACGGCAGCGATTAGAAACGCCCATCCGTAGGTGAGAAGGTACTCAGTTGCCGACTGGGCTTTATTGCGACTCATCTTACCAAACATGATTGGAACGGCTAATTTAAATTACTTTCTCGATGTATTCGCCTTTTTACCGTATCTCCTTTCTGTGGGACTTTTCATCGGCTTCATCAAAAAATAAATCCAGGTAAGGAATGCCGCTGTTAAAATCAGCATTACTGCAAGGGAAGCCAACCTGTAAGTTCCGATCTGCAAGTACTGAGACTGCGCAATAAGGTAGGCCTGGTTTGCATAGCTCACCGCGCTGCTTGGGGACGAGAGGTAAACCTTCTGAGCCTGGCCAATGTACGAATAAGCCTTGGAGAGATCCGGATAGAATATCAAATAAGCGCTCTGGTTCACCTGGTTTACGTATGAGAGTGTCTGGGTGATTGTCTGGTTTGCGTAAGCAGCGCTGTAGTTTGTCGCAGAGATTGTGGATCCCTGCGCGGATGCAAGTGAGACTATAGAAAACAAAAGAAGAAGAGGGATTACAAACTTGTAGCTCATTTTTGCACCTTAAAATAAAGGGAAATAAAAGAAAAATAAAAAGCCGTCAGCCCTTACAGGTTGACGTCTATGTTGAGCTCCTGCTTGAGTTCGCGGTAGCGGTTTCTGATTGTTACCTCCGTGACTCCTGCGACATCGGCCACTTCCTTTTGGGTCCTTCTCTCTCCCACAAGTGCTCCTGCGATGTATAC
>JAGWHN010000047.1 GCA_028866785.1 Microcaldota archaeon
AAGAAAAAGGAATCGCTCAGGGAGCTTGAGAAGGTGAACGCAAAGAGCGGCGAGGTCCAGGCAATCCTCCACGAGAGGCTCGGCTACCTAAAGGACCTGGAGAAGGAGAAGGAGGCCGCAGAGAGCTACTCTGCGATGAACGGCAGGCTCAAGCTTCTCAAATACAACATACTTGTCGCAAGGGAGCAGGAGCTAAAACAAAATTACGATAAATACTCTAAAGAGAGCGCAACAATCGACTCGAAGAAGCAAAAGATAGCAGCAGAGCTTGCGGAGCTCTCTGAGTCGGTAAACAAGTTAACTGCGGATAGGCAGCAGCTAACAAAGGCGTTGAGCGAGACAACTGTTTCAGCAAGCGAGGAGAACAAGAAGCTTGAGAGCATAAACAAGGAGCTCTCAGTTATCGAGGTAAACCTGCAAAACAACGAGCGCTCGATTCAGGAGAAGACAGCGGAGACAAAGACCCTAAAGGAAGAGGTCGAGGAGATCAAAAAGGTGGTAGCTGCAAACAAGACTGAGATTGCAACCTATCAAAAGAGGATTTTGGAGCTTGAGCCTTTCTTTAATGACCTAAAGGAGAGCAAGGAGGAGTCTCACGAGAACAAGCATGCTACAATAAATGTTCAAATCGGAAAGCTCGAGCATGAGTTCAGCGCGATACAAGAGACAATCTCAGCGCTCCAGGCTGACCTTTCCGCAACAAGGAACTCAAACGTGGAGCTCTCATCAAGAAAGGAGCTTCTTGAGTCACAGATAAAGGAGAAGCTCTCAATGAAAAGCGAGATTTCCCAGAAGGTGGAGGCGATCGAAAAGCGCGCAAAGAAGCTTGACGAGGAGATTTCAAAGGGAGAGCTGCGGGCGGGACAGATCAACAGCGAGATCGGCACAATCGACACAAAGACGCTCAGCCTAAAGGAGCAGCGTGCAATGTCGGGTTCAAGGGAGAGCGCGATAAACGAGAAGCTCGCAAACAACTTCAATGCAAAGGACGGCTTCTATGGAAGGGTCTCGCAGCTTTGCACCTACGGATCGGAATACGCAATGGCGGTTGAGGCGAGCGCTGGAGGAAGATTCGACTATTTTGTCGTCGAGTCGATTGAGGCGGCCTCAAAGGTGATAAGCTTCCTAAAGAAGAACGACCTGGGCAGGGCAACATTCATTCCAATTAAGGATCTTTCATTTGACAGGGAGAGAAAGAAGGAGCAGAATCTCTCCGCAGTCATCGACATGCTGAAGTTCGACGCAAAGTACAACAAGGTCTTTGAGTACGTATTCAGCAACACATACATAATCGACAAAGTGGAGGACTCAAAGAGTGTGGGAGTCGGAAAGCACAGATACGTAACGCTAAGCGGAGAATTAGTCGAGCAGTCAGGGATCCTCTCCGGAGGCTCGGCAAGAAAGAGGCTCTCGCTCGCATCAATTGAGAATCAGCTCAAGGAACTCGCATCTCAAAAAGAGAAGCTCGCAATTGAATCAAAGCTTCTTTCGGAGAGTGTGATGAAGGCAAGGAAGGAGATAGCGCTCTGCGACCTTGAGGAGGCGAAGATATCATCAACATCATCCAGCTTTGGCGAGCAGATAGAGGAAGAGGAGGCTGAGCTTAAGAAACTCGCCAGCACTGTCAAGTCATACGATTCAAAGCTCAAGGAGCTAGAGGTTCAGATAAGCCACAACCACGAAAAGAAGGAGAAGATAGTGGCTGATCTTGAGGCCGCAAGAAACGAGGCAACTGATCTTTTCACCAAGATGGAGCAGGCTGCAAAGGCGGCATCAAAGCACGGGATGAGCAAGGAGGAGAAGGAGAAGCTAAACAAGATGCGAACAGAGCTGCAGGAGGTCCAGGTGAAGAAAGGACAGCTAGTCACGCAGATCGAGATGTCTGAAAAGAGAAAGAAGGAGATAGATCTCTCGCTTGACAAGACGGGCAAGGCAATAGAGGAGCTAAAGGCGGACAACAAGGACAAGCATGCGACAAGGATTGCGCTTGAGACAAGCAGGCACACGCTTGAGGAGAAGATCAAGAACTCAAGCGCCTCAGGAAAGGACACTTACGAAAAGGTCCAGGATATCGAGGCAAAGCTCGCAAAGCTAAACGGGGAGAAGGGAAAGAGGATGTACGAGCGCGACGACCTCGAGAGGCAGATAAACGACTTCAAGGTGAAGATTGGGCAGCTTGAGACGAGGCTCTCGGACATTCAGGTGGAACTCGCATCATACGGGCAGTCAAACTTCGAGAGGCTAAAGTCAAGCGTGGAGGAGATGGAGCGCGAGGCGAGCGTCACATCGGTGAAGATCGAGCAGCTCGGCAACGTCAACTTGAAGGCCCCTGAGATTTACGAGATAAGGAAGAAGGACGCGGAGGAGGCAAACGGAAGGCTCGAGACACTTATGGTTGAGAAAGAGGCGGTCCTCAAGATGATCGAGGAGATCGACTCAAAGAAGCTCAAGATATTCATGGAGACATTCAACGTAGTCAATGTAAACTTCACAAAGCTCTACAACTACATCTTCCCTGGCAAGGCCTCCATCGAGCTCGAGGACCCAAAGAATCCGTTCGAGTCGGGACTGCACATAAAGATGGTTGACGGGAAGACGACAAAGAGGGAGAACTCGCTATCGGGAGGCGAGAAGTCCCTTGTCATGCTCATGCTTCTATTCTCAATACACATGCACAAGCCGTCATCGCTCTACATATTTGACGAGGTTGACTCAGCGCTAGACAAGGAGAACTCAAAGAAGCTCTCGCATCTGATCAAGGAGATGAGCCAGAGCTCGCAGTTCGTGGTGGTCAGCCACAACGACTCGCTCATTGTCAATGCGGACACCGCAATCGGGGTCGCAAAGATGGAGGGAGAGTCAAGGGCGGTCGGCCTTCAGGTCGCAAACGTAGCAAAGCAGCAGGCAGCCCCATCGGCACCGGGTGTATAGGGTGCCGAGAAAGATCAGAACTCCGGCAAAGAAGGAAATGCCAAAGGCAAAGCCGATGTCGCTCTGGCCGCTCTACATACTACTGATCGCTTTCATACTCGGATACTCGTTGAACAACAGCATCTACCTCGGGCTTGGCGCATTTTTGATCATCGTGATCATACTGGTCCTGATTGCAAAGGAGGTAAGGGAGGAGGCCAGCACAACAGGGATTGCAGAGATTGCAAAAGAGCTTGCAATATACATAGGCGCAGCAATCGCGATCTGGCTCATACTCATGTTTGTTCTGCAGACCTCATCCCCGATCAATGCGGTAGCAAGCTGCAGCATGCTTCCCATTTTGCAAAAAGGGGACATGGTGGTCCTTCACGGAATCTCAAACTTCTCGAGCTTCATCAATTCAAGAGGCACAGTGCCCGTCATAAACCTCTCAGCGAGCCAATTCCAGATCTTTGAGGGCAACATAAACAGCGAGTTCCTTGCATACTACGCCTACTTCAACAACAATAAGTCGAACATAAGCAGCGTCCTTCCAAACGGCGACAACTCAAAGTACACAATCGCGCTATACAACACAGAGTGCATAACCAAGTTCGATTACCTAAACCAGCCGCAGAACCTAAGGCAGTGCTACGTCGGTCAAAATCCATCCACCAATCTCATAAAATACAACTACACGCTCGGGACACTTAGCGTCGCAAACACAAACTACACCAACATCCAGACCTCATCGATAACGATTGCCAACAAAACAATAACGGAAAACTTCTCCAATCCAATTGTAGTCTATGCCACAACTCCCCAGGACTCATTTAGCGGCGCGATAATACACAGGCTTGTCGCGGTGCTTGCGGTAAATGGCACCTATTACACGCTCACAAGAGGCGACAACAATCCTGCTCTTGACCTCCAGTTCGGAAACTATCCTGCGGCGCAGGGCACCGTAATCGGCTATGTTCTAACAAACTTCCCGCTCATCGGCTATCTAAAGCTGATAATAAGCGGCCAGATCGGCGCAACACCAGGATGCGACCAAGTGATAACAACTCACTAGCCCAGCAAGTCGGTTCTAAAACTTTAATAATCCTCAGGTGAGAATTTCACTATGGAGTACACGTGCCCAATGCACCCCGAAATTCATTCGGATAAGCCTGGAAGGTGCCCAAAATGCGGGATGAACCTGGTTCCAAAAGATCGGGCGTCCCGTCCGGCCACGGCGCCGGAAGCGGAAAACTATGACCGATTTATCATAATAATCTCACTCATTCTCCTTGCAACTATTGCAATTGCAATAAAAGATTTCTACCAGGGAACGTTTCTGGTGAAAAACCTCATGACAAATTTCATGGCTGGCTTCTTTTTGGTATTCTCCGGGTTCAAGCTGATTGACGTGAAAGGATTTGCGGAAGGATACTCTATGTACGACCTGCTTGCAGGAAGAATTTTCCAATACGGATACGTCTATCCCTTCATTGAGCTTGGATTCGGACTTGCATTTTTAACATCTTTTCAGGTGGCAAATGTAACCCTGATTGAGATTGTGGTCATGGGATTTAGCGGTCTTGGAGTTATCAGGAGCATGCTCAAAAAACAGAAGATACAGTGTGCCTGCCTCGGGACCATTATAAAAATTCCGCTTGGCACGGTTACCCTTCTGGAGGATTTTGGGATGGTTTTAATGGGAATCGGATTACTGTTAATCTGACCAAGAGCGCCCCATAAAACCTGTAAGCTTTAAATACTTTTATAACAACAATATGTGTACTGAAAAGGTTACTTAAAGTGCTTTTGCAGTCGGGTGC
>JAGWHN010000048.1 GCA_028866785.1 Microcaldota archaeon
TCCAAGTGAGGATTTAGTGAGGCTGAGTTAAATGCTCATTCGAACTAAGTTTTTATGAGGAGGGGTAAGGCATAACAAGGTATCCGTAGGGGAACCTGCGGATAGATCACCTCATAACTTCTTAGGAAGTTAGATTTTGTGTGCGTCATTGCGTTCCGATTCAAATCTCAAGACTACACCTTCTTTTGTTTTAAACAAACACCTAGCCGTGCCCATACCCGAATCTCTTCTCGTAGTTTTTGTGGTTGAACCACTCTAGCAATATAGATACTATCTCAACCTTTGTTCCCTTTACGAAATAAACCAGCCGCCAACCGTTTGGGAGATTTAGTTTCCAGAGGTTGTTTATCTCAAATTTACGGACGTACTCCTTAGGCCACATTTTTCGAGGTATGTGTATGCCACAAAAAGGATCAGTGGAGAGCTTGTCAATTGCAGATTCTATGTCCAAAACTAGACGTTTATCCTCGAATTTGCCAGATTTTAGTTGGATGAAAGAATTCTCGATTTCTTTTGTTGCAAAGGCGACTCGCTTTTTTCTTCCATCAATCATTTTATCATAAGGCCCTTTTTCTTCAGTTTTTCTATGCCTTTGGGATCCCACAGCCAACTGACGGTCTTATCCTTGTCAATATAAATCTTTCCAGAATACACAAGGTACTCAAGAACTGTTTTGAAGGTTGCCCACATGACTTTTTTCGGTAGACGCCGCCAAATCTGGGTTATTGTCTTATCGCTTCGATCCCGGTATATCGCTTTTTCAATCATAAGTATTGTGTCAAGTCTAGGGGACCTGTCTGTGTTTCGCCTTTTTGAGACGGTTAGCATTTGGCCCTTCATATTTATCAATTGATTAATGTATCAAATGATATATAAACATTTACTTTACGCGAAGTGGACTTAGGATTCGGGAGGGCCTAAGGCTATTTAGAAATATTGACCTAAATTAAATCATGTCAGTCATAACGAAAAACGAGGAGATGGTGAAAATCGGATTCGAGAGGCCGCTAGAGCAGGGTCCTATGGCATACGCACTAATGCTGCGTGCTGGATACACAGTGAAGCAGGAGATAAACTACGTGTTCACTGTTTCCAGAAGCGCGCTTGAAATCCTAAGGAGCAATGGACTATCCTACAATGAGCTAAAAGTGGCAAAAAGATAGGAAATTTCTCTCTTTTATTGGGTCTATTTATTCTTTGCTTGCCGAGTAATAGCTATGCCAACAAAGCTAACCCCGCAGCTCTGCTACATGGCAGGGATCGTAAGCAAGACAAGACAGGGAGAGCGCAGCATGGTAGGGATCAACACAACAATTGATGATGTCGTTGAGAACTTTGTGGAGGTCGCGCTGAAGATGGGCATAGACACAAAGAAGATAGTGATTGAAGATGTCGAGGGTGTTAGACACGTCTACTTCTTCCACTCAAAGCTTGCAAAGCAAATAAGGGAGATTGTCGAAAAGCAGACCAAAATATTCAGATACAACAACGAGTTTGCGGCAAACTTCATCGCGGGGATGTTCGATTCGAGCGGAAAGATAAGCAAGGGCAAGCTGCTCCTCAGCGGAATGAGCACCGCGGACCAGGTTGTACTCGAGAATCTGGGCATCCACACAAAACAGAACTCGATAACCAACATCAGGGCATTTCTAGACATAATCAAGGGCAAAAGCATAATCTCCAAGATGAAAATGGAATAGAAACAAAGACATGATTAAGATATATAAAGAGCCCAAATGAACTAAAACTGGTTTTGAATTGGAGATAACTACAACAGCACTGAACAGGAAAATCCCGAAGGAGATTATAATGGATCTAATCAGAAATACAACGATGATCAACCCGAGGGAATACTCGTGATTTCTATGGCAGCAACAAAAAATGCAATTTCTATAGATGTAGCAAAGAAGATGGTCCAGAACCAGAGCACTGGCAACAAGGAGATAATGTCCCTTGTGCGCGAATTCAAGGGCGACCTTGATTTTGCGGTGCTAGCCTCGACTAATCCAAAGATAACATTTTCGGCAATCAAGGAGATTTGGGAATACTATAGGCCGGAGGTAAACGGAAATGCGCATACCCAAAAGGCAGGGGCCAGATGGGTAAGAGAGACAATAGCAAGATGCCACCCTTATCACAGCCTAAGGCTAATCAAGCGCGACCCGGAACCAAGCGTGAGGAGAATACTTGCAGAGAACCTTAGGAAGGCGGATGAGAACACTGATAAACTATAGTTGAGCGGATGTTTGACAGATTCAGGAAAAAGAGTTCGGAGACAAATCTTGAGCAGCCTAAGCAGGAGCCAAAGGCAGTCCTTATAGAAAACTACAAGCAGATGCTTCCTGAATTCGCCAACTTCAAAAAGACGATAACAACCGATGCGGCAACTCTTGCTGAGCAGTCCGAAAAGAGAGCGGTGGCACTCAAGACACTCATCACGCTTGCAATATCAGATGATATGCCTTTAGAGATAAAATCTCTTCTTGTAGGTGCAAAACTTGAAATTCTAAACTACGACAAGCTCAGGGCAGCACAGAAGGAACTCTACAAGGTCGCCTCAAATGCCAGGATGCAG
This sequence comes from Microcaldota archaeon, assembly GCA_028866785.1. The sequence goes on from JAGWHN010000048.1 coordinate 2,576, forward strand.
TACGCGCTTGAGGTTCTGGAGGGTAATTACTGGGCGATTTCTATGACTAACCAGATCGGCGGACAGCAGGGAGTCAACGCAATGATTTACAGCAAGGTGATCAGCGAGGTATACAACGCCGCGGAGAATGTAAGGTTTGCAGAGGACAAAGAAGCTGAAGCTACACTTGACAAACTCGTATTCAAGATCAGGATGATTGAGGCAAAGGATCTGAATCAGCAGGGCCACACAAACAAGCAGAACGCTCTGATCGCAACCTCATTTATGATGTATAGGGATGGAAAGAATGAACTGAGGGAGGGGATGAGCAAATTCTTCGCAAATGAGATAAAAGAGCAGATGCCAGAGTCGGAGGAAAGCGCCTGGAAAATGTCCGATAAGATCAGGCTAAGTCGCATCTGCGATCGCATGCTTGATAATGCGGTGGAGATAGGCAGCCTTACTCAGCAGGAGCGCGAGCTTATACCTCGTGAAAATTCAATCTCCACTAGCGCGAGAAAATAGGGCCTAAGAAACTGGATATCGAGAGCATTTCCAATAGATTTAAATATTATTACAATCAAATGGTATTAAGCTGATTTCTGGGGGCAGATGCTTAGTTTTCTCTCGAGGTTAGCTTAAGTTTACGTTAAAAAAATAGTGAATTATATGGCAGAAAAACCGCACATGAATATCGTTTTCATAGGACACGTTGACCACGGAAAGTCAACCACAGTTGGTAGATTGCTCTACGAGACCAAGTCGGTCAGCGAGCAGGACCTCAAGAAGCTCAAGGAGGAGGCGGCAAAGTACAACAAGCCAACCTTCGAGTTCGCCTTCGTCATGGACTCCCTCAAGGAGGAAAGAGAGAGAGGAATCACAATCGACGTCTCCCACAAGGAGTTCAAGGGTAACAACTTCTACTTTACAATCATCGACGCACCTGGTCACAAGGACTTCGTGAAGAACATGATTACAGGAGCCTCTCAGGCTGACGCAGCGGTCCTTGTGCTTTCAGCAAAGGACGGAATCCAGGCCCAGACAAGAGAGCACGCATTCCTTGCAAAGGTGCTTGGGATCAGCCAGCTTATCGTCGGAATCAACAAGATGGACGCAATCGACTTCGACAGGGTCAAGTTCGAGGACATGAAGGCCCAGATCAGCACGCTGCTAAAGACGAGCGGATGGGACATAACAAAGGTAATATTCATACCGTACTCTGCGCTCGCAGGGGACAACGTCATCGCAAAGTCTGCGAAGATGGAGTGGTACGCAGGACCAACGCTGCTCGCAGCGCTTGACGGACTCACATTGCCTCCAAAGCCAACAGACAAGGCACTTAGAATGCCGCTTCAGGACGTCTACAGCATCTCAGGATTCGGAACGGTTCCAGTCGGAAGAGTGGAAACGGGAATCATGAAGCCAGGAGACGCAATAGTAATCATGCCTGGAAACGTAAAGACAGACGTTAAGAGCATCGAAATGCACCACACGCAGATGTCTCAGGCAGGACCTGGAGACAACATAGGTTTCAACATCAAGGGGGTCGACAAGGGACTCATCAAGAGAGGAGACGTGGTAGGACCTTCAAACAACCCGCCAACGGTTGCAGAGGAGTTCACTGCGCAGATCGTGGTGATCAACCACCCAACGGCAATCGCCCCAGGGTACACACCGGTCTTCCACATACACACCGCTCAGCTCGCAGCGACAATCG
>JAGWHN010000049.1 GCA_028866785.1 Microcaldota archaeon
CAAAGAGAGTGGGCAGGTGAGCCAAAAACCCTCCTATAATATACACTATATATGGTGCAAAAGATGAAAACAGGCAAAAAGCTCTATCTTATCGGAATAGACTCCGCCCCACTGTGGCTAATTGAGAAGCTCCACAAGAAGTACAAGATGGCCGGATACGAGAAATTCATGGAGTCGGGAATCCTAAAAGAGATGGAGTCAACTCTCCCTCCTGTGACCGCGGCTGCCTGGCCAACGATATACACGGGCCTAGAGCCCAGCGCTCACGGGGTGATGGACTTTCTTTGCATCGACGGCAACTACTCAAAGCAGCTAATCTACTACAATTCGTCAAAGCACCCACCCTTCTGGGACAAACTGGCAGCAAAAGGGGTGAGGAGCCTTATTGTCACCCCTGCGATGGGACTTACTAAGAGCGAGTCAAAGAACGTCGACATGATAACCGGCTGGCCGCTTGAGCCAAGGTACAGCTCAAAGGAGATGGAGAGGGCGGCAAAGAAGTTCTCATTTGAGGGGGAGCCAAACATCGGAATCGAGCTAGAAAAAGGAATGCACGTCGAGGAGGCGTCAAAGGCGTACCTAAAGAGCATACTTGCAAGATCCGAGATGAGCAAGTACCTGATCGAAAAGAAGGAGTACGATCTCGTCTTTGTCTGCTTCACAGAGACGGACAGGATACAGCACTATGCGCTCAGCCTCCCTGGATGGGAGAGGAGCGTCGCTCCGCTATACAAGGGAATATCCGACTTTGTCGAGTGGGTCGCTGACTATTCGAGGAGCAGAGGCGAGGATGCAGCAATAATGATTGTCTCCGACCACGGTGCGCAGCCGATAACAAACAAGTTTCTAATCAACGCATGGCTTGTCCAAAACGGATTTGCAGAATTAAAGAGCCCAAAGGGGACGCAGAAGGCGCAAAAGGGCATAGCGACAAGCGTGAAGCGACAGATCAGGGACAGGGTGATGAAGCTGAAGATCAGGAGGATGCTCTACAACACCATACCAGGATCGATAAAGAAGATCGCAGAGCGCCTTGTCGATGAGGTGCCTGACGAGCAGTACGTGGGGAAGGATTACAAAAAGATATACGAGACGGACTTTTCGATGCCTGACACTCAGGCGTTTGCCGCAATCTCCTTTGGCACTATCGGCATGATCTGGCTAAACGATGAGAGGTTTTCCGAGCAGGGGATAGGGTCCATCGAGAAGAGGAGAGTCACAAGGGAGATTGTAGAGGGGCTTAAAAAGATCAAGTCTGCCGAGGGCGACAGGCTTGTGATCAACACCTACGACGGGCACGAGTACTACGGAAACTCGGGCGAGTTCATAGTTCCAGACATAATGTTTGAGCTCAAGGAGAACTACATAACCGACTTCACCTACTTCTCAGATAGCAAAATACTGATGTCCCCAGAGATAAACAGGAAGGGGGACCACTCAAGGTTCGGAATCTTCGGGATTATGGGCGGAAAAGGAATCGCTAATGCAAAGAAAATCGGGAAGAAAAAAGTTACGGTGGGAAACATTGGGCCAACGATACTTGAGTACTTCGGCGACAAGAGCATGAAGAAGAGATCCTTGCTCTGATTACTTTCTTGCAGTGACTAGTATGTGCGGATAGAATCTTCTTTCTTGAGAGTATGGTTAGAAGACGCATGAATATCCTGTGCGCAAGTGGCGTTTGGTTTTCCCTGCCCTGCGCGGTCAGAAGATAGCTGTATTTTATCTCCCTAAAGCCGTACGTCTCGCACAGATTCTTTACCGAGATCGGGGTGAAGAGCGCATACTGCTTGTCCGCATCGTGGCCCTGCCGCTTATTCACCCGCTCGTAGTTTCCGTAGAATGCGCTGCCGAAGAGGTCAAGGACCCCTCCTTTTTTGAGAACCCTCTGGCTCTCTTTCATCAGGTTCGAGAAGTTTGTGAGGTGCGCAATCACAAATTCGGCGACCACCTTGTCAAAGACGCCAGCCTTGTAGGGGAACTTCTGAGTGTCAATGTTGCACTTTATGACCTCCTTTCTTGATGGATAAAAATCTATGAAGTCAGTTCCGTATCTGCTCTGGCCGCAGCCAACGTTTAAAATCCGCTCCCTTGCCATGAAACAAACCTCCCAAGATATTTGCTTGATTAGAGGATTATTCTTATATTAACTTTTGCCTGAAAGAAAAATCCGATTGCATCGCGAACCTCTTGGGTTTTTGAGGGCCAAAACAAACAGCTAGATAGCGTATTTAAATCAGAAAATCAGAGGATAATTAGCAGAGATGACGGGGCACAACAAGGCTTAAAAGACTCCAGATTAAATGTAGGTATGAATGTGATAGATATGCCAAGGATGCTTGTATCAGGCGGAAACGGCTTTTTGGGATACTATTTGGTAGAGAAGGCGCTCAAGGAGGGATTTTCGGTTGTGGTCGTTGATGACCTATCGACCAGCAAGGAGATACAGCTGCCAAAGGAGGTAACATTTGTCAAGCAGGATGTGGAGAGTTACCAGACCGACGAGAAGTTCGACTTTGTGATTCACCTTGCTGCAAGGCCATCGCCGGAGGACTACATGAACCATCCAGTCACAACGCTCACCTCAAACTCGATTGGCACGCTTAAGATGCTTGAGATCGCAAGGAAGAGCAATGCAATATTTTTGTACACCTCCTCTTCTGAGGTCTACGGGAACGCCTCGATAATACCGACAAGCGAGGATTATTTCGGCAACGTTAACCCGAACGGAGTGAGGAGCTGCTACGACGAGGGAAAGAGGTTCTCCGAGGCGCTCATCATGGCATACCACAGGCAGTACGGGGTGGACACAAGGATAATTCGGCCATTTAACGTCTATGGACCTAGGATCAGGGCGGACAGTCAGTACGGCAGGGTCGTGCCAAGGTTCGCGACGCAGGCGCTTGCGGGCAAGCCGCTAACCCTGACCGGTGACGGAAGCCAGACGAGGGCATTCTTATACATCGACGACTGGGTTGATGCGGTATGGACGCTGCTTAGCTCAAAGCAGGCAAAGGGCTCGGTGCTAAACATAGGGTCAGGAAAGGAGACGACTGTGCTTGAGCTTGCAAATATTATAAAGAGACTAACTGGCAGCAACTCTGCTATCGAGTACATTGCGGCAAGAGAGGAGGACCCTCAGAGAAGGGCGGCAGACATAACAAAGGCAAAGGCCCTTTTGAACTGGGAGCCAAAGGTTGGCCTTGAGGAGGGGCTGGTCAGGACAATAAAGTGGTTCCAGAAAAATTAACGATGTGATAATTGCATGAAGATAGCGATAATAGGATTAGGATACGTGGGACAGGTGAGCGCGATAGCCCTGGCCGCGCAGGGGCACGACGTCTTGGGAGTAGATGTTGACAAGTCAAAGGTTGAGAGTCTCATAAAGGGAGTCCCAACAATTCACGAGCCTAAGCTCAAAGAGTTGCTAGAAAAAAACAAATCTAACATCCGCTTCTCTACATCATATGAGGGGCTTGCGGATGTGGAGGTTGCAATAATCTCGGTGCCCACGCCTACGGTTAAGGGAAAGGCAGACCTTGGGTACGTGAAGGAGGCGTGCAGGAGCGCAATCGCTGCGAATAGCAAAATAACACTTGTCATAAAAAGCACCGTCGTCCCAGGAACGGCAAAGGAGATAGAAAGGGAAATAGGAGCAAAGGTGGTCTCAAACCCAGAGTTCACGCAGGAGGGATCCGCGCTTGAGGACACACTCCACCCGGACAGGACGGTCATCGGATCAAGTGAGGAAAGGGCAGCAGGCATCGTGGAGAAATTGTGGTCGTTCACTGGGGCGCCCACGATAAAGACGACAAACGAGAACGCAGAGATGATAAAGTACGCAAGCAACGCCTTTTTGGCGACAAAGATCTCATTCATCAACGAGGTGGCGGATCTTTGCGAGAAGATTCCGGGAGGAGATGTTGAGGTCGTAGCAAAGGGAATGGGGCTAGACAAGAGGATAGCGCCTCGCTTCCTTAAGGCCGGAATAGGATACGGGGGATCGTGCCTGCCAAAGGACACGCAGGCTCTGGTCTCATTCGCAAAGGAAAGGGGAGTTTC
>JAGWHN010000004.1 GCA_028866785.1 Microcaldota archaeon
CAGATGTCGAGAAATCACATGATCCAAAGATCAGAAAGGGACTAAGAAGAAGGTCAAACAGGAGAATCTTCAGGAAGAGCGTTTTGATAGTCGTTAAGGATTCAACAAAGGTCGAGAAGGCTGGAAGGAACATTCCAGGAGTCGACGTAAGAAGCATCTCAAACCTAACGGTCGAGAGCGTTGCTCCAGGAGCAATCCCAAGGATTGCAATCTACTCAGAGCACGCAATCGCAGGGCTCGCAGATGCAGTCAAGAAAGCAAAATTGTGATCATATGCCATCATTACTCTATCCAATCGCAACCGAAAAGGCAATCAACATGATTGAGAGGGACAACATCATCCAGTATGTGGTGGATTCACGTTCAACAAAGACGCAGATAAAGGCGGAGTTCGAGAAGCTCTTCAATGTCAAGGTGACAAGGATCGCAACAGCGCTCTCACCAAGGAACACGAAGAAGGCATTCATCAAGATTGCCTCATCGTCAAAGGCTTCGGACATCGCGCTCAAGCTCAAGTTGGTATAATATTTAACAAGGGAAGAAAATGGGAAAGAAATTGAAGATGCAGAGGCGTGGAAAAGGCAGCAATGTCTTTAGGAAGCCGCCAAACCGTTTCAAGGCAGACGTAGTCTTCGCCAATCCAATTCTTTCCGGAAAGCTTTACGCTGAAGTAATCAATTTCGTTGACGACCCAGGGCACACATCCCCTCTTATGCTAGTCAAGTATGACGACATGAGGGAAGAGATGCTGATCGCACCTGAAGGAATAAAGGTCGGAGACAGAATCCAGATCGGACCAGCAGCAGGAGTCGGACTTGGAAACATCACAAACATCGGCAATATTCCAGAGGGACTTCCAGTCTACAACATCGAGAGGACTCCGGGAGACGGAGGAAAGATGGTAAGGTCAGCAGGGTCATTTGCAACAATCGTTGGTCACACTGAAAAAGTAACTACGGTCATGATGCCTTCAAAGAAGGCGGTTGAGCTTTCAAACAACTGCAGGGCTGAGATAGGAATCACAGCAGGCGGAGGAATGGAGATGCAGCCAATCATGAAGGCAGGAAAGAACCATTACATTAAGCACGCAGTCAATGGCAAGTGGCCAGTCAACAGGGGAGTCAAGTCAAACCCAGTTGACCACCCATTCGGTGGAAAGCAGCACCACAAGGGAGCATCCTCAATGACATCGAGGAACGCACCGCCAGGAGCAAAGGTCGGACACATTGCTGCGCGTAGAGTCGGAAGACGAAAGAGATAAGGTTAGGACATGGCGCGAATATACACGTTTAGAGGAATGACAATTGAAGAGCTTCAGAAGCTTAGCTTTGAGCAGTTCACTGCTCTGCTAAAGTCAAGGCAGAGAAGGGCGATTGCAAGGATGGGCGTCCAGTACAAGGCGTTCATCGCAAAGGTGGAGGAGGCAAAGAAGAAGGGAAAGCCAATAATCAAGACCCACGAAAGAGACGCAGTGATTCTACCATCATGGGTAGGAATGATGTTTGCGATTCACAACGGCAAAGAGTTCAAGCAGATGGAGATAAGGGCAGAGATGCTCGGGCACAGGCTCGGCGAGTTTGCATTCTCCACAAAGAGGGTTCAGCACAGCGCTCCTGGTATCAGGGCAACAAGAGGTAGCAAGTTCCTCGCGGTGAAGTAATGGGATATAGTTTCAATATTGGCGGAGAGTTTGCAAAGGCTCAGAAAAGCGGCATCAACGCTAGCTACAAGCAGCTCTCAATCGTGTGCAATGCGATAAGATACACAAGGGTATCAAAGGCAATCTCAACGATGGACGGAATCATCAACATGCAGATGCCAATTCTCTTCTCAAAGTACAACAAGCACATGGGCGCAAGGCACGAGCTTCACGGAAGGAAGGGTGCATACCCGGTAAAGGCAGCAAAGGAGATCAAGGTCGTTCTCCAAAACGCGGTCGCAAACGCTGAAGGGAAAGGAATGAGCGGCGCAGATGAGCTATTCATCGTTCACGCAGCTGCAAACAAGGTGCAGACAATTCGAAGGCAGCCATCCAAAGGATCAATTTCTTGGGGAAGGGGAATGTACGGAAGAAGCGCAATGATGCACAGCGACATTGAGCTCTCAAAGGTAGAAATCATACTCGGAACAGGAACAGAGGAGACTCTTTCAAAGAACATGAAATACTTCATAAAGAAGAAGGACGTCAAGTCTAAAAATCAGTCAAAGCAGGGAACCGCAGTTAAGGGCTCAAACAAGATGGGCAAGCCAGCGCTTCCAAAAACTGTTGACATTACAAAGCCTGCTGATGTGAAGAAGCTTCAGGAGGGCCTCAAGACGGAGCTTGCAAAGAAGGCAGCAGAAAAGAAGGAGGCAGCCCACGAGCACTCACACGAAGGTCATGATCATTCTCACGAACATGAGCACTCGCATGAGGGCCACACGCATGCTCCAAACGTGCCTCATCCGCATGAGACAAAGAGCGAGCACCCTCACAAGGAGCACAAGGAGGAGAAGAAAGAATAACGCTGATACTTATGGTAATAGAGAGAAAATTCATTGAAGATGCAATCGTAAAGGACAAGGTCTCAAAGTTCCTTGAGAAGAACCTCACAAGGGCAGGCTTTTCAAGAGTGGAGATCCAAAAGACCCCATTGCTAACAAGAATCACTGTCTATGTCACGACTCCAGGAAAGGTAATTGGAAGGGGAGGAGAGACAATCAACATGCTTACTGACACGCTAAAGAACAAGTTCCACGTTGACAACCCGCAAATCAGCGTTGCGGAGGTCTCAAATCCAAGGCTTGAGCCAAGGCTTGTCGCAAGGTATGTCGCAAACTCCCTTGAGAGAGGGGCAAACGCAAGGTCACTTCTTCACTCAGTCGTCAGGGACATTATGATGAATGGGGCTCTTGGAGCAGAGGTTATCGCTTCAGGAAAGCTTGCCGCTAAGGGCGCAAAGAAGAGAAAGATCAAGGTCAGGCTCGGCTACATGCCAATGGCAGGTGACACGGTCAAGCTAGTCGATGCTGCAGCGCTTGCGGCCTATCCAAAGTACGGAGCGATTGGAATCAAGGTCAGGATCGTCCAGCCAGGAACTGTCTTCCCAGACAGGCAGGTGAAGCAGATAGAGCTTCCAAAGAACATTGCAGCCGCAGGGCAATGAATTTATATCAGAAAAACAAAATGATTATCATGCACATCAAGGATCTTCGAGCATTGTCAAACGACGCACTCAAGGCCAAGCTGGATGAAATCCGGTTTGAGCTTGGGATAGAGAGGAGAAAGATAGCCTCCACAGGAGTAGCGAGCAAGAAGATAAAGCAGAAGGAAATGAAGAGATCAGTTGCGCAGATACTAACCCTCCTTAAAGAAAAAGGTGTACAACTCTAATGGCTGAAATTTGTCCAAAGTGCGGTTTGCCGAAAGAACTTTGCGTCTGCGATGTTCTTGACAGAGAGACGACCAAGAAGATAAAAGTGTACCAAACAAAGAAGAAGTTCCAAAAATACATGACCATAGTTGAGGGTCTGACCGGCGAGGAGCTGGAGCGAACTGCAAAGTCACTAAAGCACACCCTAGCTTGCGGCGGAACCTACAAGAACGGGGTCATCGAGCTCCAGGGAGAGCATAAGGACCAGGTAAAGAAGGCCCTTTTGATGCTCGGATACCCTGAAAGCAGCATTGACGCTTAAATCTTTCTATAAAAAACTGAAATTTTTTCAGAGGGTTTAAATCCTCTGTTAACTTACAAACATCGATAAGATGTTTGTTGAAGTGGAGAGGAAAGCCCAAAAAGTTTTAGAGACTTTTCCAACTCGTATCAAACTTTCATTAACCCTGGAAATAGGTAAGCTGAAAAATTTTCCTAATGTTAAATTAGACTTAAAGAAATTAGGTAAATCTACATATCGATTAAGAGTTGGGGAATACAGAGCAATTTTCACTGTAATCAAGGAAAAAGATATAATTGTTGTAGTTGAAATAAACACAAGGGGTAAGATAAGTTATGCAAAAGGTTAGTTTGGTGCAAGTGCAACGAGAGATAAGGCAACTGAAGAAGTTTGTTGTAGCGCTAGACAAAAAAGTGAGAAAGATGTCTGACTCAGTAATCATAGAACCAATTGACGAAGAGAAGCTCACACCTTCAGAAAGGCGTCACCTTAAGAAAGTACGAAAAGATGTTCTTGAGGGCAAAATGGAAAATTACATCTCAATAGACGAGCTCAAAGCAAAATATGGTCTAACTTCCAAATAAAGTTAAACCTTTAGTCCCATCTCTCCAGATTCCTTCAAGTAGCCAGTGTCTATTATCTCGTTTAACACTTCGATTAAGGCGCTTGAGTGCTTCATGATGTCATTGTCTGTTACGATGCCAAGCAGCCTTCCATCATCGTCAACAACACAGAGCCTCTTCACCTTGTTCTCCATCATCAGCTTTGCAGCATGCTCGATGCGCTTGTGCTTTCCTATTGCAAGGATTGGCTTTGACATTACGCTCTTTGCCTTGGTGAATAACATCATCTTGAACATTGATCTCTTCTTTGTGACGAGCCTTCGGACTATGTCTCCCTTTGTGATTATTCCGAGAGGCCTGTTGTCCCTGTCGACCACAACTACCGAGCCCACGTGATGAGCCTCCATCTTTATCGCAATCGTCTTTATCTTGTCGCCAAGATCAGCCGTCACGACCGGGTGGCTCATGATGTCGTTGATGATTATCGACCTTGTGCTCGAATACATGCCACTCCCAAGCAAAATCGGAGTCGCAGCCATTTAAAGCTTCTCTGCAGGTTCGTTGAATTTGATAAAGATTTGAATAACATGCTTCAAATTTTCCATAAAAGCAAGCCTTTAAAGTCCCTAAAGCAGAATTGTCTATCGATATCATGGCAAAGGCAAGGCAGCATCAGGGGCATGGGCATATTGTCTCCTTTATCATCCTAATCATCGTCCTTGCAGCGCTGGCCGCTGTTGGATACCTTGCATATAACCTCCTCTCCCAGAGTGCCCCGCAGCCACAGGTAGTGATTGTGACAGGCTTTGTGAAGACCATAGGACTGACCACTTATCCAACTGCAGTCTACTTTGCCTCTGGCTCTTCAAGCGCCTCTGCAACAGTCACAAGGGGCAGGTATGCGCTATCGCTGATTACAAATAACTTTTACAACGCAACCGTCTACTACAAGTCGCTTGCGGGCTTTGGATCTGGCACATGCTATGCCGGCAAGATTGGGATAACAGGCAACCAGACCATTTTCATGGAGAATCTGACCTGCTAATTTTATTTGTACAGGAAAATGGCACTCGATATGTAGAAGAGCGGCATGAAAACGTAGAGCCCAAGGCTTATCCACGGGTTGAAGAAGGCTGCAATTATGCCGAGTGCATAGACGAAGACCCCTATGAAGTTCCTCTTGAATGACTTCTTCACGAACTGCTTGTCCACCTCCTTGTGAACGAGCTTGAGCATTATCGCATACGCCCAAAACGCATTGTAGATTATCGCAATAATCAGCAGATTTATTCCGTAGGCAAGAAGCGCAGGCTGCTCGAGTGGATATTTTCCAAGTATGGCGGTGGTGAATGGGATAAATCCGATACTCAGCAGGAAGACAAGGTTTATCCACTGCATCCTCCTCCCTGCGCTCTCGATGTATCGGAAAATGTTGTGGTGTCCGATCCAGAGTGTTCCAAGGACAAGGAAGCTCATGACATATGTGAGGATGTTCGGCAAGAGCCCAATAAGATCCTCTGAGAGGATCTGATCTACGTTCCCGTTTAGTATTATTGGCACTGTGAGAGTGAGCACAAGAATCGTCATTACAGTGGCAAATATCCCATCGGTTAGCGCCTCAGCTCGCTGTTTGCTAAAGTCCCTTATTACATGAACGTCATCTGGCATGGCTAATTATTACAAGCAAGTTTTATTAATTTAAAGAAAAAATGAGTTTCATGGCACTTGAGAAGTACATAGAGAAGCTTGCAAACCTTGCATACGAGTTTGGCGAAGAGAGGGGCTTTGAGACCGCTGAGGCGCTGGACAATTTGCCGGTAGGCTGGGCGAAGCTTGACTTAAAGGATGCGATGCGCGACTTCAGCGAAAATTACTTCGGCGGCGCAAAGCTTCCATGGCAGCTAAAAGAGTCGCTAAAGGAGGGAATGATAACCCAGTCAATTGCCCAGTTCAGAAACCAAGGATATAGGGTCACAAGGCACAAGCAAAAGAGATAGGATAGGCCAAGCAAACTAATAAAATAGTTCAATCCCCTCTCTATAACGATTGAATGCTTCCTCTATTGCCGCTGATGGTCATACTGCCATTCCTTGCAATAATTCCCCTTGCAATAGTTCCGGAGCGCCATGCGCACAAGGTATCAATCCTAACCTCACTAATAGTCCTGCTACTTACAGCCTACTCACTCTACATCGTCTCGCAGCAGGGAATGAGCGTCCTGACCTTCACGCAGAGCTACTTCACAAGCATAGGCGCAAACCTAAGCCTTCAGTTCACTAATATCTCCCTAATCCTAGTGGTAATGACTGCAATAGTCTTCTTCGCAGCTGCCCTGGTTGGCAGCTACTTTATATCAAAGGACCAAAGGCTCTACAGCGTGGTATTCATGCTGATTCTGGGAGGCGCAATGGGTCTCTTCCTCTCAGGCAACCTCTTCCTCTTCTACATCTTCTGGGAAATCAGCGAGTTTGCGATGTTCTTCATAATTTTCGGATATGGAGGATACGACAGGAGATACGCAGCGATAAAATTCATAATCTACTCAATAGTTGCAAGCCTCATGCTCCTAATCGGAATACTGCTGCTTTACTTCTACTCAACGCCGCACAGCTTTGACCTCTACCAGCTCCAGCAATCCGCGGCAACCCTACCTGCAGACATACAGCCAATAATTCTGGTAATGCTTCTGGGCGCATTCATGATCAAGGCGCCAATCTTCCCATTCCACAACTGGCTTCCAGACGCACACACAGAGGCGCCAACAACCGGAAGCATGGTTCTGGCCGGGGTTCTACTTAAATTCGGAGGATACGGGCTGATTCTCACATTCCTACTGCTTCCAATAGCCCAAACATATGCAGCATACATTGCAATAATCTTCGGATTCAGCGCAATCTACGGCGCCCTAGTCGCCCTAAGGCAGACCCACCTCAAGAGAATGATCGCATACACAAGCATAGTTGACATGGGAATAATCGCGGTGGGAATAGCCGCAATAAACCACTTCGGAACCGCAGGAGCCCTATACGGGATGCTCGCCCACGGCCTTGCAATCTCGCTCCTCTTCCTCCTAGCGGGAACAATAGACAAGGTATACGGAACCCTCTTTATAGACAAGCTCAAGGGAATAGCAGATTCAAACCCAGCCCTGGCTTATCTATTCTTATTCGGGGTCCTGGCAGCAATTGGCCTACCATTAACCGCAGGATTCATAGGAGACATCCTAATATTCATCGGAAGCTATACTGCATTTGGCATCACAGGACTTCTTCCAATATCCACAATACTAATAGTGGGGGCGTACATGTTCTGGGTGATTGAGAAGTCTTTCTTTAATATTAAGAACAGGAATACAACCTATACTCTAATTGGAAGGGCCGTTTTTGTTTCCACAGGAGTCTTGTCATTACTAATTATAATTTTAGGAGTAATCCCTGCAATAATGCTTACTCTTTCCAATTTATGAAAGGCCGATTTCACCAAAAGCATCTGTAGACTCTATTTTTATTTCTTCTCATCTCATGTTAACTTGGGCATTATGGAAGTAAGTAGAAATCTTGCAAGTATTTTAACTTGGTCACTTGTTATAATGTTTATAGCTGTGATGTATCTCCTGATTTTTAATCCAAACTTACCAAATAGTCTTTTGCAAACTTTATCCCCTATCGTCTACATTGTAGAACTACTTATTCTTGTCTTTGGACTGCTGTACATGAACGGATTTGGTTTAGGTGAATCCGACTTGGGAATTTGGGGGTTCAGAATATTAAGCATCGTTCTAATACTTTTAGGGATTTTCTTCTTTTTTGGTGCGGCATTTGTATCTGGAGCATATGTCGGATTTGAAGAATGGTTTGGGGTAATATTGGTCATTCTTGGCTTATTTGCTGCATTCAGGGCAAGAAGAAGATCTGGTCAATTTATCTACGTCAGATAAACTTGTACAAGAACCTCCAAACTTGCACATAAAGTTAAATTTTATTAGAACTTATTGTGCAAAGCCGAATCAGGTTCAGACTATACACACCATATATCCCTCCTTATGTCTAGTGTATACCCCTGTTTCTCTCTACAAAGCCTTTGATGATATACACTGGAAAGTACAAAGTGGTGTATATGGTTCTAAATAATTCCTAGAACCTTCTTCACACGGTATACCTCTTTTCTTACCCCTGTTGGGAGTCTTTGCTCTGCTGAAAAACTCTTCTTTTATATTCCACTGGTTTTTTACAGAAGCGTGTAAAGTAATAGGACAATATTCATTCATATGTGAAATAATCCAAGTATATACCAAATAATAAACACCATCATACCAAGTTCGACAATTCTCAACAAAAACCATACTATACGCCCAATACCCTTTGTTACACTATAAGCCATAGATTTGTCTGGGGCTCTTAGATGATATCTAGGTTTGTAACTTACTTTGAGCGGCTTTTGGAAAGTTAAGTTATAGTTGGCTAATTCATTCTTACTATATTCTACAAGAGTAGATCTCACATTTTGACGAACATTATGTCCTTTTCTTCCGTGAGACCTGTAGACCCTATGCGAGAGATTAATTATAGCTCTATTTAACTTATTTTCATCAAGTTGGGTATGATTATACTTGATATATTTTTTCAACCACAATTTAGCGTAGATAAGTTTCATTTAGATCCTCTCTTGAAATTTAGCCTATGCCACCCTCTAAGATGTTTTTGGAAACTCTCCACACTATATATCTTCTTCCTATCTGTGCGGAGAGTGTTTGTTCTGCCGACAAAATATCTTAAGATGTCCACTCGTTTTGGCAGAGGTGTGGAGACTACTCTAAGATAATTTTAGCCGTATTTCTACCCTTACCTGTTTATTGCAACTACTTTTATGTTGAAGATTAGAGTCTGCCCTGCAAGAGGATGGTTGAAGTCGACTGTGACTGTGGTGGCGTTGACTGCAGTTACCTTGCCCTGGACCTGCTGACCTCCCTGAGTTGTCCTTGTGATCATCATTCCAACCTGAACTGTCTGGTTGCCGAAGACGCTTGCATTTACCGTTGTGATAAGTGCTGGGTTTACCAATCCGTATCCTTGGGCTGGCTGGATTGTGACTGTCTTGTTTTCGCCTATCTTCATTCCCACTACTGCCTGGTCAAATCCCTGGATCAGCTCTCCGCTTCCTACCTTGAAGGTGAGGGGTGCCCTTCCCACGCTTGAGTCAAATACTGTCCCGTTCGTGAAGCTTCCCGTGTACTCCACGCTTATGTTGTCGCCAACTGCGACCACCGGTGTTGTTGCGCCGCTTATTGCCATGTATATCACTGCTATTACTATCACAATTGGAATTATGTAGAGCGGATTGAACTTGAATGGTGCCTTCTCCTCCTTCTTGTGCTCCTCTGCCTTGTGCTCTTGATGCTGTTTGTGTGTTTCGTGAGTTGCCATTTAATCCTGCCCTAATCAAAGCTGCTTTCTCTCCAGCTTGTCAAAATTGTACTTTATCCTCTCCCTCTGGGTTATTTTGAATTGGCTTGCCGCTCTCTGAAGGCCCTTTAGGTCAAAATTCATTGACTTCTGCATCAATTCGACCATGGTGGAGACTCCCGAGACGTCCCTCATCAGCATCATACCCTCATTCGGGTAGATCTTTATCCAAATGTCCCTGCTTCCGCCTTCCACCGCTGTATTTGATGCAGAAACGTATCTTGATGGAAGCTCTTCTGTGTAGACTATCTCTGCCTGGGTTATCCCAAACGTGCTCCCAATCGAGTTGAAAATGATTTCTGGCCTCCAGCTTGGCGCGAAGCCTATCTTTTGCATGAGCGCATCCCTTAGCGCAACGAGCTCCTTCACATTTGCCACTCCCTCCTTTGGGGCGATTTCCATCCTTACAAATTCGTTGTACTCCTTTGTCTTGCCTGCCACTACGCTTTCCATATTTGTGCGGTAGCTGCTTAATCCGACAAACAGCTCCTTTGATGAGCCCAGGACACTTTCTATGTGCTTTAGCTTCTCTTGCTTTAGGACCTGCATGATTAGGATTAGCGGGATGCTAAATAAAAGGCTTTCTTTGGCTTGGAAAATTATGGCGCCTTGCCCTGCTTTAGAAAGCAGGGAGGCATGTTGAAACGCCTCGGCCGGGATTCGAACCCGGGTTTCAGGGTCTACTAGAATGAACTAATAGGCTTACCAGCGTGACAGGCTAGTGTGCTAACCACTACACTACCGAGACACGCTTCAACATATTAGTTAGGGGATAAATGGTTAAAATGCTTTGGTTTTGACTTTCAGAGAAGGTCCTCTGCCGTTATCATTCCGATTATCTGGTCCTTCCTGACCACCACCACCGCAGGGCCGTTTGTGAGCAGGTTCCTCACAACGCTAAGCGGCGTGTCCTCATGGACTGTAGGAAACGGGGGCTTTAGGCTCCATCCCACCTTTGCATCCTTCGGAAGTACTATCAGGTCAAGCGTGCTCGTGCTTCCAACTATCTTTCCCTTACTGATTACAGGAAACTGCGAGATCCCGTGCTGCTTTGCAAGCTTTGCGGCGGAGCCAACGCTATCCGTGCTCTCAAGCGCTATCACCTTTTTGTTCATGAACTCTTTTGCCACCTTCTCCTCCTGGTGCTCAATCTCCTCAAGCTTGTTGAAGATCTCGACCGCAATCTTGTAGCTTGGCACAGTCTTGCCCCTCTCTATCTTGGTGAGCATAGACTGGCTCACACCCACTGCCTTTGCAAAGGCGCTCTGGGTCATTCCAACCTTCTTTCTTCTAATTCCTATTGATGAGAGCTCGGGAAACATAATATCACTATTCCAATAGGAATATTATTGGTAATAATTATTAAATACGGCGCAGCTTCAGGAGTATTGGTCTAATCATGGGATACAAAGTCATTGAAATTGAAAAGAAGGATCAGACAAACGCACTCTTGCTGCTGCACCGCAAGTTCGGTCCTGCCTTCCCGATGGGTGCACGCATCAGCAAGGTAAACAAAAACAAACTCTTTCTCGCACTTCCTGATGCCGTTTATGATGTGCTTCGCAAGTCGGATATTGTTCAAAGAGTCATAGGCGAGACCTACACTGCGGAGACTATCTGGTCCAATGTATGGGATAAGGAGGCGGCAAAGGAGACAAAGCGAAAGTAATGCTACAATTATTCCTCTTTTGTTATCTCCTTTTGGAGGTCCTCTAGGTACGCCTGCGTTGCCTTAGGACCAAGAAGCGTTGTTGTGTGGCCAGGGTATCTCTCAAAGAACTGAGGCTCCGGCTGGTAGGCCTCTCCCATCTTGTTTTCATCCGCTCCGACTGCCGGGTAGAGCTTTGCATGGAGGTGGTTTACTCCCATTCCCTCAATCACAAGGTGGACTCGCTTTACCTTCAGCCTCTTTTGGAGTAGCTTTGCCACCTTTCTTGTTGCTCTGATGAGGCTGATCAGCTCCTCTTCTTCGATGCTATAGGGATTGCTCTTGATGTGTTTCTTTGGAATGACTAGCGTCTGTCCCCTGATGTTTGGATAGATGTCAAGGAAAGCAAGGAAGTCCGCATCCTCCCAGATCTTGTATGACGGAACCTCGTTCCTGACAATGCGGCAGAATATGCAGCTCTCTTGCTCAGCCATGATAATCACTCCTTTTTCAAAAATTTAAACCTTGGCACTCTTCTTCCTTCGTGCCTTACCTTTTCTGTGAACATCTTTGCAGGCCTTGCCCACAGAGCGTTCTTCCCAAACTCCTTGCTTGTGTATAATGCCTGGTAAATCACCAGCTCCTCAAGGCTCTCGCTGTGGTGTGCTATACCAAGGACCCTGTACCTCTTCCCCTTGAAGTGCTGGTACAAGCCCTTTCTTACCCTCATGAAAATGCCTAGATTCCCGTTGGGGCGAATCGAACGCCCAACCTGTCGGTTTCCAGCAATGACTTGTCAGTGCTAGTCACAAAACTACAGCCGACCGCTCTACCTTTGAGCTACAACGGGACGTATTTATTGCCCTCTGAAAGTTAATAAATACAACATATTTGACCTCTCTTTTGGGCCAAAACAAACGATGAGCGAGGTTTTTAAAACTCCTTGCAGAGAAGCTATGCAAGTGATTTTGGAATGGAAAGGATAGCGCAAAGGCCGGCAACGAAAGTCGAGCTCATCAAGTTCACAAACTACATAAACAGCATGCTAAAGGGACTTACCGCAGACGATGATTGCAAAAGGCACGTCTTTGAAGTGAAGGGCGGCGTCTTGCTACCACAGATTGAGCTTACGATTACCGGCGCAGCGGCCAAGGCAAAGTCCTATGGGCTGTTCGTATCGCCCGACTCCAATCCAAAGAGGCTTACACTAATTGACAAGGAGGTCTTCATGGTTGCGGAGAATATCTCCATTCTTGATGCGGAATTCGGCAACTACATGAACCTGAACTACTCAGTGGTCGGGATAGAGAAGGTAAGGGATCTGCTAAGGCAGGCGGACAAGATAAAGACTGCAGCGGTGATAGAGCTCAAGGAGGGTAAGATGACAGTCAACACCTTCAATGGCCAGTACGGGGATGCGTTCTTCGAGCTTTTGCGCGAGGAGATGAGCAGCGGCGAAATCGTCGAGCCAGCCCCTTTTGATCTGCCCACCTATTGATTGACAGTTTGCGTGAATGCATGAAGAACCTTAAAAAATCGCAGGAGCCCTCCCATAAGAGCAGCCTTGAGGAGATGCTGGTTCTCGGCCTCCAGCTAAAGTTCACCCCGGAGCTCGGGAACACGCTGGTTGTGAAGGGAAGCAAGAACGGGAATCCGTACTACTCGCTAAGCAACACGGTTCCGGACTATGACCTGAACATCGGCAGGATCGTCACCTCCGAGGAGTTCATGGGCTTGCACGACTCAAACCCGCTTGCCTACACCGTGATCCTCTCCGTCATGAAACGCGGAAACCTCTCCGACCTCTTCTTCAGCGAGAGCACCTCGCAGGAGCAAAGGGAGAGGGGAAGGAGGTACTTCCTTGAGGTGCTAAAAGAGCTGGGCCTGAGCGATGAGGAGATAAAGAGGGCAACGATAAGCTACGCGCAAAGGCAGTCCTGATGCGCGCCTCGCCAAATTTTTGCCCTCTTTGGCACAGAAGCGTTTAAAATCTCGTTCTTCCAAGTAGAAGCATGCCTGAAATTCGCAAAGATGGCAAGGCTAGCGTAGGCGACGATAGCGATGGCAAAAAGCTCGCCTTCGGAAAGCGCCCAAAGCCAAGGCGCACGGAGCCCTCATACAAGATCACCCCGCTCTACATGTACCGCTTCAAGGACATGCTCAGGCAGCTCGCATCCGACCCTCAGTTTCCGGACGCCCTTGCGGCAATCTTCGCGCTGATCGCAGTCGCAAGCGCGCTTCCGCTCTTTCCACTTCCCATACTCCTTGTGCTAGTGATAGCGACCTTCGCCCTCACGCTCATGCAGCCGCTGCTCGGGCTGATGCTGCTGCTCTTTGAGACGTTCCCGATGTTTGTCTACCAAATTCCGCTCATCGCCTGGCTGTTCACGATCTTCATGTCTTTTTCGTTCTTCCTTGGCTACAAGCACTACAGGTCGATCATCTTCATCTACGCGCTTTTGGCAATCCCATTCTCCCCGTTCGGGTTCCTGCTCGAGGTTCCGCTCTTCGTGCTCACGATCCTGACAATCGGCCTGAGGCGAGGCGCAATAGCGGCGGTGATAGCGGTGCTGGTGGTCTCGAGCTCCT
This sequence comes from Microcaldota archaeon, assembly GCA_028866785.1. Next base: position 13,917 of record JAGWHN010000004.1, read on the forward strand.
CTGCGATAACCGGGATCTGGAACACGGGAAGCATCGCATTCGACCCGACGCAGATCTTCACGCAGGTCACAACCGCGCAGACAGCGCAGTTCGTGGTGCCCGCAAAGTCGGCCCTTGAGTTCTCTAGCTTCGCATCAATGTTCTCCTCTTCAGTATCCACGTTCCTGAGCTTTGCCGTGGCGCAGAGGATCTTCCAGGGAATCTCCTTTGCGGTGCTGGGGATTATCTCAAACCTTGTGCTTGTCGCAATACAGCTGCTCGCATGGGTCTTTGTGGTCTACATAATCAGCAACACCGCGGTGAAGAGCCGCTCGAAGTTCAAGGGCACGAAGGCAAGCCTCTTTGCGCTCATAATCCCCGCAACCTACATTGCGCTCTCATACCTAAACAACCTGCCATACAGCACGCTCTCGCTCGCGGGCTTTGTCATCACCCCGATAATTCTGTTCGTGCTCGAGTACTACGACATAACAGTTGTCAGGGCGCTTGAGGTGATGAAGCAGGACTTCAGGGGAAGGTTCGGCGACGTGTTTGAGGACCTGAGCACCGGGACCCGCGAGACGCTCGACGATGTGGCAAACTACGATGATGTGAAGCAGGAGCTAAAGGAGGCGGTGCTCGCCCCGATCGAGAAGAGAGAGCTTGCGGGCGCATACAACATCAAGCCTCCAAGGGGTATACTGCTCTTCGGCCCTCCCGGAACCGGAAAGACCTACCTGATGAGGGCCCTTGCAAACGAGCTCCGCGCAGGATTCTTCTACATCAAGGCATCACAGATACTCTCTCCATATCCCGGGCAGAGCGCGCAGACGATCGAGAGGATATTTAGCATCGCAAAGAAGCACACCCCTTGCATAATCTTCTTTGACGAGATCGACAACATCGCATCCAACAGGGAGCTTCAGGAGAGCGAGACGGGTCGACAGATCCTCTCAACCCTGCTCTCCGAGATGGACGGGTTCCAGAAGATCGAGGGCGTGGTGATCGTGGGCGCGACAAACGTGCCGCAGTTCCTCGACCCGAGCATAATGCGAGCGGGAAGGTTCGACAAGATCCTCTACATCCCCCTTCCAAACCTCCTCGGGAGAAAGAAGATCCTCCAGTACTATTTCAAGAAGCTGCCAATAGCCGCGGACATCGACTACGACAAGCTTGCGCAGGTGACCGACAGATACTCGGGAGCTGACATAAAGAACCTATCCGAGAATGTGGCGCGTGAGGCGGCGGATGAGGCGGCATCGAAGAACAAGGTGCTCAAGATCACGCTTGCCGACATCGTGCAGATCGTGAAGGTCACAAAGCCTTCCACCTCGCTTGCGCAGATAGACAAGTACAACGCATTCAAGGTCGACTACGAGAGGAGGACCCACCAGGGGCAGGAGCAGGACGAGTCACAAAAGGTCTCGATAGACGAGGTGGTCGGGCTTGACGACGCAAAGAAGGCGCTCCACGAGGCTGTCGAGCTTCCGATACTCCACCCCGAGCTCCTCAAGAAATACGACATAAAGAACATCAAGGGAATACTGCTCTTCGGCCCTCCCGGAACCGGAAAGACGATGCTCATGAGGGCTGTCGCATCCGAGCTTGGCGATGTGCACCTGGTCACCATGTCCGGAGGCGAGATAAGCAAGTACGGCCCGGAGCGCGCGATAGAGTCGATAAGGCAGACGTTTGACAGGGCGAAGGAGAATGCGCCATCGATTGTGTTCATAGACGAGATCGACGCCGTGGTTCCCGCAAGGGACCAGGCATCTGAGAAGGGCGTGCAGTTCACCGGAGAGTTCCTCGAGGAGCTTGACGGGATAAAATCCCAGTACAACATAGTCCTTGTTGCAACAACAAACAGGCCTGACATGCTAGACCCTGCGCTTCTAAGGCCTGGGCGAATCGACAAGATAATCTACGTCGCGCCTCCAAACAAGGAAGAGAGGGAGCAGATCTTCAAGTTCAATCTGGCGAAGGCGCCGATAAAGGAGGACATCGACTTCTCAAAGCTCTCCGACATCTCTCAGGGCTACACGGGCGCCGACATAGTGAATGTGTGCAGGCAGGCGAAGATGAACACGCTTGAGCACAGCATCAGGTCCTCAAAGGAGGAGGTGATAACAACCGATGACATGGTTGCGTTGATACAGAGGATGAAGCCGTCCGCGCCAAGCCTGGTTGTCGGAAGATATCTTACCTTCCTTGCAAAGTACGGGCAGCGCTAAACGCGCAGCCTTCCCTTGAGCGAGCCGCTGACAAGAATCCTTGAGGACTCGTTGAGATATAGTTCGACTCCCCCATTCTTTCTAACTGTTGCATACTCCAGCTTTATCGGATCTCCCGGGTGCGCACTCTCAAGCTCTCTTACATTATTCCCTACGACAAAGACCTTCATCTGGTCGATCCCATCGCTTATCGTGAAGCTGCAGCTGTCGTTGTCCCGCGCCACCGCAAATATCGAGTGCTTTATCGGGCCTATGACGACCAGCTTCCCGAGCACATCAATCTCCTGCGCATCGGGCTTTATCCTTGAGAACTCGGTTATCCCGGTGTTTGCGCTCATCTCCCTTCCTATCGTAGACTGCGCAATGCTCGCAAGCTCAAAGCCGTGCACTCCCTTCCTCACCACAAAGTTTCTTGCTACTATCCTATCCCCCCTCTCAATAGGGATTGAGTTTGCAAGGTCCACCTTCCCGTCAAAGAGTATAAGCCTGATTCTATTCTCCCTTGTGCCAAGCGAGATCAGCCTGGTCATTATGTCGACCCCTCCAACCTCCACGAGCCTCTTGCTGTAGACCTTGTAGACAACCTCCTCAATCTCCACAAGCGAGTTTAGCCTCACCTTCCCTGCCGCCAAATCCGCTATCGTCACCATCTCTGATGCGATGTCGAGCGGGTCGTTGCTCGGCCTCTGCTCCGCAATCGATTTCCCCTCAGCTATCTTTGATGCGGTTTGCCTGTCTATCATTCCAAGATGCTCGTCAAGCACCTTCTCTGTGGTTGCCATTTATTTCAGCTCAAAAACTGCGCCGCGGAAGTCGTAAGCTCGATTAGAAGCTGCGGATAGATCCCGATAATCAGTATCAGTAGGGTGCAGATGAGCACAACAAAGAGCACGTTCCCGTGCATCTTTATGTGGACCGGCTCGCTCCTGTTGGTGTACATCGCAGCGATTATCTTGAAGTAGTAATAGACCGAGATCATGCTGTTTATCACGCCTAGTATCGCAAGCGGCAGCAGGCCGCCGTACACCGCGCTTGAGAAGAGGAGGAACTTCCCTATGAATCCTGCCGTGAGCGGAATGCCGATGAAGGAGATCAGGATTATCGCAAGGCAGAACGCCGCAATGCTGCTCTCCTTGTGCAGGCCTATGTAGTCGTTTATCTCGTGCCTGTTCTTGCTCTCCATGAAGAGCACCACTCCCATCGCCCCGATGAACATCAACATGTGGGCGAATATCTGGAAGAAGCTCGCTCCAAGCGAGTACTGCGTTGCGACCACGAGCCCTATCAGAATGTATCCCGCCTGCGCGATCGATGAGTATGCAAGCAGCCTCTTCACGTTCTTTTGCGCAAGCGCCGCAAGGTTTCCGTAGAACATCGTCAGAACCGCGACAATGTAGAGTATCGGGATGAATGTGGACTTGTATGCGATGAAGAGCATGAAGAGGATTTCCACCAGCGCAAGGAATCCGACCTTCTTGTTTATGCCCCCAAGCATCGCGGTCACATACGTGGTCGATCCCTGGTAAACGTCAGGCACCCAGAGGTTGAACGGGAAGAGCGCGGTCTCAAACCCTAGCGCGGCTATCAGAAGCGCAAGGGCGATTAGCATCAGGGTGCCCACCGTCTGCGGGTTTGAAAGCAGTATGCTTCCCGTCGCGCCATAGACGAGCACCATCCCAAACGCAAAGAGCGCTATTGCGATTGTGGCGAGGATGAAGAGCTTGACGCTTGCCTCGATCGCTATCTTCCTGCTAAGAAGTATCGCAAAGATCGTAGGTATGCTCATCAGCTCAAGCCCGATGAAGATCGAGACTATCGAGCCCGCAAACGCGACAAGGTACATTCCAATGAGCGCAAAGCAGCTAAGTATCGAGAAGCTTGAGTAGTGCGCGTCCTTGCTGTATCCTAGGACATTGACCAGCAAAGTGCCTATCGTGAATATCAGAGCAAAATAGAGCGAGAGCGGCGTCACCACTACCAGGTTGAAGAGGGTGTAGCTCTCCCCCAAGATGATCATGACCGCTGTAGTTATTGCTATCAAGATGAGGAATAGGGCCGTCAGCCAGAACTGCCTGCCTACGCCGCGCGTGATGATTGAAATTATGTTGAAGAATACAAGCATTGCGCAGAGCAGCGCAAATACCCAGAAGCGTGGAATTATTGAGAGGATTGAAATATCGATCATCTAATCACCATGAACAGCACCAGCAGCGCGACTCCGAGTATCGTAACGATCGCATAAAGGTTGACGCTTCCCGTTTCCATCCTTCTCACAATGCCCCCAAATCCGCTCACCGCCCTTCCGAACGTGTCAAAGATCGCATTTATCTCCGAGTCCACGAACTCAAATGCTCCTGCAACATAGAAGGCGAATGTCGCCGCATAATGGTAGATCTCGTTGAACAGCTCGCCATTTCCCAAAATCGCCTTCCCTACCGCAAATCTCCTGCTTTCGCCGTACCCTTTTCTGTAAATGAAGAACATCGCGGCTATTCCTATTATCACCAGCGCGGTTTCCCCCGCCGCGTCATTGATGTTGAACGATGCGGCTGCTCCCGCAGGGTAGCCGTACTGGGCCATTGCGCCGGAGATTCCTGAAACGTAGCTCACGAAGTATGACCCTGCAAGGCACAAAATTGCAAGAATGAAAATCGGAAGCCTCATTGCAAGCGGAATCACATCATAGTTCATCGAGATCTTCCCAGCGACAACCCTGTTCGTCGCCTTCTTTAGCGGGATGAAGAACCACCTTGCTATGAACAGGCTCACCAAGATGTCCACGATCAGCAGGAATCCGTATGTGTAAGCGTTTGCAGCGGAGCTCTCAAGGCCTACGTTTGCAAAGAAGCCGCTGAATGGGACAAAGCCCGCAAGCGAGAGCACCCCAAAAAGCGCGCTTGCAAAGACGAGCTTGTCGCGTGAGGCGTTCCTCATCTCCCGTATGTCCTCGCTCTGGTTTGCCCTCATCAGGCTTCCCGCGTAGAAGAACAAAAGCGCCTTGTAGAATGTCTGCGCGAAGAAGAAGTAAACCGCGGCCGAGTACGCACCTATCCCAATTGCAAAGAGCATGAGCCCGAGCTCCTCGACGGTAGAGTAGGCGAGGACCCTCTTCACATGCGTTCCCACAAGCGCGTTCCCAATCCCTATGAGCGCAGTGAGCGCCCCGACAATCTCGATCACTGGCATCAATTTTGTCCCCGAGTAGAGTGGAAAGAGCACAAGCAGAAGGAATACGCCCGCCTTCACCATGGTCGAGGAGTGAAGGAATGCGGAGACAGGCGTAGGCCCCTCCATAGCTGCGGAGAGCCACTCCTGGAATGGGAACTGCGCAGACTTAGTGAAGATTGCGATCAAGACCAATGTGAGCGCCGCCAGCGCGCTTGCGCTAACTCCCTGCGCTGCTGCGGCCGAAATTATCGAGTTGAAGTCAAGGGTAGAGTATGTCACGAAGAAGATCGCGATCGCGGCGAGCAGCGCGACGTCGCCTAGAAGAATAATCGTTATCGTCTTCCTGGCGGCGTAGTTTGCGCTCTCCTTGTAGTTCCAAAACCCGATGAGAAGATAGCTCGTCACGCTAAGGAACTCCCAGGCGATGAAGAGCAAGAGGAAGTTTCCCGAGATGCTGAAAGTTATCATTGCAGCTTCAAATACAAGCATCTCGATGTAGAACCTCTTGTTCTCGGATAGCACATTCATGAAACCGATTGAGTAGAGAATAACAAGCGGGGCTATGATGGACACCAGAAGGTAGAGCAGGAAGTTTATCGGCATCAGGGTTGCGGTTATCGTGAACTGCAGGCTATTCACGCCAAACCAGTTGATTGTCTGTGTCGTCCCGACTTGATTCATCAAAAGTGCTCCAATAAGGAGCGGCGTAACGGAGCCTATCAGCGCAATCGCCTTTATTGCCCTAGATTCCCTCCTCAAAATCGCAAGTAACGCTACTGCGACAAGCAACGGAACTACGGAGAGCAAAATAAACATTCTATCCCTTGAGCTGCATGAGCCTCTTTAAGTCAAAGTCGGTAACCTTGCCCTTCATGTAAACGTAAAATGCGACAAGCCCCACTATCTCCGTGCTTGCAACCGCCCAGATGCTGAGCAGCATGATGAAGAAATCTCCGCTGGTAAGGGTTGCATACGCAAAGAACCCGACTAGTGCAACTATGGCCCCTGCAAAGACAAGCTCCAGTGAGAGTATGGTTATCACAAAGTGCCTGCTCGCAATCGCTCCCGCAAGCCCAAGCGCCAAGAAGACGGCACCGATTCCCGTAAAGTAATTCAAAGGCAGCATCTACACCACTATCCTAACAACCTTCTTTATCAACATGATGCTTCCGATTCCAATCGCAAACATCAAAAATACAACCGCACCCATCAGCCCATAGTAGCTGCCTATTGCGCTTGAGACCTCCGCCATTATTCCCGGAGTTGTTGGCGCAGCCGGACCCGCATTTATTGCAATCGCATAAACCATGAGCGCCCCGAAAAGCACAAATACAACCGCAAAAACCCTCATGTCAACATGCCTGAAGGCGCTCTCCCTCTCAGATGCAACAGCGACAATCAGGTATGTTGAGAGTCCGCCGACCAAGATAAAGAGCTGGAAGAGAGTGATTAGCGTCTGGTTTGTGAGGAGGATGAATCCGCCAACCGCCACAAAGAGTATCGCAAGAGAGATTGCTGACTTGAATAGGCTCTTTTGGGCAAGCAGCACTACTCCTGAGACGATGCCTACCGCGGCAAGAAATACGAAAAGCAAAAGTTCAAGCAAGCGCTCACTCCAATTCCTCCGGCCTCTTTATGAGCTCCCTCCTGTCATAAGCCTCAAGATCGTTGTTCTTTGTTAAAACAAGGCACTTTGTCGGGCAGACCTCCTCGCACAGAACGCAGAAGAGGCACCTCTCAAGATTCACCTGCGGCATCATCTTTGGCCCCTTGTCCGTCTGGACCTCAACCATATCAATCGTGTTGTTCGGGCAGATCTTCGCGCATGCGCTGCAGCTGATGCACGTTTTCATATCGAGTCTGTGTATTCCGCGGTAATTGTCAGGAAGAGCCTCGCGCTGTTCTGGGTACTCGATGGTGAACCTGCTCTCAAGAACTCTCTGCGCGGTCTTGATTAGCGGGTTGGACATGCTACCATCTAAACTACCGAAGATTAACTATAAAAGGATTTACGGATTCTCTCTCATCAATTAGACGACTCCCGCAAGAAGCAGGTAGGTCACAAAGAGGTTGATAATTGCAAGCGGAATCAGCCAGATCCATCCAAGTCTTAGGATCCTGTCCAGCCTCATCCTTGGCGAGGTTGCCCTCAAAACCACTACGATTGTGGCGACTATGAGCACCTTTATCATGAGCCAGACCGCACCTGGCAAAAAGGCAGGCCCAAGCCATCCTCCAAGGAAGAGTATCGAGACAAGGAGCCCTCCCAAAAAGACCCTTGTGTAGTCTATGAAGAGCGAAATTGCATAGAGCGGAGCGCCAACGTCCGTTAGCCATCCGGCAATCAGCTCCGAATCCGCCTCCCTCAGGTCAAAGGGCGGCCTTTCAAGCTCCGCAAGCAGAGCGACGAAGAATATCAAAAATCCAAGCGGCATCATTATTATGTTCCAGTTGTTTCCCTGTGCATAAACTATCTGAAGGAAAGAAAAGCTCTTGTCAAAGAGGGCCACAGCTGCGATGGAGAGGAAAAGGGGTATTTCATAGCTTATCAGCAAAATAACCGACCTCTGCGCTGCTATCGCAGCAAACTTGTTTGCGCTTGCCCATCCAGCAATGAATATCAATATCGGGACAAACGAGAGGAGCACGAAGATTACAAGCAGCCCAAGGCTAAGGTTCACTCCGAGCAGGTCAGGCTGCAGCGGAAGTATCAGCACCATGAAAGCAAACATCGCCGCGACAATCGGCATGGTTGCGATGAAAATCATCTTGTTTGCATTTGCGGGGATTATGTTCTCCTTTGCAAAGAGCTTGAGGAAATCCGCGGCGTTTTGGAGCAGCCCATACTTCCCTGTCTTCGTTGGCCCGTGCCTTAGGTGTATCTTTGCCACGACCTTCCTTTCAATCCATCCAAAGATGTAGTCGAATGCGGTTATTGCAATCAGCATTGCGACCGCAAAGACGAGTGCACCTATCGCAGCCTGGATAATCGATTGATCAAGCGCCATAAAATCATCTGTCTACATCCGCGATTACCATGTCTACGCTCGCAAGTATCGGGAAGAGGTCCTGCAGCCTGTGCCCGCGCGGAAGATGTTGTAGTATTGCGGTGTTGATGAATGAGGGCGCCCTTATCGATAGTCGATATGGCCTTTGCCCTTCGGTTACCATGTACATCATTCCCTCACCGCGCGGAAGCTCCCTCTTTACTACAACCTCCTTTTCCTTTGGCACAGGTCCAATTAATTTTATCGGCATTCCCAGCGCATCTCCCTGCGGGATTTGCTGGAGTGCCTCCCTGACGAGCCTTATGCTCTCCTTCATCTCATTGATCCTAACCTTGTACCTCGCATAGCAATCGCCAGAGCTCTCAAACTGGCTCTTGAAATGGAGCTTGTCATAAACATAATACGGATAAGCGCTCCTGATGTCAAAGTCGACCCCAGATCCCCTAAGGACAGGTCCGGTAACCCCCAGATTGATTGCATCCTCCCTGCTCATCACTCCCATCTTCTTCATTCTCTCCATGAAGATCGAGCTTCCCTCAAGGTACTCCTCATATTCGCCTATCCTGTTCTTTAGATAATCAAGGATTGGGTATGCCCTGTCTGCAAATCCTGGCATCAAGTCCCTATTGACTCCGCCAAGCCTCATATTAACGTAAAACATTCTCCCTCCTGTCGCATCCTCGAGCAGCTTTAGTATGATGTCCCTGTCCTTGAAGCACCACATGAAGACCGAGAAGAGCTGTCCGATGTCATTGATCGCTGTCCCAAGCCAGAGAAGGTGGCTTGCAATTCTTTGCAGCTCGAGCTGAATCAGCCTAACGTACTGCGCCCTCTCCTTCACAGGGATTCCAAGCGCAGTTTCAACTGTTGCGACATAAAGCTCATCATAGGAAAGCGGAGCCACATAGTCAATCTTCTCCATGTATGATGGACTTTGCATGTACATCCTGTTTTCGACCAGCTTCTCGACTCCCCTGTGCAAAAATCCAACGTGGGGCTCGACCGCCTTCACACTGTCCCCATCAAGCGTTACCACAAGCCTTAGCACTCCATGCGTGCTTGGATGGACCGGGCCTATGTTTATCTTTGTCTCTGCCATCTCTTCACTTAAGCGGATGTTTTATTGTAAGCACTCTCTGCCTGTTCTGCGCCATCTCCCTAAATGCGATAGCTACTGCAATTAGTATTAGCGCGACCGCGATGCCAACCCCGTAAATGTTATTGTAGACCCAAGAGCCGTACGCAAGCAGCGCAAGAACCACTATCACAATCCCGAACCTTTTCACTCCCTCAAATATCTCTCTCATTTTTCTCCCTCTTCCCACTTCTTTGCGAACTTCACCGGATTCTCTATGCTCCTGTACGGCTTTCCCCAGACAAAGCTCTTCCTGAGTGGCCCGTCTTTTCCATCCCACTTCTCAAGGAGCAGCCTCTTTGCATTGCGCCCCTCAATCTCTATGTCAAACATCTCCGAAAGCTCCCTTTCATACCAGTCCGCTGCAGCAAAAAGCCCCATCACGCTTGGCAGGGAAGGGTTCTTCGCAGGAAGGCCGATCCTTATCTCCTCTTCCCTTGCATCGTCCAAGTTCCTAATAAAATATATTGCCTCAAGCCTGTCTGTGTAGTCGACGGCGGTTATCTTGACAAGGTAAGTGTATCCCTCTCCCTTCTTTTTCATCAGGGTTGAGATTAGCTCCTCAGATTTTATTTTCAACAATCTTACCACCAATCTTCTCCTGCAGCTTCATGAGCGCCCCGAACAAATTCTCCGGCCTTGGAGGGCATCCTGCAACATAAACATCAACTGGAAGAACCTGGTCAATCCCCGTGATTATGTTGTAGCTCTCCCACCATGGACCACCGCATGTTGCGCACTCACCATAAGCAATTACGTATCTTGGCTCCGCCATCTGCTCATAGAGCCTTTTTATCTCAGGGATCATCGCCTTCGTAACCCATCCTGCAACAATCATCACATCCGTCTGCCTAGGAGTTCCCCTAAATAGAAGATATCCTCCCCTTTCGGCGTCGACCCTTGCGGATCCAAAGTCAAGAAGCTCCATCGCGCAGCACGCAAGCCCGAACTGCATCGGCCAAAGCGAGTTCTTCCTTCCCCATGTTATTGGCCCTGCCGCAATTGCCTTTGTGAGCTCGGAGAGCTTCCCAAACACAGCATTGACAGGAAGCTTCCTTCCCTTGAGCGAGGCTGCTGCAAGCGCCTCCATCTCCTGCTTTGCGTGCAGGAACTTCTCTTCAGTGTACGGCTTATCTTCCATATACAACACCGCTCTCTCCTGTCCTTGCGACTCCAAGCGCAAGCGCGGAGAGTATGAATGAAACCGCGGAAATCCCCAAAATCCCAAGGCTGATTGCCATAGGCACTGTCCCCGAGACCGCCGCCCATGAAAGCACGATCACAATCACTGTCTCAAAGCCAAGGTAAAGCGGGAAGTACTCAAGGTAATCGTTTGTTATGTCGCGGCTAAGCCCTATCGGGGTCTCGGCGCTCTCGTAATTCTCAAGCTTGATCGGATTCTGCGAAGGCCTTGCGCCTATGAGCTTTGCAAGGATGAGCATGCTTATCGGCACGAAAAGGGCAAGCGCAGCAAAGATTGCGAGCGCAACGTAAGTGTATGATGCCACCATGGTTGAATATGAAAAATAAGAGTTATTATACCTTATCGGAGAGAAATTGCGCCGTATCTAATATCTCAGCAGCGGGGAGATAAGGAAGTTTATCTTCTTTATCTCCGCTATCCTCTTCTCAAGCGGAAGCGTCGCCAGATTGTCCACAAAATCCGCAAGCCCGTAGTGCCCGGCATCCCTTGCCTTGTCCGCAGGTGTCTTTCCCTCATCGTTTGCGCTCTGTATGTCGGCGCCGTTCATTATCATCTTTGCCATTGCGTAGACGTTTCCGTCCTCGCAGTACCTGTGGGTCGGCATGTTCTTTTTGGAGTCCCGCGCGTTTTGGCGTATGCCCGGAATCCCAAGCAGCCTATCGATCAAGATCGCCTCGTCCTTCGTGACCTCGTGGAGTACCATCCTGTTTTCCTCGCCCCTCTGGTTTGGCCATCTCAGGAGCGCAAGCGTCTTTGCAGGGTCCACCCCTTCCGAAACCTCTGCCTTTGCCTGAAGAAGTATGTCCCTTAGCGGAACCAAAGGAACCGTCTGGGGCTGCTGGGGCTTTGATTCTATTGCCCTAGCCATCGCTTTTTTGTCCCCAACCACAAGCTCCCCCCGTTTGAATCTGACTCTAAAAATATTTATACCTATAGAGGCAGTATAATTAGTGAAATTTGCCCATTTTGGCAAATCCTATTTGTTTGGTAGCATGGAACTAACTCCACAGGCAAGAATGGCGATAGAACGCGGCTCGATAAAAATTCGGGTGAAGCGGAGCGGAATGTACCAGATGCTCACCTTCTCGATAAGGAAGGTGACGAAGGGAAACGTCAGCTTCGTCGAGCTCTTCACCGACAGGGTGCTTGACACCTCCGAGCTGCTCAGGGTCTCAAATGAGGTCGGCCTTCCGCTTGAAGCGCAGAACGGAAACGCATTTCCAAAGGGAACATCAGCGCAGAACTTCGTGGAGCTATGCGATATGCTCTCAACCCCCTAGCCTAATCTATTTCCTTCCCACTATGCAAGAGAGGCACACTCCGCGCGTTGCTGTGTAGTGCTGACTGCAAACATGCTTCCCGCAGATGCTGCAGACGTGCTTTGCCTCCTTTCCGCAAATGTGGCACAATGTCTTGATGTCGCTCATTTTTTCACCGGTTGTTTTTCCTCTTTCTTCTCGTCCGTCTTCTCAATGTCTCTGAAGTCAATCGCATTTCCGATCAGGGATTTTGCCCTTGCAAGCGAGTATGGCTTTAGCCCCTTCTTCTTTGCCCAATTGACCTGGTACTTAACGTATGACTCTGTTATGTCAGTGTGAGGATTTAGGACCTTGCACTTGTTGATGTACTCCATCACCGCCGCAACTGCCTGTTCCTCAGGAAGGTTCTTCACGTTTGCGAAGTAAGGCGCAAGTATGAGGTTGACCGCCCTGTGCCTAAAGTCGGGAAGCGGTATCTCGATTAACTTTTCAATCCACTCGTATCCTGCTCCTCCAATGCCCTGCTGGATCTTCGGCTTTGGGACCGGTATCTTCGATACAGCGTCCAGTATATCCCTTGGAAGGTACCTTCTCTCAATCGGAAGCCCCTTTAGTATCGCCCTCTTTGAGGCTTCCTCAAGCAGCCTCACCATCTTATTTTTTGTGAGATACACCTTTCCGTTGTCTAACTGCTGGTGGATGAGGGAATACTCCTTGTTTGACTTCGGCTCAAATGTGAGGTACTGCCCGAATGGAATCACAAAAAGCTCCTTCTCTACCGAAAATTCTATTCCCACTTCCCTTGCAAGCTTCTCGAAGTTCTGCATCCGATCGTTTCCTACCGCCTCTCCCACCCTTCTTGCCTCTGCGATTGCATATTTCACAATGATGTAGGAATTGGCTGGGTCGCTTGCCATTGCGCTAACTAGCATTCTTGCATAGACATAGCTGACCGTGTAGACAAGCTTCATCTCGCTTCTTCCCTGCTCAGTGAATGGGATTTTCGGCTCGGAAAGGGCCTGCTTCACGCGTACTACCCCAGCGTCAAGGTAGCGCTGCTCTATCTTGCTTGAGTTTAGCGAGGCGACGACTGACTTTGCCTCTTCAGAAAAAGGATACCTGTATGCGAAGTCGAGCTCCGCCTCGTTTACAGACATGATATTCTTTGGTCAGAATATCTATAAAAAGCGTTGATTTTTCGCGAAAATTATCTATCCAAACCTGTGTATCTTGAGCAGCTCAGGAAGCGCCTCAAGGTTTATTGTGCCCTCTTTTTTGTCTCCAGTGCCTATCATTACAACAAACATCGCCATTGCGGAGTAGGTCCATCTAATCGCACTCTCTATCTCCCATTTCTGCTCATCAGAGAGCTCTTTTGTCCCCTCCTTGCCTCCCTTGATTTGGCTCATCAGCGAAAGTGCATTTGGCATCTCCTTAACATACGGCAAAAAGCTCTCCGCTTTGTTAAGTGGAAGCTCTCTGTAGCCCTTGCCAAACATCTCCATCTCTCTTATCAGTCCATGGACCTGCTTCTCTTTGGTGTCTATCACCAAAATGTAGTCGCTCTGGAGGTTCTTCTCATTATTTATTATCCTAAGGTAAGGGAGGTGCAGTGCAAGCTCCGAGTCCATGACCGAAAAATTTCCATCGACCCTATAATCCACCCTGCCATTGCTGTAGTCGAGCCTTATCTTGCTTGGCATGTGCTTGTCATAGTCTAGCTCGGCGTGAACTCCGTTGAATGTGCCGTAAAGCTTGACATGGTCCTTTGCCTTGGTTGTGGCGCTCACTTGATCCCCAAAAGAATTAAAGAAAGAGTGTTTTTAGGCGTTCCCTATTACTTTCATGACTCCATGTAAGGAGCCAAATAATACGTGAGCAATGCATCCCCGATGTGGTAGCTGACCTTCAATGGCTCATTGCTCTTGATTAGCACATTTATCGGGTTGCCGACTGGGCATGCCTTGATTATGTTCTCCAGGTACTCAAGGTTGAAGACCGCATCCGCGTTTGCCTTGATTGTGAGCTTCTTGATCACGTTTCCGTCGACCTCGTGGCTCTCCTCAAGCTCTCCCGAGTCTCCCCTCGCGCTGACCGTCATCTGGTCCTTTGATGCCCTAAATGAAATGTAAGATGAAATAAGCGATGCGTCCTTGATGATGTCCTTAAGCGGCTCTCCTAGTACCTCTGCGGTTACATCAAAGTCCACATTTGGCTCCTTCTCAACGTTCTTTCTAACATCAATCATTGGGAGCTTGTACCTTCTCCTGCTTCCCTGCCCTACGAATTCAAGGCTGAGCTTTCCCTCATTCTCCTTGATAGTGAGAGCCTCGTTGTCCCTTGTCCTTGAGAGAACCTTGTTTAGGTTGTCAAGGTTCAGGCCCACGCTTGCGCCCTTCTCAACGTTGAACTTTCCAAATGCCTTGCTTGGTATGAAAAATGAGACCATCGAGATTCCGGAAGGGTCCATCGCCTTTAGCGTTATTCCCTCGGCGCTTATGTTGAATGATCCCTCGTCAACGAGGTTCACAATAGCCTCTACGCAGTCCCTCCAGTACTTCGCATTATCTATCTTGATTTCGAACATATTAGCCCCCAGAATTTCCTACTCTTATTGGTCAAGAATAATATAAAAAGGCTACCACGATAGCTTTCGCCTCTTTATTTTAGGCTCCGCGTATACTCTCTTTGTAGCTCTTTTCCAGCATTTCGGCTGTCTTGCGAACATCTATCCTGAGTTTCTTAAACTCCGACTTTCCAAAGAAAGGTTCATCGAGAATGAAGTCGCCCATTTTGTCTGTTGCCTTATTCCATTTCTTCTTGTCTGTGCCTGAATTTATCAGATCCTGGTTCATCTTCACGAAATTCGAGAATCTTTTAAGGCTCTTTTTTGGGATAGGGACCTTTTCCACGCGATTTAATCGTGCAAGTATTCCAATGAACTCTCCCGAGGCACTGCCCATCTGTGTGAAGCTCTCCTGAGTCTTCTTGTCTAGTTCATCTTCCCTAAAGTATCCCCGCGTCACAATTCTATCCAATAGACGAGCGTAATCAACTAGGGTGTTGAGGGATTCTTGAACCCTGGATAGTCCCCCTATCATCTCCCTTAGGTCATCTGAGCTGAGCTCTTTGCGCGTGCCATCCGCCTCCAAGTTCTTTGGGGCACTCTTATTTTTGTTTCTAAATATCCTAAACATAATCCCAGCAAATTTTGTTTGTTTTTTGCTTATTTAAACAATGACTACTCCTTTGTTTTGCACTAACTTCGTTACCTGCCAAGCGGCAAGTCGCCTTTTAAGACCTTCTCATCAAAGGTATCTCTCAACGATTAAAAGAGATGTTATCATGGCGACAAATATGCAAAAAGTGAAAACTGATCAATTGGGGCTCTCGATTCTGCTTAGGCAGGATCTTCTGGAAATTAAAAAGAACCCTGCACCGTTTGAGATTGTGGGGAGCTCAAAGGGCGAGAGCGTCTTTGACCTGCTTGGTTGAAGCGTAATGGCGGCTTTCGCCGCCTCAGACTTTGGGTGTTTGCTGGAATTGAGCCCCAGCAATTAATTTACGCTCTTTAGATTCTAATAACTACAGGAAAAAAACTTCAATTTTTTTCGGCAGATTTTTATATTACATTTGGAAGAACAACACTTACGGATAAAGCGTGCGTCAAACGCTATAAAAAACTGACAAGGCGGCTAAGTCGCTGTCTCAAATTTTGGGTGGTATGGATGAGCCTTAGTGTAACGTATAGTGCGAAGACTGAAGAGAAGCTGCAGAAGGTTCTATGGGAGATGCTCGCCGAGGCGCTCTCTGTCGAACCGGCCGACAACGCAAGCAAGAAGGTGGCAGACATGGTTGCGGAGGTCGTGCAGCTCGTTGCGCTGTGCAAGGAGTACCGGAATACGGGGAAGTACAAACGGTATGACGTGCATCTGTATGTAAGCGCAAGGGGCGTCGAGTGGCAGTATTTTCAGGTCGAGAAGTAAGTAGCAGAGGCTTCGGCAGCCTCACATAAAAATATGGGAAGGTGGGTTAACGAAGTTGACGCTAGATGAGGTATTAACAATTAATCAGTCTATTCAGGAGGTTAGCGTAAATGCAAATACGATTAGGCATCTAGACCGACTAAACTCCATAATCTCAAAGATAAATGAAATGGTTGCAAGAAAGACAGACCCTGTTAAGACCCTCGCATATATTCTTCGCGCATTCCCTGTAGAACAGCCCTTTAGCAATGGGAATCATCGCACTGCATACGTCATATTTGTTCGCTATAGCATATATTTGGGCTACGCTCCCTTAGTTTTCAAAATAACCTTCAGAGACGAGGAATTCATTAGGTTTGTTGAATTTTTAACTGAAGAACAGGTGGAAGAAATTATAAGGAGACATTTACTCTAGCGCTTTAAGTAGGTCTGCGCGGTTCTTCTGCACCCAACGCATAACTGCCAAGAGATCAGGAGGCAGCTTCTTTTCCATCTCTTCCGTGATTATCATACTACCGAATTTATTGGGTTTTACTGATATAAAAATCTTATGTATTAATTTCGTTTTTAGCAAGCAATTTAAGGCTTTATTCCAAACTATCCTCATGCGAAGTTTAGTTGGAAGGCACATCTCGGTTTCAGGCAACATTGATGGCACAGTAGATCTTGCGGAGGCTACAGACTGCAACACAATGCAAATTTTTGTCAGCAGCCCGATGCAGTGGAAGCTAAAGGAGCTGCATGATGAGGAGATTGCAAACTTCAAGGCCAAGTGCAAGAAGCTAAGCGTAGATCCGGTCGTGGTCCACATGCCTTATCTCCCAAACCTTGCCTCCCCAAATCCTGAAATCTACAAGAAGTCAAAGGAGACACTTGCCGCGAACATGGATCGCTGCAACTCGCTTGCGATAAAGTACCTCGTTATGCATCTTGGCAGCACGATGGGGGAGCCAAGGGACGCAGCTCTCAAGCGAATCTCGACAGGGATCAACTCATGCATCGACAAGTTCAACGGCGTGCTTTTGCTTGAGGACCAGGCTGGCCAGAAAAACTCCGTGGGCTCAAGGCTCGAGGACCTTGCGGAACTAAAGGACACAATCGACCACAAGAAGGTGGGATACTGCATAGACACCTGCCACGCGTTCGGAGCGGGCTACGACATACGAAAGGAGGAGGTGATTGACGAGATGGGCAGGATAATCGAGTGGAAGGAGGTGCACATGATCCACGCGAACGACTCGAAATTCGACCTCGGGCTCTTCAAGGACAGGCATGAGAACATAGGTAAGGGATTCATAGGGCTAAAGGGCTTCAAGACCTTCTTCAACCACAAGAAGATCAAGGGGAAGCCGATAATAATGGAGACGCCGACTGACAGGAAGGTCCCCGACCGAAACGAGATAGAGCTTGTGAGGTCCTTAATTTCAAACTAATTTTTCCATTCTTCTATTTCAGCTTTTTTTATAACTTTTTTCAGTAGGTGTTAGTTATGTTTTTCAACAAAAATACGATTACTTTAGGGAGCGTTCGAAAGGAGCTCTCACTTCCAAGGTTCATTTACGGCGAGTTCGCCAACTGGAAGTGGAAGGGCAAGTTCTTCAAAAGCTTTTCAATAGACCCCCTTACCGCGACAAATCCGCACATGGCCATAGCGGGCGAGAGCGGGAGCGGGAAGTCGAACCTGTGCAGGCTGATCCTAGGCGCGCTTGCGCAGCGCGACATCGCCTTCATCCTATTCGACCCGCACAACGAGTACGTGGAGTATGCGCGGGAGTTTGGGGCGCAGGTTTACGATGCAAGCTACAGCGGGATAAACCCCTTTGACCTTCAGGGCTTAAGTGAGAAGGAGAAGGCTAGCGAGATCATAAACCTCTTCAAGAAGGTCTTCCATTTAGGCTCCGTTCAGGGTTACGTGCTCTACAAATGCGTCGCATTTGCATACAAAATTTCGCAGGAGAAAGGCAAGCCCCCCGTAATGGGCGACCTTCTCTTCTGCATGAAGCGGTTCAAACTCCACGCAAACCTCGGCGAGAGGAAGATACTCGAGTCGCTTGAGAAGAGGATCGCGATGCTCGATGGCCCCACCTTCTCTAGGGGAACCGAGCTTTCAAGGATAATAAATTCAAGGAGCATCTTTGCGCTCTCTTCGCTCCACACAAGCGAGGCGCAGTCGATCTACCTTGAGGGGTTCCTAAAGCACCTATACATCATGATGCTCGGGATGGAGAAGAGCAAGCGGGTTAGGTTATATGTCGTTATAGACGAGGCCGAAAAGCTCTCGGAGAGTCCTACGATCGCAAGGCTGGTTGCGGAGGGGAGGAAGTACGGGATCGGAATCATCTGCATCTCGCAGAGGGCAAAGGCGCTGCACAGCGAGCTGAGGAGCAACTCCTCCCTCTTTGTTGCATTCGGGCAGCACGAGCCAGAGGAGCTAAACTACATCTCCAACTTCATCGCGCAGGGGAATGAGCGCAACAGGTATATCGAGGTCAAAAAAGCGATGAGGAACCTTAGAAAGGGTCAAGCGATAGTGCTCGACTCGCACTCAAGGGAGCCGAAGCTTGTCAGCTTCAGACTCTTCTCCCCAGGGGTGAGGGACCCAACGCACAGGATGCTGATGCTTGCAAGGAATGGGATAAGCAAGCAAGAGCTCTACAACAAACTGAGGTCCCACGGATTCTCAAAGGAGGAGATGGGCTGGGCGCTCTCGGGCCAAATGAGGTGCGGGGCAATAAAATCCTACCACCTTCCCTCGTCAAAATATGCGGGCACGTGGTACATCACACATCCAAAGAACAGCGCGGAGCACGATATCTGCGTGAACCTGATTCACAGGCACCTCGCATCGCTTGGAATAAACAGCGTTGTCTACAACAGCTCCTATGGGCCTGACGTGATTGCATTTGTAAAGGGAAAGAGGATAGCCCTTGAGTACGAGACGGGACTCAATCACCTTGAGCAGGCGACAAAGATGATTGAGGGGAGAAAGTCAAAATTTGCAGGAGTGGTTGTGATTGCAAGCGAGAGTTCTCTAAGAAGATACTCTAAAATCGAAGGAATCAATTTAATCAGCGCAGCAGATTTCTTTGAGTCAAAGGAGTTACTTTGGGGTGACGCCAAAGACCACGCTGACGCTCCTCGTGACCCCGATCCTGCCGGCAAAGAAGCTTGACCCGGAAGAGGATGCGGAAGCGCCGTTTGCGAAGTATGTCGGGTAGTATATCGGCCCTCCGGAGACGCTCACATTCAGGACCCGCACATTGTTTGCGCTGCCTGCAAGTGCCTGCGCCTGCGCTGTCGCATTTGCAAGCGCGCCCTCAAGCGAGAGGTTGAGCAGCATGGAGCCCTGTTTGTCTGATATCTTCTGGCTCAGGCTCTGCGAATACACATTTGGTATGTTGGAGACGCTGCTAAACGCGGAGCTCACATTGTTGATGTTTGGTATTGTGGCGACAACCGACTGTGCGGCAATGTACGCCGTCTGATTATAGCAGCAATAAAGGCTTGTGTAGTTGAGCGAAGAGCTGCAGTAGAACGGGGCGGGGAGATTCACCGTAGGCCCTCTTGTTATGTTCGTGCAGAGAAGTATCTTGCCCTTATAGATGTTGTAGGACTGGGTCTGGATCAGTGACATGTTGTTGTTTAGATAAGGCGCAAGCGCCGCGCCTATCGCATCAACTGTTCCAGTCAGGTTCGCATTTGCCGATGAAGGGCTTTTGCCAGTGCCGTTTAGGTACATGTATATCGTGCCCTGGTCTGGATAGCCGTAGGCCGTTCCCGATGCGCTGACTGTTATCGTATGCACCGAGCCGCCTCCTATCGCCCCCGAAACAAGGGCTATGACCGCAACTATCGAGATGATGGAGAGCACAAGCGCAACCGTCAACGTGTCGATTCCCTTTGCCATGCTTCTACTACCCAACAATTCTATTTATACCTTGCTAAGCCCCACAAAAACCTCTAGAGCCTGTTTGGCAGCAGGAAAAACCTGGACTTCTTCAGTATCACCGCGCCCTCCCCCTTGTAGAGGAACTTCTTGTGGTGGTTTATCTCCACCGCAAGCTGCTTCTCGCTCTTGAAGTGCCTCAGCTTGTTCTTGTAGTGGTCGGCAAAGTAGTTGTACGCAGCCAAGCTGAATGCAAAGCGCTGCTTGTTGTTCACGTTGGTCGGCACCACCCATTCGGTGTCCTCCCTGCTTGCGACGACGTCCATCGCCCAATCCCTAAAACTCCGCATGGCCTGCACGAACTTTGCCCTATTCTCCCCATTCATCCTACTCACCCACAAATAATGCTAGCAAAGGGTTGCTATTAAAGCAGCTCTCCAACATAGCCAATCGTCTAAGTCGTACTACAAAAAATTCTGATACAAAAGCGCTAAATATTCTAAAATCTCAGACTAGCTTATGCCAAAATTTGAATTCAGGGTGCTCTGCGCCAGCGATGAGGCGTGCAAGAGGGTGAGATTTGGCATGGAAACAGGCCTATACCCTAAGCCTGCAAAAAGCGTTCCTGATTCTGGAGTAAATCTTTTGGGCACTCCCTACTCCGATCTGCTCAAAAATTTGCGCAAGAGTAAAGTGATTCAGAAATTTAGCGATTGCGATCACAAGCTGCCCATGGACCACTACCTCGAGGCGATAAAGGACAAGAGGCACTCCCTTGAGGTTCCTTGCCCAAGCTGCGATACAACGCTCACAATCGTCTCAGGCAACATGCTGCTCGAAGTTCGCGATCCAAGCGGAAGCAGCGCAACGGGCTCAAGCGCGGTGATAAAAAAGAAATTCCCTGTGCTTGCCACAGTAGACTTCGTGCATTATGACGACTATCCGAAGAACAAGCAGAAAATTAAAGTGCTGATCGATGACCACGGGCAGCTCTCCCACCTTTACCGCAAATAGCGCATCACTCTTTGTTGCTTGTCATCTCAAAGACTCTTTTGTAGGCTTCCATGGTCCCTATGTCTATCCAGATCCCCTTGCAGACTACCCCGTCAGTTTCATGCTTCTCTATCAGCCACTTTATGAAGTAGCCCATTGAGTCGTGGTTTGAATTATCCACCATGTACTCGTCGATGAGCTTCACTGAGCCTTTTGGAAATATGTAGAATCCCATGCTGAGAAGACTTGACTTCGGCTTTTGCGGCTTCTCCTCAAATTCGACTATCTTGCTTCCCTTCAAGCTAACGACTCCTGACCTGGTGAGCAGCTCCATGTCCTTTGTCTCAAAGAGTCCCAACGTCGGATTTTTCGACCGCTCAAAATGGGCTATTATCCCTTCAAGGCTGAAGTCAAAGTAGTTGTCTGTCGAGATAATCATGAAATCCGAAGTTATCCTCGCATTTCTCACCGCATACTCAATTCCCCTTATCTGGCCAAGCTTCTCGCCATGGCTCCTAGTGGGCTCGATCAGGAGCTCAAGCTTTTTTCCAAAGCCGCTTGCAGTCTTTGTTTTAACATAGTGCCTGAATTGGTCCTCGAATTTCGAGTTGGTGTCCACAATTATCCTTTCAACCTGCTTGAACGTGGCCACATGATCCACTATCCTATCAATGAGGGGCCTTCCACCCACCGGAAGCAGCGCCTTTGGTATAAAAGAGCTAATCGGCTCGAGCCTTGTGCCAAAACCTCCAGACAAAAGTATAACATCCATCCTAATCCTTCCCTATATACTGATTGAATACTCCCATATAAATCTTTTCGCAGCTAACCCTAATCATGATCGGTTTGGTACTTGATATTGTGAAACTGCTGATACTTGCAGTGGTGGTTGCGGGGATAGTTGTCTCGCTCACATTCCTTACTGCGCCGGGAAACACGGTCCCTGCGTCCTCAACAGGCCTTTCGGATGCAACAGTGGCGCAGCTAAAGGGCACGCAGCTCTACCGCTCGCTTTCATCGCCTAACCCTATCAGCCTCTCCACGCTGAGCCCTGCAGGAAACTCCTCTTCAAACTACAACGCGACTTACTCCGGAACGGTCTCATTCACCGGGAGCATAAGCGGCATATCTGTTCCTCTATCTTTCCCAGTGTCCGTGGTCAGCCAGAAGTACGCCAACGACTCGAGGATAGAGATGGCTCTTAGCGGCGTTCCGCTTGTGGGGAACCTCAACCTCTCGCTTGTGAAGCTAAACGGCACCATCTACACCTGCACCCCAAACAACATCCTCTCTAAGAATGTAACCTACGAGTGCTCCCAGTCCCCTAGCTCCTCATCAAACGCCCTGAGCCTCTTCACGCTCACGGGCTCAAGCATGAACGTCACAATCACGCAGCTCTATCCGAGCTCCTACAACTCAGTGCCGTGCATCTACATGAACTCAACATTTAGCATACCAAAAGAGGGCGCCGACGGGATCATAAGCTCGATTGCGCTTGTGGGCGGCTCTAACAAAGGCCCGGTCTCTTCCATAAACGGGACGCTCTCATCCTGCATCTCCCCGAGCGACGATTTGCCGCTAACGCTTGGCATGGTTCTCCTTGTGCAGCAGACAAATTCCTCAACAAGCTTCAAGGTCTCAATGGTCCAGGTCTCAAACAACCAGAATGTCGCGGACTCATCAATTAGGGCCCTGCCCGGGACTTTGATAAACCCAACGTGAGGAAATGGAAGGCGAGCTAAAGGAAGTTGAACTGGCAGAGGCAAAAAAGATTGCAAAGGATAGCGGCTCCAAGTTTGTCTGGCTCGGAAGCCCGGTCAAGATAAGCCTCTCTTCTGCATTGGGGATAAAACCCGATCAGCTCCTTGAATTCGATCCGCATGAGATAATCTCAATGCCGGATGAGAAACTAAGGATGCTAAAAAATGACGTCTTTGTCTGTTATCACGGCATAACCTCCGCGGCAATGGTCAAGTACCTAAAATCAAAGAAAAATATCGATGGGTACAGCCTAAAGGGTGGAATAACTGCGATAGTCGGGGAGAACTACTAGCGCCCTGCCCTCTTTGTGACCTCCTTGAAGGTCTGGACGAATCTTTCCCTTGCATTCTTCTCCGCATCAAACATTCCCTTGTTTCCAAGCGCCTGCTCCTGCCTCGCGTAGATTATGACATCGATCCAGTCCGCCATCTTGACGATCTTTGACTCAATGCTCTTCTTTTTCTTCTCCTCGAGATACAGCGCGTAGTACCTGTCCGAGATTGCCTTCTGGTTTATCCTGCCGTAGAGCTGCTTTATCACATAGTCTCCGAGCTTGTCAAGGCTCTCTCGCAGATCTTCAGAGAGCTGCCCATGGCTGTATTTTGCCACAAAGTTTATGTCCCCAGATACGACCTCATCCTTGTCGTGGGTTATGGCGATCCTGAGCACCTTTTCCGTGTCGTTCCTCACCCCAATTTCGTTGAGGTAGTCTGATAGCACCATTGCAATGAAAGTCACTGCCCCCTCGTGCTCCATCACGTTTTGCGGCTTGATTATCTGCTTGGTGTTGTATCTTTGTATTGCTGTGGTCCTTGCTATTGCGTACTGCAAAAAGTCGTCTATTATTCTGTCAAACGGTGTCTTTGGCATAAAACCAGCAGTTAGCATTGGAAAATCAGGCTTTTGTATTTATTCCCTCCTCTCAGATGCGATCTGGAGCAACACATTCTTTAGCATTGCCGAAAGGTGCGGTCTTTGGTACTCTTCAAACTGTTCTGGGCTCGTTATTGCCTTTGTGTCTAGCATGTATGGAAGACACATTCTCTCATAGACTTTTCTATTGAATCTGTCCAGCCATGTCTGGGCGATTTCGCCTGATTCTCCAAACTCCGCTATTCGATTTGAGTAATCTTCTATGAGCCTGTACTGTGCATCCTGCTTTTCAAAAATCGTTTCCGCTTCCTCAAGCCCCATATATTCAAGAGCGGACATCTCAGTCCTCTCAAGGTAAAAACTTAGTGTGAGCGCACTATTCATCCTTATCCAAAGGTCAAGCGCAGTGTTCCCAATGCTTGAGAATTTTTCTATCTTCTCGTAAAGGTCCAAGATTCCCTTCACGCTTTTTAGATGCATAAAGGTCGCATCCTCTCTCTCCCTTGAGCTGAAATCATCGCGATACTTCCTCATTATCTCCTCCGAATGCACATCCACCCTTGCGTCGTTTACAAGTGTCTTAACGTGCAGTGCGAAAAGCTCCCTATGGGAGAGTTCCTCAAGCTGAGATGCTCCATGAGTGTCCAGGAAATTCATTATTACCTGTGCGCGGGTCTTGGGGTTGTCCCTTCTTATGTCAAGTGGGACGATCAGGCTTCTCAAATTGTCTGTGCTCCTTATCTCCCTTGTTGTCAACTTGATCCCCTTGTTGCCAGCTGTTATCTCTTAACTGCTACAATTCCGATGCCCAGAACAAACTCCATAGCGTTTGTTTTGATTTCAAGTTTGTAACTATTTTCCACGTAGCGCACTATCTCCTGTTGGGCCTTCTGTACTCTCTTTATCATTATTTCCTTTTCTTCAACTAGCTCCTGAATTTTTTGTCCTGTCGCAGTGGCAGGTTCCTGTAGCCTTTTTGTGCTCTCTCCTAGTCTTCCTATCTTTTCATCACATTTTTGAAGGTAGTTTGCAAGGCCGTTTTCCTTCTTTATAATATTTTGTAATTCTCCGCTTTGGATGCTTTGCCTTATTAGAGGTATTGTCTTGAGCGCCTTTTCCCTCACCTTATCATCAAGTGTTATCTTATTTTGATTTATAATTCGCTCAAGGCTTGATACCTTCTCTTCAAATTTGCCAAAATTTTCAAGCAGTTCCATATTATTCTTCAGGAATCCCGTGAGCGTATGTCTGTCAAATCTGAACTGGTAGTCGTACTTTTCAGACACCTTGCCATTTATCGGGCCAAAAAGTAGGTTTATCGAATTCTGAACCTCTTGAAGTTTTGACAACGCAAACTTCCTTTGCTTTTCCACTCTCTTAAACTCAATTTTTGCCCTGTCTATCTCAGAAGAGTTGAAAGTATTAGCATCTGCCTTAAGCGCGTTTATTCTTTCATCAATCTCCTCGTACATCGCATACCTGCCTTTGAATGTCTTGACCAGTCTCTCAAGTTCCTCCTTTCTATGGACCCTATCATTCCACGCATCAGCAAAATTATTGAAGCTGCTTCCCATCTCTCTTATCATGTCCGACAATTCGGAATCCGAATCTAGTCTGCCTTTGGCTCTCTTAAGCATCATTTCCTTCGTGCCTGTTATCAGCTCTGATTTCAGTATATATCTCTTTGAATTCGTGTGCTCTCCTTTTTCTATAAACTCAAGCTCCACAAAATACTCCTTGCACACCTCCTGCATCCTCAAGAGCCCCTGGTGTAGCTGCGAGTCCCTAACCCATACGCCACCCGAGACAAGCTCCTTGGAAATTAGCGAATCGAAGTTCTTGATCATCCCACTGAAAATATCAACGGCGCTGTCTATTCTCTCCAAAGTTCCATTTTTTATAGATCCATATCTGCTTATTTCAACAGCAAATTTGTCCATATTCGATGGAGAAAATGTGAGCAACTCTATCCCGACTAAAGAACTATCCTGCACTTCCTTTTTCTTTCCCAAATTTTTTATCCTATCAAACATATTCTAACCTTACAAATATTATTCGGATTCTCGCAAGCCCCTTTAAATATGCTACTTCCTTATCGTTTCTTTTGAATTTTCTGTAGGCTAAGCTAAACTGTCAACATAATGGCCCAGAACTTAACTTCTTGCAACGAATCCAATTACTACTTCAGGGTCCCTACCATTTTTATCGTTTCTTTTTTCAAAAGCAAATTTAATTTCGACTTCCTCAGAGGTTTTCCCAAGGATCTCAAGCGCCTTCTCTTTCCCTAATTTTTTAATTTTAATTTGATCCACAATATCACTTACTCCCTTTCAGTATCCACCAAAGCTACAAGCTTTTCAACATCTATCTTTATTCCTGGGTTCTTTAGGCTGAATGGTATTGAAAGATCCTCCACCTGCAGCTTATCTTTGGAATAATATAACGTGAGCCTGTATTCAATACCGTGACTCCAAGCGCTCTCATTTATGTCTATATTCCTATTTTCCTTGAGTGTGCTCGCCGTTTCCAATTCCCCTGGCTTAATGTTTACTAAATCCTCTCTCAATATGGAATAAACATCATATCCCCTAGGCGCAAAAGAGAGAGATCTTACAACAACAAAATGATTTTCAGGAATGGCTCCTATTTTCTCAAGCGCGCTCACTCCCCTCCTTACTTCTAGTATTTCCTTGGGACTTATTCCCTTCAAAACTACGGCACTATTCATCTAAACACAATCGTATTCAGTTTTCTTGATTTATACGCTTTGCTAAATGTGCGTTTTTAATAAGAAATCCTGTGATTTTGCAAGTGTAGCCAAAACTCCAAATCAGAAATAAATTAATGGCTAAGGCGCATTTTTATTTCCAGAATATCGGCTCCAGCCTCAATCTCTATTTCCTGCTTTTCTTCCCTTGCCCTAAGAATCGAAGTGTATGTCTTAATCCCCTTAAGATTAGACCTGCGGCTTTCCTCGCCTGCCGTTTCCATGACCTCAAACCCACGCCCTTCCATTATCCTTCTTGTATTATGCATGCTTATTGCGTCGTCCGCTGACAAAACCTTCAATTCGATGTCATGCCCCACACCAAATCTTATTTTATCGGATATCTCGGGAAATGCCTTTCTTAGCCCGTATATTAGCGCTCCTAAATTTTCAGGGTTTTTTACGGCAAATCTCTCGATTGCAACGTTTATTGCCTCTAACTTTAGTTCGACTGGATATGGCCCCAACCTTTCCTTTAATTCAAGTGCATGTTTGGTTGCAACGCTACCTTTTTGCTTTTCCACCAACCTCTTGCTAATCAAGAACGCCATACTGCTGCTTTCCCATTTTAATTATATAAATTCTTGCATGGGCTCCGCTAGGGGTCTGTTAAAACAAAAAAAGAATTGAGAAGTGAGCTTGATGTGTTAGGATTTAGTAGCAGTGCGCTCGCAGGTCGCCGAAGCTTCCTGCTTACACGCCTGCCCTATCAAAGTCGTGTAGTACAACCACCCTAAGTCTCTCGTTTCGGGTGCGGCTTCGACCTTAGATGCTTTCAGGTCTTATCCGCTAAGCGCGTGGCTACCCGG
>JAGWHN010000050.1 GCA_028866785.1 Microcaldota archaeon
AGACGGGGTGAAAAAATGAGAGATCTAGAGCTTGCATCCAAATTCATCAAGAAGGCGAGCGACATTCAGCCCTGCCACATATGCAAAGCGGACCTGAAGATACTTAGCGAATTCGTCAAGAAGAAAGTTGAGGGCAAGAGCCCCAGCCTCAAGAGGCTCAAGAAGATAGACTATGTGAATGAGATAACCAACCTCGCAATTCTCTCAACTTCAATTGTCACTCCGCTTGTAAGGATGGTTGGGATCAAGGCCCCGGAGCTCTACGAAAAGATACTGAGCGACAATATGGCAGCGAACAGGCAGGTGAAGGTATTTTTGGTAAGGGCGCGAAAGGAGTTCGACGCGGCCTTGATTGAAGGAGACCAGGATTATGCTAAAGTGGCGGAGATAATAGACTCTTTCATATACGCCACCAGCTTCAAGGTTGGCCTTGATCCACAGCTGTTCTACGCATACGACAAGATAATCAGGTTCGGATACAAGACGCATCTGCTGCAGATTGCATCGAAGATCATAACGGGAATGAAGGGGTAGCTCGCGCTGGTGGAAAAATGAACACAAAACAAACCGGACTAGAAGCAGGACAGGGAGGATGCCAGGGCTGCGGCAACGGAAATTGCGGCGGATGCACAGAGGAGGCAATAGACCTCAAGATGACAGGCATGTCAGCAGAGTAGATGCTGTGGGGGCATTTGGCCCCCTTCTTCTTCAAATGGTGGATAAATGACCCTAATCATAAACCTAAACTGCAAGGAAGGAATAGTGATGGCTTCAGACAGCCAAGCTGTCGCACTCTCATCAAATAGCGTCCCAATCAAATACGACATCCAGAAAATATACAAGATTGGAAAACATACCCTCTTTGGGGCAAGCGGGGCGATAAGCCTGATACAGCGAACCGAGGAGATTCTGCAGAGCTTCAAGACAGAGTTTGACAAGGGCCTGACAACAGAGCTAAGGGAGAGGATAAAAAACGAGCTTTTTCCGATTTTGAAGAAGGCTTCAGAAGACCACAAGAACTACCATCATTCCACGGATGGGATGCCGACGATAAACATCCTGATTTCAACAATGGACAGCAACCGCAGCTACAGGACCTGGCACATAGCAAAGGACTGCAACGACGAGTTCCTCGAAAAGGTTGGATACACTGCCTCTGGGAACGGGGACCTGTTTGCTTATACGCTACTAAAGAACTACACGCCAAAGCAGCTTGAGCTTAAGAAGGGAGTTCTGGTTGCGTATAGGGTCATGAAGGATGCGATTGCGGTGAGCGCATTCGGGCTCAGCGAGCCGATAGACATCTGGACCCTAAAGGATGGTAAGGTCGAAAATCTCGATAAGGCACAAATTACGGCGCTAAACGAGCGGTATCTGGATTGGAAGATTAAGGAGGCAGAGGTGCTGAACCTTCAGATGCCGGTCTAGAGGCATACGGCGCAGAGGCCACTTATGCTACGTAGCATTTATTGATATGAGCTTGATCTGCCTCGATTCTATCTGCCCAAAATCTTTATCTGCAGTCAGCAGAGTTTCCCCATTGGCGAATGTCATCCCCGCAATCAGAATATCGGCATCGTCTATCATCCTCCCCCTACCCTTGAGTTTCTTGTAGATCTCCGAGGAAAAATCCAGGGATCTGCGATTCATCCAGTACACATCGAACGTTGCAATAAATTCATTTAGCAGTTGCGCGTCAGCTGTGCCCGACCCTTTTAGCAGTTCGTACTCGTTTACGCAGGTTATGGAAACCTTCTCATTAGAAAGATATTCGTCCACAATCCCCACTACCTTCTTGTTCCCGTGAAGATAGTGTATCAGTATGCTTGTGTCCAAAACCACCATGTTATCACCCGAAGCTACGCTTGAAACCCTTCCTCCTTCCTTCCTCAACTTCCTTAATCCAAGCATCAACCTTTACGTTTTTGAGCGATCCGGCGTACTTACGGGTGTCGGAGGACTTTTTGTAGGATTCGATCAGAATGGCAATTATCTTGGAGAATGACAAATTCTTACCCTTGGCCTTCTCGAGCTCCTGGTACACCATGTTCGACACCACAATCAGTTTTGACATAATTATTTATATATAGTATAGATATATATATATAATTTGTCTTTATGCGATAAATTATCGCTGAACAGTCCGAATTTTTTCTACTTTTTATGGGAAAGTCAAATCCATGGGTGCGAAGGCGGTAAGCCTTGCAAGGAGCGGGTGCTTAAGTAAGAGCAATATCTCTGAGTAATTTGCTTATATTTTCTGATTGGCTCTTTAAACCGCGCTTTTCATATTTTAATATTACATTTTTACCGATTTTTTCTGCCCACGAAACATCAACCATGCCCGCAAAGTATACTGAATTGTAATAGGATTTTTTCTTTTGGAAGAACTTAACGGCAAACTGCGCAGTTTCTAGAGCCAATTTGGACTGATCTTTCGACTGGTAATACTCAATTCCGGACTTAGCTATCTTAAACACCGTTTCTCTATCAGTATTATCAACTGCAAAATCCAAAGCCGCATTGTAAAGACCTAAAGAAAGATAGTCGCTGATGAGATAGTCAACTATCTCGTGAGCCTGAAAAGATATGGCTGAACCCTTAAATTCAGGACTTAGAGCCTCCCTGATTCGCTTAATGTCGTTTCCAAATACAGAGGTAATCCGAAGTAAAGGATAATCTTTTGACCTTTTGAACTTCTTTGAAGAAGTAGTATTAACCACTAGCCCCACCTATCTTTTTGTGGCGCTTCTGATATAAATGCGTTTCTAAAAGATTTAAAAATGTATCTATAAAATCTTTACTTTAAGTAAAAGTTAATCTCATAGACTTTGTAGGAAAAATCAATTTTGCCTGAGAAATGTGTTTTTATCGGAAAATCCCTCAATGCTTCCGAAAAGGCTTAGTTTTCATACAAAGCCAGTCCCATAAAATCTAATTTTTTGTTTTTTAGAGGGAATGCGGGAATTACAAATCATTAACAAAACCATAAATACCATTAAGTAAAAAATAAGTGTAAAGCCTCTGTAGTGCTTTAGAGATTATGGCATGAAACTTTGGGAGAAAAATTATAGACTAAACAAAGAGATAGAGAAGTTTACCGTAGGTGAGGATTATTTACTGGATAAAAAGCTTGTCAAGTATGACTGCATAGCTTCGATAGCACACGTGGGAATGTTAGGTAAAATAGGCCTGTTGAAAGATACTGAGGTTAAAAAGCTTAAGACGGAGCTCAGAGGGATAATGGAATTAGACAAGAAAGGGAAATTTAAGATAGCCCAAGCTGATGAAGACTGTCATACTGCAATAGAAAATTATCTTACAGTGCATTTGGGCCAACTTGGCATGAAAGTGCACACAGCCAGATCTAGAAATGACCAGTCATTAACTGCTCTTAGACTATATTACAAAAATGAGTTGAAGGAATCCGAAAAACTTGTTGAGGATTTAATACAGAAGTTAGAAACATTCAAAAGTAAGTACGGGGAGATTGAATTCCCTGGATATACACACACCAGAAAGGCGATGCCCTCATCGATAGGTTTGTGGAGCGGTGCGTTCATAGATTCGATGAAAGATAATCTGAAGGTAATTAGGGTTGTATTAGATCTAGTAGATCAATCCCCTCTCGGCAGCGGTGCTGGATACGGGGTACCAATAAAGATAGATAGAAATTACACGGCAAAAGAATTGAATTTCGGAAAAGTTCAGGTAAACCCCATTTACGTGCAAAATAGCAGAGGCAAATTTGAATCAATTATTGTGAATACATTATCACAAGTTATGCTGGACTTGAATAAGATTGCGAGTGATTTGATACTTTTCAGCATGCCTGAATTTGGGTACTTTATTTTGCCAAAACAATTTCTTACCGGAAGCTCTATGATGCCACATAAAAACAACCCGGATTTGCTTGAAATATTAAGAGGAAACTACCATGTAATCAATTCCTATGAATTCAGAATAAAGGGGATAGTAGGCAACATGATTTCAGGGTATAACAGAGACATACAGCTTACC
>JAGWHN010000051.1 GCA_028866785.1 Microcaldota archaeon
CGAGAACATCGATTACAAACACCTGACGGACTTCTACCAGAGCGACGGGATAATAATCGGCGAGAGCCTGACGATGGCGAACCTGTTTGACACGCTGACAAGGATTTACGCCGCGCTTGGGATAAAGGTGCGCTTCAAGCCTGCATACTTCCCATTCGTGGAGCCGGGAGCGGAGGTGTATGCGTACCACGAGCAGAGAAAGGAGTGGCTTGAGATTGCAGGATGCGGAATTCTAAGGCGCGAGATAACCGGCGTCTCAAGGAAGAACGTCACTGTGCTCGCGTGGGGGTCGAGCGTTGAGAGGCTGCTTATGATCAAGGACCCTGAGATCGAGCGCATCTCGGACCTCTACAACAACGGGGTCGGGTGGCTCAGGTCAAAGAAGCTGGTGTAGCAAATGGTAAACGTCATATTCAGCAAAAAGTACCTTTTCTCTCTCCTGGGGAGCAAGCTTGATGACAAGAAGCTTGAATCATACATTGCAAAGATGGGCTTTGAGATGGAGGGAGCCTCGGCAACCGAGGTCACTATAGAGCTTCCCGCAAACAGGCCGGACCTTGTTGACATTGTCGGATTTGCAAGGGCGCTTAAAAACTTCTTGCACAAGGGCAAGGCCCTCAAATATGAGCTCAAGAATCCTCTTCCGATCTTCCAGATAAAGGTGGGCAAGGATGTGAAGGACGTGAGGTCGTTCATCTCCGCGCTCGTTGTTGAGGACATAAAGTTCAGCGAGGAGAGCCTAAAGCACCTGCTGAACTTCACCGAGAAGTTCGCCTCAAACTATGGTAGGGCGAGGAAGAAGCTTGCAATCGGCCTGCACGACCTAGACAGCATAACTCCTCCACTCGCATACGATGCAGTGAAGGACGAGGAGTTCTACTCGCTCGGGTCGAAGAAAAAGATCAAGTTCAGCGAGATACTTAAAAAACACGAGAAGGGGATTGCGTACGCAGCCGCGATAGGCAGCTCAAGCCTCTATCCTGTCGTGCGCGACTTTGTCGGGACAATCTCGCTCGTGCCGATAATCAACTCCGAGAGGACAAAGGTGACGGCAAAGACAAGGAACCTGCTAATCGAGCTCACCGGGACAAACAGGTACAGCGTGGAGAAGTCCGCCGACCTCTTTGCAGCGATGTTCATGGACATGGGAGGGAAGGTGAGGAAAGTTGAGATAGCATACAAGGACGAGAAGGTTCTTTTGCCAAAGATGCACCCAGAAAAGATTGAGATTCCCCTCCTAAAGATCGAGAGCCAGATCGGCGTAATAATCGGCTTCAACAATGTGATCTCGCTCGCAAACAAGATGGGGTACAGGGCCGCGCTTGTCGGAAGGAACATCAGGTTCTGGATCCCGGAGTACAGGCTCGACATACTTAACGAGCAGGACGTGATCGAGGACATAGCAATCGCATACGGGTACGACTACATACAGCCCGTTCCGATTTTCTCCGAGCAGATCGGCGAGCTCGAGTCCACCACAAAGAGGAACATGAAGATAAGCGAGGTCATGGTGGGCATGGGGTTCTCCGAGATGATGAACTCATTCCTCACAAGCGACAACCTCAACTTCGAGAAGATGAGGCTTCCAAAGGACGCAAAGGGCTCGATCCGCGTAAAGGCTGCAAAGGTCCAGCAGCTCACGATGCTCAGGACCTCCCTGCTGCCTTCGCTTCTCAAGAACCTTGGCATGTCGGTACACGAGAAGATGCCGCAGAAAATATTCGAGCTCGACATGGCATTCAATCTCGGCAAGTCTGTTGATGAGACGCAGAATGTGGCGGCGGTCCTAACAGACCCGAAGGCGAACTTCAACCAGATAAAGGCGATAGTGGAGGGCCTTCTCCAGAGCATCGGCGTTGAGTACAAGATCAAGGAAATCTTGCACAGTAGTTTTATAGAGGGAAGGTCGGCAAGCATTATTCTTAATGGGAAGGGCATAGGTGTGTTCGGCGAGATCCACCCCGAGGTGCTAAACAACTTCGGGATCGAGGAGCCGACGGTCGCCTTTGAGCTCTCCCTTTGAGAGAAACCATGCCGGAAATACTACTAAAGGATGCAGCAGTCATTCGGGCGCCACTGCAAGGTCCAGGCAAGGTTGCATACTCCACCGACAGGAAAATTACCGGCAAGGCCTTTGAGCTGAGGATCAGCAACGATCCTGCAAAGAAGAAGGAGTACGACCAGAATTTTGTGGGCATGGGATTTTTTGAGATACGCTCTTTTGCATCCCTGCAGCGCGATGGCCACTCGACTACGCCAGTAATTGATGTGAACAAGGAGCTATTTACAAGGCAGGCAAGGAGAAATATCCTCAACCAGACCGTCTGGGACGGGCCAAACCCGCTTGACTACGTGATCGGATTCCCAAAGCTGATAGCGGAGCTCTATGACATCACGCTAAAGACGACCGTTGCCCTTTTCCCGGAGCCATTCTTGAACGCATGGGAGTTTAGGAAAGCTGTTGAAAAGATAAAGTCCTCAAGGGACGAGTCACGTTTCTACGCGTAGTTCACAATCGCCTTCACATCGTCCTTGTCTAGGTTGTATGTCCTCTCAAAGAACGTGTAGGTCTCCTCCTCCCCCTTCTCCTTGATGCCCTCCTTTATCATCAGCTTTAGCATCTGGAGGTAGCTGTTGAAGATATCCTTCTTGTGGACGTGTAGAATGTAGATAAGCTTGACCAGCGCGGTTGAGAGGGCGTTCCTTCCTGCCTTGCTCTTGCTGAGCACCCTTATGTTGTTTGGAAACTGGTAGCTCTTGTGGTAAATAGTCTCTCCGTTCACAGCAAGCGAGACTCCGCTTGACATCAGGATGCTTGAGTATCGCATATATCCATAGTAACTCTTGCGGCTTGCCTGCCCGTGGAAGAAGCTCGCCCTTGCAAGCTGCGAGTAGGCGGAGACAAGGTCCGACTTCCACGAGTACCTGTTTGGTATGTTCTCGTCAATCCAGTTCAGAAGCATATCCCCGTCAATGTCTGTGTTCATGTATGCGTTTCGCGCCATGTCAAAGTTCTTGGTCAAAAATATCTTGTCAAGCACCCCATAGACCTCAAGCTTCCTGTCCCTTGTGCCTATGTTGTCCATCAGCTCCGGCATCGCCCCTACCATGAGCTCGAGGTCGTTTAGCGCGCCACGGATGTCCCCGTTGCTGCGCATCGCAAGCTCCTCGATTGTGCCTTCATCAAGAGTGAGGTTCTCCTTCTTGAGAACGTTGTTCATCACCTTCTTTATCTCGTCCTTCCCGACCCTCTTGAATTCCACCTTCTCGACGGATTCCCTAAGGAAGGTAATCTTCCTGTCCCAGAAATCGTTTGCAATGAAGATCACAGGATGGCGCGACTCCTTTATTAGCTGTCCGATGATCTTCTCTGATCCAGAGTCAAACTTGTCGGATCGCTCATCAATCTCGTCCATTATTATGAGAAGCTTCCTTGCAAAGAGCCCTGATGATGTGCTTGCAGGCAAAAGCGTCTTGCTCAGCGTCGCTGAGTCGCGATAGTCGCTTGCATTGAACTCAAGTATCTCAAATCCGTTTGAATATGCAAGAGCGTGCGCGGCTGCGGTCTTTCCGGTTCCAGAAGGGCCATAAAGAAGAAGTGGCCTCCTGCTGCCAGACTGGTTGTCGCTCCCGAATTTCATGAGCTTTCCAATAGCGTCATCGTTTCCTGCGACCTGGTTTAGGGTTGTTGGGGCGTACTTTTCAGCAAGAGGCATGGCATCACAAAAAGGTTTAATAACGAGTTAAGCTAATATTATCTCCAAAGCAATAAAGCACTTATGCTCCTGTCGTCTAGTCCGGTCAAGGACGCTAGCCTCTCACGCTAGCGACCCGGGTTCAAATCCCGGCGGGAGCAAAGTATTTTCTAATTGCGGGAGAAGACAATGAAATATTACCGCTTTAGCCCGATAAAAACTCAAAAAGAGCTATTTCAGGCAATCCGGCATATTCATTTCGAGTCCCATAAGCTGTGTAAAGACTCGTTCGGCAAATATCTTCCAAACGCGGGAAATTT
>JAGWHN010000052.1:0-3661 GCA_028866785.1 Microcaldota archaeon
AAAGATACAGGAAAGGTGGTTGCTCTAACCCCAAATGAACACAGAAAAGAGTTTGGCGGCCATATTTTAATAGAAGCAGAGCCTGAAGAAATATTGAAAAGAAGATTGGCAGACAACAGTGCAAAAAGGAATTATAATTTTGAACTAATTATCAGAGAAATTAATGCGGAAAAGGAAGAAAGCAGAAAGATGGCCGCGGAAACTGGTGCAAACTTATATATAATTAAAAACAACCTGATAAAGGAAGCGGCAGAGGAGATTAAGGTAATATTAAGAAAGGAGTTAGATTAATGAGAACAGATTTTATAACTTCCAATCCACTTAAGCTGCGAATAGCAAACGAAGCTTTGGATAGATATGGCGTTTCTGTAAAACAGCGCATAGTCCAAATAAAGGAGTTACAATCATTTGACATTGAGGAAGTAGCACTCGACAAGGCAAAACAGGCTATGGTAGGGGCGCGTAGACCTTTCATTGTGAGTGATGATGGTTTTTATATAAACGGATTGGAAGGCTTCCCAGGTGCACTTCTGAAATATGTAATCCCAAAAATAGGGGATAATAAGTTACTAAGACTTGTTGACCATGAAAGAGGTGCTAGTTTTGTTAACGTTATAGTGTTTGGAGATCCTAGAAAAAAGTCCTTTAAGATTTTCTCGACTACCACAAAGGGAAAGCTTGCAATTAAAGCTACGGGATCTAGAAAGATAGGATGGGCAATAGAGAGAATATTCATTCCTAAAGGAAGCTCGAAGAGTATAGCGCAGTTCAGCGATTCGGAATGGAATACTTTTTGGAAGCGATACATCAAAAATCTTCATTACACGAAATTAGGACAATGGATTAAAAACAGGGCCTAAAATAGTTCCTAGACTAACAACAAATAAGATTAATCGTAAATTCATTACAAATATCGGCGAGATGGTGGGTACTAAACAAGAAGTTGAAAAGCGGGCAATTTTGAGATTGAACCAGGAGAGGATACTGAAAAATAAGCTGATCAAATACAGAGCAAAATCAGTTGGAGAAACATTTGTCACAGATATCTATTTCTGCCCGAATAAGGTTAAATCTTTCAAAGAGATTGAGATGGACAAAGTAGGATCATACAGCTTAAGGATTCGCGAGCAAAAGAAGAATAAATCATCACAAAAAAGCATCAACATCAAGATGATTACAAATTATGGAGACCACCATTCTTGGGAAGAACATGAAATTCAGATAAGCTCTTTGGAAGGCGCTGAGACCATATTGAAAACGATCGGATTCAAACCTTTTTGTAAGATAGAGAAAATAAGAATAGAGTTTAAACTTGGAAACAAGAACATCTTTTTCGAAAAAATAAAGGGATTTGGCTTGGGACTTGAGATTGAAATACTAACAACGAAGGAAAAAACTAAGGCAGCAAAGTTAGAAATTGATAATTTTTTGAAGATTCTGGGAATAAATAATTCTCAAATCGTATCGAAAAGCATTACAAACATAATAATGAAGAAAAGGGCAAGATTCTAAGAAAAATAGAAATAGATGGATTAATTTGGTGAATCTTATGGATTTTGAAAATGTACTTAACAGGATAAGCTATCATGTCATTTACGATTATTCAATAATAGCCGCTCTTGAGTTTGCAGCGAGCAACGGATTTTCAGGCATACAGATTGCAATGGACTCGCTGCATCTCGGATTTGAAGATCTAAGTGACAAAGAAGTTGAAGTGATAAAGATAGGGAGTGAAGCTCTCAATGTATGTATAAATCTTCATGCACCAGATGGTGCTTCTCTTGTCTACCCCTACGGCAGAACAGATAGAGGAATTATGTCTTACTATTCAGATCTGATTGAGTTTGCAAAGAAGATTGGGGCGAAAATAATAACAATACATCCAGGGGTGCCGGCACATTTCCCAACAGATACTGAACCTTCACAGCTGTTTGCGGAACAGGACATAGAACTCTACAAGCAGATCTTCAAATCTAATCTTGATAAGCTGCTTGAACTTGCGGACGGGAAGGTGCAGATATGCATAGAAAATGTGAATCTGCAGCCTTTTGTGATTGAGACCCTTGAAGAGTACGTAAAAAGTACTGCACTTGGGTTGTGTTGGGACTTTGAGAAGATGCATAACAGGAACCACAGTATAAATACTGAGGTAAGAGAATTCTTTTTTAGAAATCTTGCGGCTGTAAAGCAGGTTCATCTCCACAACATTACAAACGGCAAATCACACAGGGTTATACAGCCGGGACTGATCGACTTCAAATACTATCTTGGATTGCTGAAGGACTTTGACGTACTTGACTATTGCATAGAGGTTAGACCTAGAGAAAAGGCGGTTGAGAGTCTAGAGAACCTAAGAAAAATACTTTCAAAGTGAGGGATTATGAAAAAAAGTAAGGCGTGGTCAGGAGCTTTCGTGTGTATATTCAACATCTCTTTTTCAAAGACACTTTTACTTGAAAGAAAGAGTAGCAAGAAAACTGAAAAAGCAGAAGGCTGGGGAAATATCGGGGGATCTATCGAATCAGGGGAGACCCCGCTTCGAGCATGTGTAAGAGAAGTGGAGGAGGAAATTGGGGTAAGAATTGAACCAAAAGCACTCAAACTTGTTCAGATAAAGAAAAGTGACATTTCAGAACCACAAAGTTATGTGATACATTTCTTCTCGACCCCCATTGAGGAGGGCACACCGATTAAATTGGATGGGGAGACTCACAGTTATAAGTGGTTCAGCCTAAAAAGATTACCAAGCAGGCTTATGGACGATAGTAAGGACATAATCAAATGGAGGAATCTGGCACTCTCCAAAAAGAATCAATAATTAGAAGGATTATCTCCTTGACTTCTTCTTTGCGGACTTTTGCTTCTTTGCGCTCTTTGCTTTAGCCTGCTTGTATGCGCTCTTGCCCTTTGGCTTCTTTGCGGACCCTGATGGCTTTTGCCACTGCTCCTGCTCTGAAGTGAGAAGGTCAGTCATGTGCTGGTCGTCTGCCACCCCCTGCGAGTCTGCGCCGTCTGAAAGCGCCTGCTCCTCCATCGTGCCGCGCTCGACTATCTCTGAGAGCTCCTGGGTCTTTCTGAGCATCTCGATCTTCTTTTGGGATGAGGACTTCTTTGCCATGTTAACTAACCTACTGATGCTCTAGATAAATATTTAATACGCGCACAGAGCCCTACGTGACCTTGACCGCCAGCTTGCCGAATGCCACATGCGGGAAGCCGGTTGTGATCTCGGTGTAGTTGAATGCAAGGGTTCCGGTGTAGAACTGCCCAGGGGACATGGCGGCTAGTATGTTGCCCGTGGTGAAGCAGTTCATCGTGAAGGTGTAGTTTGAGCCGATTGGAAGGTAGATCTGATTGGCTGGGGGGATTGGGATCATCTTGACCGTCGAGTTCTGGGTGCAGTTGTATCCGGTGATGTTCAGCGGCGTCTGCGTCGCCTGCTCGAGGTTCACCTGCAGCTGCCCGTTTGTTGAGAGAAAGAAGCTCAAACAGCTAAACCCTGCCGGAAGCAGGCACTCGGGGCTTGCAAACTGGCCGGGATTGAAGATACCGAGCGCAAACATCGCGCCGAGCACCACCCCAATTATCAGAAATGCCCACCCGTAGGTGAGGAGATACTCCATTGCGCTCTGGGCCCTTTTGCCTGCCTGTCCCATTGAAT
>JAGWHN010000052.1:3671-3944 GCA_028866785.1 Microcaldota archaeon
CGAAACGTACGCTGGATAAGCAATCTAAAAGCCCCGGAGGAACTAGGAATATGGAGGAGATCAAAACGCTTAGCGAGAAGGACATCACACCTCTTAGGGAGGTCCACACGATCCTCTCAAAGAAGGACGCGCTCACCGTATTTTTGAAGGTGGCAGGAGGGCTCAAATCAGATTTGGATACCCCTGGGAATATCGGCCTGACCAAAAAGCAGTACTATACACGGCTTAAGAGGCTAGTCGACCTTGGGCTTGCCCAAAAGAACGGGGAGGTGT
>JAGWHN010000053.1 GCA_028866785.1 Microcaldota archaeon
AAGATAACTGACGTGAAGGCAAGATTCGCAATTGGCGAAATGGCCGGAGCGGCATCCGCTGCGCCTTCAGCACCATCAGACGACTCGGAAGAGGCATCTGATGAATCAGAAGCAGAGGAGTAATCCTCTCTTCTTTTTATTTTTTTATTTTTATCCTACTTCTTAATTTTTTACGACCCTTAGCTTGAGCCCTACCAAAGCCTTAAAAGTATTAGCGCCCACATTAAGCTGTTTCGTGTTCGAATGGAGTTCAACAGGTCGCTAGCGCTAGTCACAATCGGGATACTCATACTCGCAGCGATACTTTTCCTGACTATACCCATCTTCCTTAGCTCCTCGCTGGTCGCTGGATCCGGGAAGAACACATCCGTCTCGTTTAGCCAGGCTATAGGGCAGTTCAAGAACACAACGCAGACGGTGCTCGTCCACATAATACCCGACCGCAACACGGTACTCTTCAACTCTCACAGCACCAATTTGGTTGTGCTCAGCGTCGACTCCCAGCAGGCGCAGAACCTGACCGAGAGCGGAAGCAGCTCGGGACAGGGTCCAATCTCGCTTCTGATTGCCGGGCTTATCTTTCCGCAGGTCAACGTGCAGCCAAACGCCTCCATAACAATCGTCTTCATCAACATGGCTCCCGACCAAAGCTGCAACTTCATAGTATCAACGATAAACCCTTCATCAATCTCAAACTCCGGCGTTCAGGTCTCACAGCAGCTGGGGGCAATTTTAGTCACCCCAGATCTTGCACCCGCAAACCTCACAACGGGCAAGGTGTACCAGTACACTGCCGCGCTCCCTTCCATACCCGACAATCTTTGGTACACAAGCTCCTGCACCCCTTCCGTCTATGGCGCAATATCAAACGAGTGAACCAACGTCCCCCTAGGTAAGCCTTATAAAGTTTAAGATTGCCTTTCTAGTTGATACCTATGGAAAACATGCATTATGTTATAGTGGGATTGCTGGTGATAGCAATCGCAATAGGTGCGCTCAACTACATCCAGTTGTCCGCGCCTGCGCCAAACACGCAGAACCAGAGTTCATCGCTCTCGTCAATCGATGCGATCATGCTTGAGGGAACCTCAATCCCTGCGGGAAGCTACGACCATTTGATGGACATCTCGCCTGAGCAGGTGGTGATTGGTCACATAGCATTGAAGGTTCCATGCACACTAAATGGCACTTCGCCTCTGGTGCTCCTGGTTGGATCCGCACCTGACTTCAGCGCCATTCATCTAAACACCTCAGAGGAGCTTACAAAGATCTCCACAGATGGTGCGATGTGCATCTACCACTTCTACGTAGGGAAGGGATATGCGACACCGGCAAACTTGGAGCTGACAGACGTTGCGCTCTTGAACCCTACAAACAGCACGATAGTGTTCCCGCCAACATCCACAGCTATACTGTCATTAAACAAGGTAATTCCAGCGTAAAGGGCTGGGATTTTTTATTTTTCTTTTTCTGTTTTA
The DNA here is from genome assembly GCA_028866785.1 of Microcaldota archaeon. The sequence continues at coordinate 1,479 of JAGWHN010000053.1, forward strand.
TTTTTCAAGGATTAGCCTAGCCTCTGCTAGGGCCTGCGGGCTGAGAGGAGACTCTCCGAGAGTGCGCCTGCATCTATCGAAAACTGCATTGAGGCGCCCCTGATGTTGAAGCTGCCCTGCGCGTCATTGACCCTCCTTTGATAGTCCCTGAGCAGGGCCGTGTATCTGGCAACATGCTCTCCCGCTATCAACTTCACATCCTTTGTCGGATTATCCCCGAATTCGGAATAAAGAAGCGAGTTGAATGCCTCCACAAATTTTGCCGAGCTCCTCTTGAGCGCGTTCTCTACACTTTCCCTTAGCCCCTGCTCTATCCTCAAATCCCATTTGCCAGATCTTGAAAGCGCATTTATCCTGCCGCCCACACGCTGCATCACATCCTCAGACTCGATGGAGATGTATCTCTTCGTCGCCTCCTTCATCGTTTCGGCCTTTGAGTTGAAGTATCCATTCTTTCCTGTCATAAAACCAGACTAACTACCGCCGCTTTATTTAAATAAGAATGCCATGCCTTCGTTTCTATCTTCCGGGATTTATGCGCTCCGCGGCAATCCTGACAATTACCCTCTTCTCCGTAGGCGTCTTCCACGGATACTCGTCCTTCCCGAGGTACTTCTTTGCAAGACTGTCAATGTGCGCATCCGCTCCCACGCCCGTGATCTCAATCACCTTTCCGCGAATCCAGACCTCGTTGTACGGATTTGTCGCATCCGCGATGCTGATTGCAACCCTTCCGTCCCTCTTTAGGTTGTTGTATTTGACCCGCCCCTCAGCGGTGTTGAAAACTATCACATCCCCTTCCCTGTCTATCCAGACCGCGCTCACCTGCGGCGAGCCGTCCTTCATTATCGTCGCCACATGAGCGAAGTTTTTTCCATCAATAAGGTCCACTACCTTCTGCGGCAATTTCATCATTCAATCACTAATACTGCCCCTCCCAATATTAAAAACGATTCGCTAGCAACCCTTAAATTTGGCCCTGCGCAAGCTGATCTGTTGAAATGAGCCAACTTATACCCAAGCTGCTTGAGAGCGTTTCCAAAGGGGACAAGGAGAAGTCCTTTGAGCTAGCCGCGCAGATCTCAAGGCTTCTTAGGTCGGAGGACCCTGAGTCGCAATGGCAGGCCTATGACAAAATAGCCTGCTCCCTTGTCAAGGAGAACGTCCTGTGGGCATCGGGATACAAAATCGAGACCCTTGTCGGCAACTTATTCTTCTTCTCCAAATTTGGCGAAGAGCACCTTGAAAAGATCCGTGAATCAAGCAGCTCAGTGATGTTTGTGAACTCCTATGAAAACAAGGCAGAATCCATGGAGTACTTGATAGAATATGCCAAGATGAGCAGGGAGTATTTGCTCGAGAACCCCACAATTCTCCAGCTATCCAAGCTCCGCATTAAAAACAGGTGGGAGTACTATCTTGGCAAGGCATCGGGCAGGGATTCCCCCGAGCTGAGACCGGGGCAAAAGAAGAAGCTCTTCTCGATAAAGGATGAAAAGTACATTCTGTTCCTGACCGAGCTAGGGCTTGATGCCGACCTATCCGAGTACAAGGCCTTCTCGGGGCAGGACGAGAAGAGGATTGAAAGGGAGGTAGTTGGCCCGCAAAAGCTGATCTTAGGGGTAAAAAACGCGATTGGCTCGGGAAGCAAGGAGGAGGCCATTAGGCTCGCACGTGAGATTGACCTTAAGATGATTGGAAAGGGGGAATACAGCGAGATCAGGATGCAGGTAAGGGACAACTTTCTGAAGGATGTTTTCGGCATCTCGGGCTACTTCAACTCCGGCTGCCAGACCATGGTGGAGAATTTCTTCTTCCTAAAGGAAATGGGCGCACCTGAGCCATTATCGATTATCGCAAAGAATCCAGGCTGCCTCAATCTGCCCCTTTCCAAAAGATGGGGGATTTTCAACTATGAGGTCATGGAGCTCAAATTCCCAATTAAGAGCATATGGGAATCCCCATACAAACTCAACTTCCAGCTGGAGAGGGTTCTTCCGCGCCATATGTACTATGTGAAGAAGGGCAAGCCATCGCTTTTCGGATGCACCAACGCGGCCCCGCTGGGAATCACCAAAATGGACCAGAAGGGGGACGAAAATTTCATAGACTACTTAAGCAAGGCCGGGATGAAGGTAAACATGGAGGAGTACCTTATTTTCAAAGACAGCCCCGCCGTAAAGGCGAAACTTGAAATTTACCTTAATGCCAAGGGCCCTCTTGATGAGACAAAGCAAAAAATTAGGCAGTATCTTCAAAGGCTGGAAGATCAAAAGTCGAATTTTTCCCTCAAAAGGGAGTGAGCATAAGCGCCCAGAGTGAGAGTCGAACTCACGAAGGTATTTCTACC
>JAGWHN010000054.1 GCA_028866785.1 Microcaldota archaeon
GGATAGAGACTAAGTGGGAGAATGAAGGGGGCGTTGCCGTTGATTGTCCTTGTTTTGGGAGCCGTCTTTGTTTTATATCACAATTACCTTCTGCAGCCTGCCGCACACAATCACCCCTCGTTCACAATCGGCAACAGAAGCTTTGCGATAACATACATTGCTACAAACCAATTAAGCTGGGAGAGCGGCCTGATGAACAAAACGATCGACAACTCCACGACGATGCTCTTTGTGTTTCCAAAACAGGGCATATACCCATTCTGGATGCTAGACACCTACACAAACCTCGACATGTTCTGGATAAGCGGGAATGCTAGCTTTGGGAAGATAGTCTACATAGTTAGAAACGCGACAAGCTGCTTTGATGCGAGCAAATGCATAGTCTACACGCCGAATGAAATCTCAAACTACGTGATCGAGGCAAAGGCGGGGTTCGTGGACAGGAATGGAATAGAAATCGGGGAAAGCGTTAACTTTGGCTGATTACTTTCGTGTTCTTTTTTGCATCAGGCTAAAGAGCCAGATTAGCGAGATCAGCGAAAGGAAGACCATTATCCAAAAAGAATCCGTCTTGTAGCCGCTGATTTTCGAGTACTCGCTTTGGGCCTGGGCCGCTGCCATATGCGAATATAGTATTGCAGACTCTGGGGAACTCACTTCTGACTGCTGCGCCTTGCTTAGGTAGGAATAAGCGCTCGTCAGGTTAGGATAGAAAATCAGATACCCGCTGTCGTTTATCTGATTAATACAGCCCAAGGTTTGGTTCACTGTCTGGTTTGCATAGGCGCTTGTGTAGTTGGCGCTTGCTATGCTGGAGGATTGTGCAAACAAGATAGATGATAGAGAAATTAGGAGAAGGAATGCGAAATTCGTCTGCCGCATTCCCCCACCAATTTTCAAAAATAAAATAAAAATGCCAACTTTAGAGGTTGACATCAATGTTGAGCTCCTGCTTGAGTTCGCGGTACCTGTTCCTGATTGTGACCTCGGTTACTCCTGCTACGTCGGCTACCTCCTTCTGAGTCCTTCTCTCACCAACAAGTGCTCCTGCAATGTAGACCGCTGCAGCCGACACTCCCGTTGGAGACCTTCCGCTGACAAGCCCCTTCTTCATCGCCTGCTTTAGCAGAGCAACTGCCTTTTCCTGGGCCTCGCCGCTGAGCTTTAGCGCAGCAACGTACCTTGGAACATAGCTTGATGGGTCCGTGAGCGGAATCTTGAGGTTAAGCTCGTGGGATACAACTCGGTATGCCCTTCCGATCTCCTTCTTTGGAACTCCTGAAATCTGAGCGATCTCGTCAAGCGTTCTTGGCATTCCAGCATTCCTGCAGGTTGCATAGAGAGCTGCATTGACCACAGTCTCAATTGGCCTTCCCCTAATTAGGTTGTTCTTGACGCACTGCCTGTAGAGTAGAGCCGCGCTCTCCCTTATGTTGTCCGGAAGACCAAGGTATGATGCTACCCTGTTTAGCTCTGGAAGCGCAATTAGGTAGTTTCGCTCGCTTGATGATGCGATGCTAGCCCTCTTGTGCCACTTCCTCATCCTGTAGAGCTGCGCCTGCCTCTTTGATGGCAGCCTTGCTCCACGGATGTCCCTGTTATACATATCAATCTCTGTGACAAGTCCCTTGTTTGGCTTCATGTACTTTATCGGAGCCCCGGTCCTTGCCCTTGAGTTCCTCTGATCGGCATCGAATGCCCTCCACTCCGGTCCCGTGTCCGTTACATTGTCCTCGATGACCAGTCCGCATGCGTTGCACACGAGTTCTCCCTTCTCGGAGTCATAGATTACATCAGACGATCCGCAGCTCGGACACCTAGACGTCTTGCCAGCAACCTTTGATCCATGTCCCTCTCTGACCAGCTTTACCTCCTGTTGAACTGAGGCGTCAAGCTCGTCTTGAGGAGCAAATGGAAGATTTGAATTCTGGGACTTGATCGCCTCGACCATCATCGATTCTGCTGATGCAGGTTTCGACTTGGCTGGGGCTGACTTCTTTGAACTTGATTTTGCCTTTGCGGCAGGCTTTGCCTTACCCTTTTTTGTTTTCATTGCCATTAGACCACCTAAACATGAATTTGGAGTTTCCTCCGTCGATGACTTAGAGTTAACCTTATAAATATTCCTAAAATGAGTAATGTAATAATGAAGGATTAGATATTTAAAGCTTTCGGTAACTAGACGTCAGAAAACTCGAATTTAAGCCCGTTTATACAGTATTGCAGCCAGGATGCCTGATTTTCTGTTTAGAAGCGCCTGAACCCCCTTTTGCTCTGTCTATTGCTCCTTTGAGCTTTTTTAGCTGCTCGTCTTCTTTTGCCTTTGTCACAGGGTTCTTGTCGCCCGTCCTAAGCACCGCCTGCAGTGTCGCCATATTGTTTTGAGATGAACTTTCTACCTTCTTGTACACGTGACTTGCGCTTTCAGGACGCTCAACATATCTCTGATCCCAAGGAGGAAACACGTCCGGATGCTTTGACCTTACAAAGTCATATGCCGTTCCGTATATCTCCGAGAGGTTCTTTGCGAATTCTGTTACTTTCTTTTCGATCGCCATATTAACAAATGAGTGTTTCGCGTCGTGGTATTTATAGATACTATATGCCTCCGTTTATTAAAAAGGGATAATAATATACTGGTGTTAATACCAGATTATAGCCAAAAGCCACTTCTTGGGGCAGTTTCATGGAAAGCCGTTACGATCCAAATATTGTTGAGGGAAAGATAAGAAAATTCTGGGAGGACAACCAGATATACAAATTCGACCTTGGCAGCAAGAAGGAGATTTTCTCGATAGATACTCCTCCCCCAACGGTCTCAGGGGAGCTGCACCTTGGCCACGCCTTTTCATACTCCCAGGCGGAGTTCATTGCCAGATACAAGAGGATGAGAGGATACAGTGTCTTCTATCCGTTCGGGCTTGACAACAACGGTTTGCCGACCGAGATGCTAATTGAAAAGAAGTTTGACACAACCGCTGAAAAGCTAGGAAGAGAGAAATTTGTGGAGCTTGTGAGGAAGGAAATTGCCGCCTACAACGAAAAGTACATTGAGCTTTGGAAGAAGATGGGGCTCTCAATTGACTGGTCGCTGCTTTATCAGACAATAAGCCCAGAGGTCCAGAAGATCTCCCAGAAATCCTTCCTTGAATTAAACAAGATGGGCAGAGCATACAGGAAGGAGGCTCCGGCGCTCTTTTGCCCGAAGGACAGGACAACAGTATCGCAGATGGAACTAAAGGACAAGATGCTAAAGAGCAAGATAATCTACCTCAAGTTCTCTGATGATGTCACAATCGCAACCACAAGGCCGGAACTGCTGCCTGCATGCGTTGCAATATTCGTGGGACTTGATGACCCAAAGCACAAACACCTTGTCGGAAAGGAGATAACGGTCCCAATCTTTGGGAACAAAGTGAAAGTGATTGCAGACAGAAGGGTTGACCCAGAATTTGGAACGGGTGTGGTCATGTGCTGCACCTTCGGGGACCAGACGGACCTTGAGTGGTACAAGCAATACAACCTTGAGCTCAAGATGGTAATCGACGAGAAAGGAAGGATGAATCACCCTTATTACAACGGGATAAAGATCAAGGAGGCAAGGGAGAAGATAATCAAGGACCTAAACGAGAAGGGCTTCCTTGTGAGCGAGGAGGAGATAGAACACAACGTAAACGTGCACGACAGGTGCGGGACGGAGATAGAGTTCATAGTGAA
>JAGWHN010000055.1 GCA_028866785.1 Microcaldota archaeon
CCTTTCCCTTGTCCACCCCCAGTATGTTTAGGTGAAGCGATGATGACATTATGCCGTGCTCTATTCGAACGCTTGTTATTCTGCGGTACGGTATTATCTCGTAGTACTTGCGCATCCCAAGGGTGGTGCGATAGATTATGATAAGCCTCCTGTCAGTTGCCACCAGCGTCGTCGGGGTGAGCAGATCGCCTCCGGGCCTTAGTTTCCTCTGCTTTATGGTTCCCTCCACTCTTTCGGCAGGCATCAGGAGATGCCTGACAATCTCCGCCTCGCGCGAGTCGACTAGCATGGCGACACTAGCCGCGTAGGCACCAACCCACATATCTAACCCCCATATTAGACCCACTTCCCAATCAAAGTCCGCAGCCCAAGCCTATAATACCAAGCGCCATCTTCGCTTTAAGCCGAAGTGAGCATCAGGATTCGATACCTGATACAAAGCGCATATAATATCTATCACGCGAACTACCAATGTGGAAAGGGCCTACCGGAATGGAGTTTCCATTTTCGTTACCTCGGGCCCCCACAAAATTAATCTTCAGTATTTAAATCGTCTCTCGTACTCGCCGTGCCAAATTCATTTTTCTCAAGGTGACAAAATCAGCCTTTCTTCTTATCCCAAACCACAAATAGTCTGCATGCTATAGCCCAGGCCTTTCTGTGGATCCTTCGATTGCATTTTTTACAGGATTCACACTCATCCTGCATCTTGAATATCTCCTGCTCTGTAAGCGTTCTATTTTTGGTATGGTCGAATATAATCGAGTTATGTTTCTTGCAAAGGTTCCAAACCAATAGGGAATCCTCAAGCGCCCTAAGTTCATTATCGCTCACAGTTACCGTTATCCGATGTTTCATATTGCCCTTCTTCACTTTACCATCTCTTTACAGCAATCTGTTGAATTCTTCTACAGACAGACCAACCTCACTCATTATGGTCCTCACCATGCCCTTGCCTATTGGCCTGTGTGCAGGAACAACAACCATGTATTCTGGCCTTCTGTCAGGAAACAAGGAAAAGTACCTCCCCTTTTTATCAAGATGCATCACGATATGGCTGCCTCGCTGATGGTTTACCACGTATCCTATTCTAGAAAGAGCCTTTACGACCTTGTCGTAGTTTAATGGGACTAGCCTAGACACTTATCTGCACCGTCCCCACAGGAATTGGATCGCCATGCTTCTTTAGCGACTCAAGATACGCCCTTATCGCCTCCTTGACGTTCGCGGTGAGCTCCTTTCTTGTCTTTCCCTCGCTTGCGCAACCCGGCAAATCAGGCACCTTGCCCACGTAGACCCCGTCTTCGTCGCGCTCGATTATTACCCTAAATCGCATAGTATAAGTTCCTCAGTCATGATTAATAAAACTTCCGAATTTTCCTGCAAAATTCACAAAACATGTCTTTGGGCCTCTTTACAATCCACACCATCCCATAATATCCCAGCAAAATTTATCTGCTTTTCCTAACTTATTCGGCCAGTTTTAAAACGTAACACTCTGATTTTTTGTGGGCCTCGATGTAAACATCTCCTAAGTCAAATTCCACTCCTACCTTTTCAGTGGTTAGGCCCTTTTGGCTAAGATGCGCGATGAACAGTTTCGGGGTCTCGTTAGGGGCATCCTTGTGGAAAAGGATCTCTTTTGAGTTGTGGTCTTTTGCCCTTTTGAGAAGGTCCTCATACACTATCTCGAATATCTGATCCTTTCTAAAAGTCCTATGTCCCTCAACTGAGTCTATCAGGAACTTATCTCCGAGCTTGTAGCAGATTGCGCTGCCGACCGCTTTGTCCCCTATGTCGTATCGAATCAGCACTACGTTATCATCTTTGCAGTATGCCCTTATTCCAATGGGGCTTGAGTTTGGCAGGTATACGCATGCGATCTGAACCCTGCCATCATAGTCCAGCGGATTCTTGCTTTCAACAGCCCTTAGGAAGCTCGCGTTTGCAATCTTTATCTCCCTATAATTTGCGGCATTTAAGACATCCATTATGGAATGGGCTTCAGTGTCGCCCAGAATCTTGTGCGCCAAGACAAAGTCGGACTGTTTTACGGCGCCTATGAGCTGGCCCATTAGGACCTTGTGCTTTGCACGGAACTCCTCCCTTGCCCTGTTTATCGCCTCGATTCCGACTATCATCGACATCGCCTTCACCGCTTTGTCCTCCCTCTCCTTTGACCTTGAGCCAATAATCGAAATCACTGAATATTCAAGCAGCTCCTCCTTTGTGTAATTTAGTTCCTCTACCTTCTCGCTGCCACTCTGCTTTATAGCGTACTCCCTGACGTTCGTCTCTTTTGCAGCCTTGATAAGTTGCGCGAACTCTCTGACCGCTTCTACTTCCATTAAGGAGAAATTGAAGCTCACTTCTAGTTCGAGCGCCCTTTGCAGGCCGAATGCACCTATAAGTGGCGCAAGTTTTTCCACTTTCTCCTTTCCCATAGGGATTAGCATCAAAATCGATTCCCAGCTCATACTTTCGCGCAGCCCGTACTCCCTTGCAAAATGTTCCAGCACAAGGCCCAGGTATCCTTCCAAGTTCTCTCTTGTGGGCCTTGGCAGCGCAGCTTTAGGCTCCTCTAGGATGTTGCCCTCAAATGAACCGCGGTCTATGGAGAGTGCGTAGGATATGATTGCCATTGCCGACTCCCTGTCCGATGCGAGGTTGTAGAGCCCCGTCCTTGCAACGTGATACGACCTGTTGAAATCGTTGTTGGCCTCCTTAAAAATGTCCACTCCTGCGAGGTTTATGAGTCGTGCAATTCCGGCCACCTGGCTCGCATCATCAATAAATTGGGAGAGGTAGGCGAGCCTGCCGAGAATCTCCCTTGCACTTTCGCCTTCGAATTTGGCAAATGTCCCTCGGACCTGCTCTGCAACTTCATCAGACGCCAAGATTTTCAGCTGACTCTCCAACCTGCCAAATTCCTGTCTGCTGAGTCTATCCGCCTCTAGATAATATGATGGCATGGTGTGTGGCCATAAAATCGGCATAACCTCCCTGCCGGCATCCGGGCCATATTTGTCACGGAGATCAAGCACCCTATCGGATGAGAAAAATTCGCTGAATTTTTTGAGCTCTTTGTAGGTCACGGTAACCTCACCTAGGTATTTGTGAGTATCAGCCATCTTTTCGGCCATCCTATCACAAACATCCTTGTCTATGCGCCCGCGCGAGTAGGCAAATATAAGTCCTGAAACGGAGCTTTGGTCAGTGATTTTGACTCGCATATTCAGCGCGCTTTTTGCCTGAGTCTCTATTCTTCTGGCAAGCCCGAAAAAAAGGCTCTCTTTGTGCGCATTGCCTCCTTGTACAGCGCCAAACCCTGCCGGTTCGGCCTTTGTCTGGAGAGTCATATCCTATCAGTTGGAATGTGTTTCCTCCGTTTATAAATTATCCTGATAAATTCGTACAATTCCCAATTTAGCCCCAAAATTGGTGCTACATAGTTGCCTTCAGACGAACTATTTATCGGCTTAATTCATCAAGCGTTTCTTCGCACAACTCCATGTAATTGAAATAGAAATATTAAGCCTTCCTTCCAATCCTAGACCATGAAGATCAAAAACCCGATCGCGCTCATCGCATCTATTGTCATCTGCGAGCTTGCGGGGGTGGCGGGCTCCGCATTCACCATCGGCTCAA
>JAGWHN010000056.1 GCA_028866785.1 Microcaldota archaeon
TTATCGCTTTTGTATTTGTAGAGCGCCTTCTCTATCATGATAACTGTCGTAAGGGTAGGCGATCTGTCAGTGACCCGTCTTTTTGAAACCGTTAGCACCTGCCCCTTCATATCTATCAATTGATTAATGTATCAAATGATATATAAACATTGCTTATGCGAAGCGGACTTAGGATTCTGCGCGGGCGTTAAGAGAAGCAAAAAGGTAGGAGGCATAGAGCAACGTTTCATTTTAAACAAACCACTAGCTTAGCCATTTAAACAAATGGACGAATATCATTCTGGTAATATTATGGTAGACTCGTTCACCTCAATTGTGCACATTCAAAAGACAAAGGAGTACAACATAACCTTCAGCCAGGCGGAGAGAGTGTTTCTTGAGCTAAAGCGACCTGCACTGATATTTGGCCCTGGAAATCTGCGCTTTGAGAATAAGGATTCGCAATACTACTTCTGGCACGGCTTTCTTAGAGGGGAAAACGAGTCGGTCGTAATTTTCAAAGGGGATCAGAGAGAAAATCAGGCGGTTGGGCCCCTATTTTTCCATGTTGAAAACGGACCAGAGAAAAAGCTGCTGAGGGAAGATCCGGGATACGACAGATTTGTTTCTGTAATTAACGTGCTTCTCAGACCCGCATAATAAAAGGGAGACTAAATGGATGAAATTGTGAACCGATCTGTTAGGGTAGATGCGAGGTCAAAGGAGAACATGTTCGGCCATACCCAAAGATTTGGGGACTTCGCACGCAGCATGAGGGTGCTCTCAGAGCTTAAAAGAGAGGTTATGAAGGAAATTAAAGGGGAAAAGGATGAGCAAACGGAGAAGTTGCTCGATTTAATCTATCGGCAGGATGGAAAGGTCAGGATCACAGGCGAGGCAGGGAAGGGATACCTTGGGAATTTCGCGGAGTTTATGAAGGGAAGGAGGGGCGAGAAATCGGTTCTGGAGGTAGGGTGCAGCAAGCCAGATCCCGAGGCTATTGGAGGCTGGAAAAGCTACACTGGGGTGGACTTGTATGAGGACGAATTTTTCGACGTGGAGAAACGATTGGGTGTTGAGCTGATAGGCACTGAGGCGACATATCTGCCATTTAGGGACAGAAGCTTTGACTATGCGATTGCATACGGGGTGGTGCCCATGCTTGGAGTGAACGCTTATTTTGGGATCAAGGAGCTAGGAAGGGTCTCCAGAGAGGGAATAGCCTTTACAGTAGGGCATGAAGACAGCATAGAGGCATGGGCGGCAAAGAGAAAGGAGGATAGGGAGATTTTGGGATATCCACCCAGAGAAGATTATGTCATAGAGTTTGACTACTGCAAGGGCGTATTTCCTGGACGGCCGATTGGTCCGCTCTCGATTGAAAGCGCCTTTATCTATTTTAATGAAAAGAGGATGACCGAATTCCTTGTGGGGCTTGGGTTTGCGGAGGTAAATATTTTTATAGAGCCGTATAAAGTCATTGAAGAGGGAAGAGGGGAAAGAATTGTGAAGGGTTCAATGGAAATAATTGCCATCCGGAGAACTTAGCAAAGAGAGCTGTCCCTTTAAGTTATTTTGGAGAGAATACTAATTATGCCAACAAAACTCACCCCGGAGCTATGTTACCTTGCTGGTATTGTCAGCAAGACAAGGCAGGGGGAGCGCAGCATGGTCGGGATAAACACCACAATCGATGATGTTGTAGAGAACTTTGTCGAGGTCGCGCTGAAGCTGGGGGTCGACGCAAAGAAGATAATAATCGAGGATGTTGATGGGGTGAAGCACGTATATTTCTTCCACTCAAAGCTCGCAAAGCAGATACGCGAGATCGTGGAAAAGCAGACGAGAATATTCAAGTACAAGAACGAGTTTTCATCAAGCTACCTCGCGGGAATGTTCGACGCAAGCGGAAAGGTGAGCAAGGGAAAGCTGCTGCTCAGCGGGATGAGCGCCGCAGACCAGATGGTTATGGAGAACCTTGGGATACACACCCGCCAGAACTCGATAACCAACATACAGGCATTCCTAGGCATGATAAAGGGACGCAGCGTGATATTTAGGACGCAGATGGGCGGATGAAACGAACTGAGGATTAAGATATATAAATCAGAGTTGCAAGTTAAAAGTGGTTGAAATGGAAAGGGGAATTTTCAAGAGATCCGAAGCCACTGTTTCTGAGGAGATAAAGAAGATCGCAATGGGCCTGATAAGGGATACAACCCCGATTGACCCGCTTAGCTACTAAGATGGTTTGATGGCAAAAAACGAGATAAAGGAATTGAAGAGGGACAAAGGCGATTGCACTGTTTTGGTAGACGGTCAGCGTGTGAAAATCGAGAAGAACACGATCAAGATATAAAGAGCTGAAAATAATGTTTGACAGATTCAGGAAAAAAGCTTCTGCGGCCAATTTGGAGCAGCCAAAAGAAGGACCTAAGTCGGTGCTGATAGAGAATTACAAGCAGATGCTCCCTGAGTTCGCAAACTTCAAGAAGACAATAACTACAGATGCGGCAACTCTTGCCGAACAGTCCGAAAAAAGGGCAGAGACGCTCAAGACACTGATTTCTCTTGCGATATCCGAGGACATACCAGTGGAAATAAGATCCATCCTGGCAGGCGCAAACCTTGAACAGCTAAACCATGACAAGCTCAAGTCAACGCAAAAGGAGCTCTACAAAGTCGCATCAAAAGCCAGGATGCAGTACGCTCTTGAGATTCTGGAAGGCAAATACTGGGCGATCCCTCCAGCAAGGCAGATCGGAGGCCAGCTGGCTGTTGACACAATGGTTTACAGCGAGGTGATAAGCCAGGTGCACAAAGCAGCAGAGAATTCAAGGTTTGCAGAGGACAAGGAGTCGGAGGTCGCATTCGACAAGCTTGAATTCAAGATCAGAATGATAGAGGCGAAGGACGTCAATCAGCAGGGGCACACAAACAGGCAAAACGCCATCATTGCCACCGCTTATATGATGGAGAAAGATGCGCAGAGCGGGAAATGGAACAACGGAAAGATGGAGCTGTTCGCCTATGAGATAAAGGAGCAGTTTCCACAGCTAGAAGAGAGAGGCTGGAGCATAACAGACAAAATCAAGCTAAGTTTCATCTGCGACCGCATGCTAGATAACTCGGTTCGGATAGGCCGCCTCACACAGCAGGAGCGAGACCTGATACCTCGTGAGAATTGGATCCACGTTAGCGCAAGAAAATAGGCATCGGAAAACTCGATATCGAGAGCATTTCCAATAGATTTAAATATTATTACAATCAAATGATATTAAGCTGATTTCTGGGGGCAGATGCTTAGTTTTCTCTCGAGGTTAGCTTAAGTTTACGTTAAAAA
>JAGWHN010000057.1 GCA_028866785.1 Microcaldota archaeon
CGACGCTTATCAAGATACTTGTGGGAATAATACAGCCCGATGGTGGAAAGGTAAAGGTGCTAGGGGAGACGCCAGGGGAGGAAAGGGTAAAGCTTGCCTGGAACTACGGAATGGTGAGCGGCGCGCACAACCAGCTCTTCTGGAACCTGCCTGCGGTCGACACCTTCGAATATGTAAGGGGAATTTACAAGATACCAAAAGAGGAGTTTGATAGTAGGCTTGCGTACTTCGTTAAGATACTTGAGCTTGAGGACGTCTACAAAAAGCAGGTGAGGGTGCTCTCGCTTGGAGAGAGGATGAAGTGCAACTTTGTCGCCTCAGTGCTCCACCTGCCGAAGATAGTCTTCATGGACGAGGCAACAATAGGTATGGACCTTCCTGCGGTGATCAATCTAAGGGAAGCGGTGCTTGACATGAGAAAGAAATACGGCACAACCTTCTTCATAACAACACACATCGTTGATGAGATAAAGGCGCTTGCAAGGAGCGTCATAATAATAGACAAGGGAAAGGTGGTATTCAATGGCACAAGGAGCGAGCTTGAGAAGCTCTTTGGAAGCAAGAAGCAGCTTGAGATACGCTTCAACAAGGAGAGAAGGAGCAAGAACTACAAGGGACTCGGAGATGTGATTGAACAGAAGGAGGATTACCTTAAGCTTGAGATTGAGGCGAACGCGCTTAAGAGCAACAAGATAAACGAGTTTCTAAACGGTGAGAACGTTGTTGACTACAACGTATCCGATCCAGACCTTGCAAAGGTGCTTGCGCAGTTCTACAAACTGAACAGGAAGAAGGGGAGAAGGAAATGATTCTCGGCCATAGCCTAGATAAGTACCTCATGCACGCAAGGCTTGTGATAAAGAGAAGGTTTGCATTCAAGCTGGACATGCTCCTGATGATGGGGATCCAGATAATAAATCCGCTCATAATGCTTTTTGTCTGGATTGCAATTTATTTTGCGACGCAGACAACCACTATAAACAACTTCAGCCTTGCGCAGATTGAGACCTACTTCTTCGTGGTAGCCGCGGCCAACTCTATAATCCCAACGGTCTCATGGACGATCTTAAGCGACATAAAGACAGGTGCACTCTTTGCGGTGATGACAAAGCCGCTTAGCTATGTCAAGACGATAATTGCAGCTGCACTTGCAAACCTTTTGATTGACGCGCTGGGAATAGCGTTTCCGATACTCTTGATAGTCTACTTTGCAACAAGCACGATTCTCTCAATTCCTCTGCTCGCACTCTTTTTGCTCTCACTTTGCATAATGTTCACGCTCTGGCTGATGTTTGAGGTTTTTTTGGGCTATTTGTCTTTCTTTGTGGTGGAGACCTCAGGAATAATTAATATGTTTTACTTCATAGGCGATTTTCTTGGCGGATGGTTGGTGCCGCTCAACCTTTTGCCCAGCTCAATTGGAAGCTTAACCTCAATCCTTCCATTCCAGTTCTTCTACTACTATCCCGCGGCAATCTTCACTCATGCGATAAGTGGTGCACAGGCAATTGGTATGCTTCCGCTTGCCGCATTTTGGCTACTTGTGATGCTGAGCGCAAACTGGATAATAATTTCGCTTGCAAAAAAACACATGAATGTGGTGGGGGTCTAATGATAGAAAAACTTGCAAGAAATCTCCAGATACTCTACCTTACCCAGATCTACGCATGGAAAACCCAGCTTGAATACAGGGCGCAGGCGCTGATCTGGTTTGTCTATTTCAGCGGGCAGGCGCTACTAACTTTCGTATTCGTAAACGTTGTGTATAGCGTCTCTTCGGGAATACCGGGATGGAGCTATGCGCAGATGCTTTTGCTCTCCTCTTCGGCAATAATGATGATCGGGATTGTCAACTACTTCGTTGATATTTTCAACATAGGCCAAAGCCTCCTCTCAGGCGATTTTGACGCGCAGCTTGCGAGGCCCATCTCCCCGATAATGATACTTCTCTCAAACTTCAATGGGACCACAATGATCGCAAGCGTCATTACCGGGCTCTTTCTCTTCCTGTATGCGGCATCGCTGCTTGGCATTACTCTTGCCCAAATTGCACTTTTCTTTGTGCTCTTCGCTTTGGGTACGCTAATCTCGACACTCTTCATCCTCGTGCTTGTAGTCTCCTCATACAAACTTTTCAGGGGAGGGGGATGGGTTAACTGGTTCACAAACACCCTGAGCAGCGCAGTGAAGTATCCGCTTAATATTTACGGGATACTTGGGACGCTTTTATTCACGTTCATTGTGCCGCTAGGATTTGCAACTTACTATCCCGTTGAGGCGATAACGGGAAAATTGGACGCCTACGCAATAGTGGTGGTGGTCATTATAATGATTGCAGTTATTGCAGTGCTCTTTAGGATCTTCAACTACCTTTTCAAGAGCTACTCAAGTGGAATGGGATAACTAAAGTCCCCAACTGCTCTTTCTTAGGATTTGGACCTTCACTATCGGAGCCTCCTTTGGCTTGAAGGGGTTTGCGCGGTAGTAAGCATGTCGTTTTTGGAGCAAACCGAATGCATGCTCAAACTCCTTTCCCTCATCAAACATCTTTGCCCTGCCCTGCATGACAATTGCCTTTGGCTGCCTTGCATAAACATCGATTGCAATCCCGACCTTGTTGTTCTTAAGGAGATTCTTGTATTTCACAGTGTCGTAGTCAATTGCAAAGTAGAGGCACTTCCCATCAAATACGTGGATCACGGTCGTTACCTGTGGCCAGCCTTTGCTTGAAACAGTGGCGATGCGCGCCTCGTTCATCTTCTTGATGAATGTGGTCTCTTTTGCAGTAAATTTAACCATGTTACCATCCGATTATGGAGCTTAAGCTACTTCCAATTTTTATTCCCAGTCTCTTTGCACTTCCAGCCTTCAGTTCAAGCACATATCTCGCCTGATCCCTGGGATAATAGGTCGGGCAGTCCATCATTGAATTGCAGGGTTTCATCCCCGCCACTATGTCAACAACCCTCCCCGCCTCATTTATCCAAATGCAGTCTATTGAGAAGAGCATATGGTACATCCAGATGCTATGCCGTGAATCAGTCCTGAAAATAAAGAGCATTCCCTGATTTGAATTTATCTGCGGCCTGTGCATAAGTCCCAGTATCTGCTTTGGAAGTGAATCTGCAATAAATAGCTCAACTTTTGTGTTTCGTATCTTAACGCTCTTTGTCCTAAAGGAGAGGATTTCGTAGAGAAGCTTTGTGAACATCTAGATCATTATTTTGCGACTGCTTCGCTTTGCTCCCTCATGAACTGCTGCAAATAGAACCTGCTTCCT
>JAGWHN010000058.1 GCA_028866785.1 Microcaldota archaeon
CTGAGAAGGGATAGCGAAGGCAACTTCAGCGTAGGCAACAAGGAGGTAAAGATGTTTAGCAGGGGAGAGGTTAACCTATTCAATGCACTGGAAAAAATGAGGGTGAAGATCGCGTATGAGCCGTTCTGCTTCTTCATGCCTGGCCTTAGGGACGGGTTCAAGCCGGATTTTTTCACCAACATATACGTCCATGACGGCAAAATGGAGAGATGGAAGCACAAGAGCTTCAACAGGTACAAGAACGACAGGGTTCTACTTGCTGAGATGCACAGCATGGAGTGGTTTGAGCAGAATGTTAACTCAAAGGCGGCGCTTGCCCAGGGTAGGTTCTATTTAAACAAGGTCAAGACCACAAGGGAGGCGTACCCGGAAATCTATTTTGTCTTCATCTCGAATGTGAGGCAGGAAAAACTGGAGGGGATGTTCAACACGGAGATAAAAAACATCTGCGACGAGTACCACTTTGTCCCAAACGCTTACGAAAAGCAGGAGGAGTTCACGGAAATATTCAGGGGGATTACTGAGAGGGAAAACGTGAGGATAGAGGGAAGGACTGATGTGTGGCACAAAAGCCTCATAAAAATAGCAAGAAAGGAGCTCGAAAAAGTAAGAGAAACGCTCCACGGATTGTGGTAAGGACTCTACGGAATCATTATTCCTTTTGCCTTGAGCTTATCCTTGTCCATTATGCTGTACCTCCACGTTATGTCCCCACGCTCATTTGACTGGACGACCCACGGCTTTACCAAGACGACATCGCCCTCCTTGACCCAGAACCTCCTCTTTAGCCTTCCCGGGATCGAGCAGACTCTGACGTTTTGGTCGGAGCATTGAACCTCAAACTTTGATGCTCCAAGGGCCCTCCTCACAGTGCCAACGACCTCATCTGGCCTTGGCATAGGCGTGCTCTGGACAACATTTTGCTTTTGGTATTTCATTTTATGGCCCTTAGTAATGCTTTATCGAGTATCTTGCTCCGCATGCCTCGCAAACAATAGTGATGAATCCCCTCGCTGCGGACTCAACGTGCGTGTCCGGCTTGTGGCACTCCCTGCAGATAACATAGGTGTCGAAGTATTTCTTTATCTTCTGGTTGATGACGTCCGAGTGGACCTTTGCGCTGATAAGCAGCCTTTGGTCCTCGATGCTGACCGGCGCCGCAAGTTCCTTTGTCATGTACTTTGCGACCTCCGCCTTGTCTCGCCTTGCGACATCCACAATCTGCCCGAAGTTCT
Organism: Microcaldota archaeon; assembly: GCA_028866785.1. The sequence goes on from JAGWHN010000058.1 coordinate 1,236, forward strand.
TCAGTATCGTCTTTGCCCCTTGAATCATCGAGTCAGGAACAGGGATCTTGAAGTCTACGTTTTCAGTGGACAGGCTAGGCAGTTTCTCAAACGCCCTGTCCAGTAGCTTCTCATAATTGGTATCCAGCAAAAACACCTACTCTAATATCGCTTTCAAGGTTAATAAAGTATTCTATGCCTGGTCCTGCTGCCAGTCCCTTGCGATGCTGGTTAGTGTTTTTATCGTATTTCTAAATGCCCCTGTGGATTTCTCATCCGGAAGGAAGTAATGGCCGAAAGTTCGTGCCGCTTTCTTGTTAGATCCCTCAAGCTTTAGTATTTCGTCCATCTTTGTAAGGGCCGAAAGGTAGCCATTCACAGGATTAAGGAGTCCTTCCAAAATAAGCGTCCTTGCATGTGCATCTGGCAAAATCGCACCCTTGAAGACATTTGCCTTCTCGTTGTCCCTAATCCACTCAGAAGTGATCAGTATTACACTTATGTCAGGGGTGCACTGGAAGCCAGTTTTGTACCCTATCTCTATCGAGGAGGTGATGTTAGGCGATCCGGTAAATCCCTGCTTGGTATAGATTAGCTTTTGTACAATCGGCTCAAAAACTCCCTTGCGCTGCCTGTCCCTAAACACCTCAATAGAAAAGTTATCCGAATAGTAGCTCTTCTCGCTCACCGCTATCTTTGCCTTCATCGTTTGCGACACATGCCCACCATACCTAGGTTCCCTTAGGAGGTATAAATAGCATTTCTACAACTTCGTTTTTGGTTAAATTCCGCTAAAACCGACACTTCTTAAAGGCTTAATTGCTAACTAATATTGGCAGCAAGGCGGGAAGCTAGGGGTTTCCCATCCGCAAATCCCCTTCAGGCGGGCCAATACCGGCTGCGTGTTACAGAGTAGTGCAAGGCCTAGGCGGAAGCGTTGAGGTTTCGCCTCTAGTGGTAGTTGCATATTCGAACCGGGCCAGGCCGGAAGGAGCAACCCTAAGTCTATGTTTACTATGCTCTAGAGATACGGGGCTGAGCTGAAGTGTAGATAACCTTGCATCGCTCTGTCTTGCAAGGCCGGTGCTGCCACTTGTGATTTCTTGAAGGGTCTTGTCATCTTTGATGTGGGCGGGGTGCTAAGGGACTCGTCGCTTGTTTTGTGGGAGGGATACAAACGAGGCTTTGAGGTTCTAGGCCTGAAATTTGGCTTCACCGAACGTCAGGTCTGGAAGCTGAGGGGAATCGGGAAGTACAACAACGGCGTCCTTGGGGCAAAGGCGCTCTTTGCAATATCCAAATCGAAAAGCAAGATGGATGAGATACTTAGGGGAGAGAACCTAGAGGAATTAATCGATAAAATAGTTGAGGAGAACGTTAGCTATGAGGATCTGGTCAAGGTCGAGACAATAGGAAAGATTTACAGGGAGTTCTTCAATTCGGATGGGGCGGCGGACAAGATTAGGATTTTTCCGGATGCGAAGGCCTCTCTTGCAAGGCTAAAGAAAAACGGGTATGGGCTTGCAATCTTCAGCAATGCATCGAAGTCCTCCATAAAAAGGGACATTTCGCCATTAGGGCTCGATAACTTCTCCGCGATAGTGGCGGAGGACGATGTGATAAAAAAGAAGCCATCGGGAGAGGGGATAATAAAAATTCTTTATATGCTAAAGCCGCCTTTGGAGCGCACCTACTATGTGGGCGATGCGCCAACCGACATAATGGCGGCAAAGGATGCAAAGTGCAGATCAATTGCGCTTTTGACAGGGATGGGAGCTAGGGAAAACCTTGAAGCAGAAAATCCAGATCTAGTTTTTGAGGACTTAACCACTATGACAGATTATTTGGTCAGGGAGTAAATGAAACAGGGAAAAACCAGAAAAATGAAGTTCACCATTGCGCAAATAGACCCATCGCTAAGGGAACTTGTCACAAAAACGGACAAGAGAACTTTGGCGCTCTGGGCGATTGATTGCGCAAAGAGGGTGCTACCATACTTTGAGAAGAAATATCCAACCGACACTCGACCCCAGGATGCAATCAGAGCCCTGCAAAAATG
>JAGWHN010000059.1 GCA_028866785.1 Microcaldota archaeon
AAACAGACCTGAGATAATACAGGTATAGCAAATTTATAAACTATGCCTACACAATTAATCTGATTTGTATTTAGGCGATTATACATGGAAGACGGCACCAAATTCATCAACGTAAGCGAACCGGACCTCTCAAAACTCGAGCTTAAAAATGCAATCGAGGCGGTCAAGTCTGGATTCATCTCGGGGACAGCAGGAAAGTTCATAAAGCAGTTTGAGGAGGAGTTCGCAAGGTTCTGCGGGGCGCAGTTTGCAGTCGCATGCAACAGCGGAACGGCCGCTCTTCAGCTTGCAATAAGGGTGGCGGACATCAAGGCGGGAGACGAGGTGATTGTTCCCACATTCACAAACATCGCAAGCCTGCTCTGCATAGTGTACGCCGGCGGAAAGCCTGTGCTTGTCGACTCAAGAGCCGACACATGGTGCATGGACGAGACGCTTGTCGAGCAGAAGATAACGCCAAGGACAAAGGCGATACTCCCGGTTCATATTTACGGCCACCCAGTCAAGATGGACACGATAATGCAGATTGCAAAAAAGCACAACCTGCTTGTTATCGAGGATGCGGCAGAGGCTCACGGTGCGACGTTCGAGGAGAAGATGGTCGGTAGCTTCGGGGATCTATCCTGCTTTAGCTTCTACGCAAACAAGATCATCACCACAGGCGAAGGCGGGATGACGCTGACCAGCAGCCAGAAATTTGCCGACAAGATGAAGGTCCTCAGAAACCTCGCCTTTCAGGACACGGTGAGGTATCTGCACGAGGATCTGGGATACAACTACAGGATGACAAACATACAGGCGGCAATCGGTGTCGCACAGCTCTCAAGGATAAACCAGTTCATAGAGAAGAAAAGGGAGATGGCGCAGTGGTACAACAAAGGCCTAAAGAAGGTGAAGGGAGTTACCCTTCCGGTCGAGATGCCTTGGGCAAAGAACGTCTACTGGATGTATGGGATTGTGATTGACGAGGAGAAATTCGGCATGTCAAAGGAGATGCTTATGCAGGAGCTAAAGAAAAGAGGGATCGACTCAAGGTCGTTTTTCATACCTATGCACCAGCAGCCGGTATTCCACTCAATGGGCCTCTTCAAGGGGGAGAGCTACCCAGTTTCTGAAAATATAGGTAAGAACGGACTATATCTGCCATCCGGGCTCACGATAAAGAAGAGCCAGGTGTCCTACATCTGCAAGGCGATAAAGGAGCTCTCAAAAAGAAAGAACTAGGACTTTTTGTATACTGCAAGAGTTTCCTTTGCAATCCTCTCCCAGGAGAAGCTGCGCGCATATGAGGTGGCCTTTTCTCTTGCCGCCTTATCATAGCCTTTCTGCTTTAGATTCAGTATTATCTTTGCGGCCTCGCCCTCATCCCTTGGCTTGAATGAGTGCTTTGTGACCTCTGCATCAAGGTTGTTCTCCTTTAGCACCATTGTCGCAATGCCCCTCGCCTGGGCGTCTAGAAGAGGAAGGCTCGAACCCTCCTCAAGTGATGGATACATGAACAGGTCAAAACCGTCGTATATCTGCATCAGCTTGTTTTCTGGAGCGAATCCCATGAATGAAACGTTGGAGAGTTTGTTTTCCTGCTTGAAGTCAAGCAAATTCTGCTTCTCTGCGCCGCTGCCGTAGACCAAAAACTTCACGCCGTCGTTGTCCCTAAGCCTCTTTGCGGTCTTAAGCAGAAAAATTATGTTCTTTCTAAAGGCAAGCGCACCGACGTATCCTATCTTCATTGTACCTCCCCTCTTCCTTTCAGGTATTCTCGAGGCCCTAAACTCGTCCTTTGGGCACAGGAGCGTAACGAAGTTCTTCCTCAGTTCGGTGCCGAACTCCTTTTTTGTGCTCGCCCTTATCGAGCTTGCTGTGAATATTATCGAATCTGAGAAATCCAGCGCATCGCGAACGCTTGATGAGACAAGGTTGCTGTACGCGTCCTGCAGCAATCCCCTATGATATCCGTCATCCTTCACTCGCATGAGATCGTGTATGCTTGTGACTATCTTTGCCTTGCTCCCAAGCCTCTTTAGCATCTTTGCCGTGAAGCCTAGTTCCTGGTTTGCTATATGTATGACGTCGTAGTCCTCCTTCGCAAGCGACTTTATCCTCAGTTTGAAGAGCGAGTTTGTGTAGACCAGGCCGAAGATGTCGTTTCTCTTTGACTGTTCGAGCGGATAGATTAGGTTCACCTTGTTACCCTTGCTTAGCTTTGTGTAGAGCTGGTAGGCATACTCAGTCATCCCGTCGCCGCTGCCTGCGTGCGGCTTTATTACGTTGAGAATTGCAATCTTCATCCAATCAGCTACGGATATTTGTGATTATACTTGTCTTTCAGCAACTTTATAAGCAAATCTATTCCCTGCTTCTTGTTTGCGTATTTCTTGTTGAGCTTGCGTATCACGGACTCTTTGTCAAGCTGCAGGTACTTGATTATCCCCTTCTCCTGGATTATTTTCCCGATCTCCCCAATCGTCTTGTCGCGCATCCTTTCGCTCTCGTAATCCATGTGGGTTTTTATCGTGCCGGTTATGTACTTGAGGTTCATCTCTCCGTTCATAAGCCCTATCATAAAATCCCGAACAATAAGTATGAAAGGCCCGTTTAAGGAGAACAGGTCCATCTTGTTGTAGAACCTCTCGTGGCGCAGCTCGTCCATGTGGCTTATGTACTCGCTCCCCGAATCTAGGCTCTCAACCGTTCCGATCATCTCGGGCGTTTCGTGGGTCAGTCCAAGGAAGTTGACGCTTCCTTTCCTAAAGAGCCTCACCTGCCAGGTGTAGTAGCTTGAGATTGAGCCCTTTGGGCTCACGTGCTCGTACCGCTTTACCTTGAGCACGTTAAAGTCCGCATTGTCGACTATCTTCTTGAGGTTCATTCGCAGATGGACTGAGAGCTTCTCGTCCGTGTCTAGCAGGAGTATCCAGTCGTTCTTGCATTTTGAGATGCCGTACTCCCTGTATGGCTCAGCGTAGCCAAGGGCAGGGGCGTGGAAGACGCTCATCGTGTCAAGCTTGTTTCTCCTTCGCTCTATCTCAAGTCGGTCCATGTTCTTTCGGTCGCTCG
>JAGWHN010000005.1 GCA_028866785.1 Microcaldota archaeon
GCCTCGTACTCAACATTCCTGTTCTCAAGTATCTGCGGCCTTGCGGTAACGTCCACATGGATCACGGATTTCATTATCTCTTTCTTGTCGTGCTTCACCTTGTAGGTCATTGTCATAAACCTTGAGTCCCCCTTGAGCCCTTCAAGCAATTTTGGCGCATCATCCTTTAGCATTGCGGGGGCAAATGGCTGGTACCACTCCCTTTGCTTTACATGGATATTTAGTCTCTCCTTCACTTTATCATCGCCCGCATTTGCAAGTATGCTCCTGTTCCCAAGAGCCCTCGGCCCGAATTCCGCCCTTCCCTGGAACCAGAAAATGTAATTGTTCTTGTTTATCAGCTCTCCTGCGTATTTTCCCGGTGATGAGACCCTCTCATACTCTATGCCCCTTTCCGATTTTAGCGCATTTTTTATCTGATCCTCGGAAAACGAGTCCCCAAGGTATGCATTCTCAAAGTTGTATGAGGAAGTGCCGTTTGCGATATAGTTCGCGTACATCGCTGCTCCCATCGCAAGCCCTCCATCGCCCATGTGCGGGAATACAAACCAGTTTTTCAGCCTCTTGAGGTCCTTTATCTTCATGTTTGCCTTCACATTCGAGAATACCCCCCCTGACATTGCAACATCGCCTATCCCAAACTCCTCAATTGCGTTATTCACAAGTGCCGCAAGAACGTGCTCTGTTAGCTGCTGCGCCATGTATGCGAACTGCTCCCTTGGCATCGACCACGCGATCTTGCTGAGCATCTCGTACTGTGTAATTGGGCCGTGCTTTGCAACAATCTCCGTTCCGTTCACCTTGAAGAATTCCTTAAGCCTGTTTTTCTCAAACGGGAATGGGAAGGAGTAGTCTGCCATTGCCATCACCTTGCCCTCATCCTCAAGCTCCCGCATCCCAACTATGTTGGTGACCTGCTCGTAGAATATCCCAAGAGAGTTCCTCGCAGAAATTGTCTTCTCTCCCTTTAGTATTCCGCCCTTTAGCGTGCTGATTGATCCGCTCAGCCCGTCGCCTACGCCGTCAAGCGTTATCACAAGCGCCCTCCTAAAGCCTGAGGGAAACGCCGCTGTTGCCGCATGCGCGGTGTGGTGGTCGACCGAGTAAAGCCTGTAGTTCCTAAAGCCCATTTTTCCGAGCTCCGAGGAGATTATCGATTTGCTGATCGCATTGCAAAAAGGAAGCGGACCTATCGAGGTCATCTCGTACTTTCCAAAGTGCATCAGGTTCTCAAACCTTGGCTTTAGCATCTTTCTCCTTCTAAATTCGTAGTATCTCTCCTTTTGCTGCGGAAAAATCCTGGAGATGGTCTTGGAGAGGTCCAGTGTCGAGAATGCGACAATCTCCACATCCTCCGGGTGTATTTTTGCGAATGCAAGCGCCGCCCTGATCGAGTTGTACGGGAACTTGACCTCAAGCTTCCTTTTGGTGAACCGCTCCTCATTTGAGGCGTAGATTATCTGGTTGTCCTTTAAGAGCGCCGCCCCCGAGTCGTGGCCATCCCATAATCCTAGAACATACATGAAAGCACAACTAGTAGACGTTTCTTACTTTTATAAAGGTTGATACATCCCCAATTATTGTCTGGTATGCCTCGCAAGATGTCCACTGCGTAGGCTCCTTGCCCTCCCTGATCTCCTTTCTTATCTCCTGCGCCTCTGGCCCATTCCAGACCTTTGTAAGGTCGTAGCCGATCTCCCTTATGTTTGCGATTTTCTTGTTCCACATTATCGAAGGGTAGACATTCCCCCAGCTGTCAAGGAAGAGCGATGCCTCAAGGCTCCTGCTCCTCATCGGCTGCACGCCCGTCTGGGCGTAATCAGCGAGCTTGACCAGGAAGATCTCCTCAATCCTCTGTATCATGCTTACCTCAAACTCCCTATGCTTTATTAGCTCGCGTATCTCCTGCGCAACAAGCGCCCTGTTGTCGAGCATTATCTTCCCCGCATCAGTCATCCTGTAGTAGTTTTCTGATATCTGGCCAAGGTTGACGTGGAAGTCATTGAAGCGGATGTCCGGGATTATCTTCTTCACCTCCTCGTAGGTCTTCATGAACTGGCCTTGGTTCTGCTTGATCATCGTGTAACCGAACACGAAGAAGAGGTTCGGATATTTCTTCTTCAGCTCGCGCAGCCTCCTGAACATCTCCATTGCCCTATCGAAGTTGCCTGGGACGCCCCTTATCTGGTCATGGAGCTCCCTGTACCCGTCAAGGCTTACGGTTATTGCGACCCTCGGAATCCCAAGGTTGAGCATCTCCTCTATCTTTCTAATCACCATGTCATGGTTGCAAAGCGAGTTCGTAGGCATTGTGAGTATGTAGAGCCCTTTAGAGTTCTCCTTGAACGCCTTGGCTATCTCCACGATGTCGGATCTTAAAAACGGCTCTCCGCCCGTGAGCTCAACCCACTTAAAATAGTCATTCTTCTTTGCAAAATCGCGTATCTCATCGATTGTGAGCTCGCCCTTTGGCCGAATGTCCCAGATGCTGCAGTGCGTGCATCTTGACTGGCACCAGTAGGTGATTGCAAAATTAAGCTTGTACGGCCTGTCCAGTCTGACGAGGTTGCTCTTAAGACCCGTCATTCCAAGACCCAGCAGCTTCCCGACTACCAAATGCCCACCAAAGTAGAATAAGCTTTCCAGATTTAAATACTTTTAGCAGAGGGTAAAAATCGAGCCTACTCTGCCTTCTTGTCCTCTTCTGCCAGCATTCTAAAGGCGCCCTTTAGGAACTCTATGTCCTTTATTGCCTCATTAACTGTTGAAGCAGTGTCCGCCTTTGCCTCAGGCGTTTTCATCCTCTCATTTATGTTGTGTACCGTAATGAACATCAAGATCATGTCTGTCGAGTCCACCACATTCATCTGGGTTATAGCATCAACCGTTTTCTGGTTGTCATTCCCGAGGGATTCATTTAGGCTGTCTATGCTGTAAATCATCTTATCCGCGCCTATCCCATTTTCTAAAATCGCCCTGCCTACAAGCTCCTTGACCCTGAGGTCGAGATAAAGGAGAGTTTTCCTCTCAAGAAGGGTGTTTTTCCTGCCCGTCTCCTCTTCCAATTTAATTGAGGTGTTTGCAGTCCTTACCAAAACCGTATCAATCGCCTTTATCGCCAGCGCATCCTTTTTGTAAATCGACCTAAGCCTGTTTATCCTCAAGTCGTTTAGCTTTGCCGTCATCCCCGAGACCATTAGCATCTCCTTCACGTTCAATTTCGAGATATTATCCAGGAAGTTCACAGATGTCTCCTTGGACTTATTTATGTTCGGATCTCCGTTTAAAACATTCATTTTAATCTATCACTGTGTGTTTTGTCCATTCTTAAATATTACTCAATTTATGTTTAAAACCCAAATGCGGGTAAATAAAGGTTTATATATGATTAGTTTAATATTAAACTAGTTTGAATGCAAACTAGTTGAGCTATTTGGCAAATTCTTCTGAACTATCTATCAGCAAGGGTCTCAGGAAGGAGATGCTGAAGATCATAATCCTGAATCACCTGGGCCGCCACGCAGGCTATCCCTACGAGCTCTTGAAAGCAATAGAGAGCAGGAAGGCGTTTGTCTTTGAAGGACTAACGAAGAATGACCTTTACAATGCGATAGGATCCCTTGAAAAGCAGGGATTCATCAAGGGACATGCAGTGATGAAAGGGGCAAAGATGCAAAAGCACTATGATCCCACCCCAAAAGGCAAGAAGATAATTATCGCCTCAAAAAAAGCAATGATCAAGTCTTTCACGGAAGTTAACAAACTTATGAAGGAGGAGCTCAATGAGTGAACACGCGATTGATATTGAAAAGCTCGTAAAGAAATTCGGCGACTTCACCGCAGTCAATGACATATCACTCAAGATAAAGAAAGGTGAGATTTTCGGATTGCTTGGGCCAAACGGTGCAGGCAAAACCACCACTATAAACATGATTCTAGGGCTACTAAAGCCAACTTCGGGACGAATTACTATCAACGGGCTCGACATAAGAAAGGATGGCGAGAAAATAAAGCAATTAATCGGCCTTATGACCCAGGAGACAGTGGTCGAGGCGGACCTTACCGCAAGGGAGAACCTTGAGATATTTGCAGATCTTTATCACGTTCCCGCGGATGAGAAAGAGCAGAGGATAAAGGAGGCACTCATAGAATCAGAGCTTACCGACTTCGCAAATAAGAAAGCAGGAACATTTTCGGGCGGGATGAAGAGAAGGCTCGAGCTTGTCAAATCGATGATCCAGCACCCAAGCATACTAATTCTGGACGAGCCCACAACGGGACTTGACATACAAAACAGGGTGAATATGTGGAAGCACATACGCGAACTCAATGAAATAGGCGTCACAATTATACTAACGACGCAGTACCTTGAGGAGGCGGATGCGCTCTGCGAGAGGCTTGCAATAATAGACCACGGCAAGATAAAGGCGATGGGAACGGTCTCGGAGCTAAAGAAGCTGGTCGGATCGGGAAGGATACTCGAGATCGTGACGCAGGCCCATACGGATGCGGCCGCTCTTGCGGCAATGCTAAAGTCAAGCTTCAAGCTAAAGCCGGAGATCAAGGTGGACAAGGTTACGGCCGTCGTTGAAAGCGGGAACGAGGAGAGAATAATGTCGAAGATACTCGAGGAGGTGAACAAGAAGAAGATAAAGGTCTCCTCAGTCAGCCTTCACATGGCGACGCTCGACGACGTCTTCATAAAGCTGACCGGCTCTTCGACAAGGGACGCCACGCACGAGGATATGTCCTCAAGCATGGATTCGATGATCAAGGCGGGAAGGAGGTAGATTTGATGAGTTTGCTCCAAGACACATTCACGCTCTATAAAAGGGAGATGCTAATCTTCAAGAGCAACGCAAGAGTTAACCTGATAAGGTCCGTGATGTTTCCGCTCATAATAATCCTCTTTTTCGGAAACATAGGCAACTCGATAAGCAGCGCCCCCGTGGTGATAGTCAACTACGCAAACAATCCACAGTCGCTCTCATTCATCGGAAGCCTCCAGTCAAACAACTTCCTGAGCATAACAAAGATAACAGATCAAGCGACCGCATTGAGCCTGCTTAAGAACGGAAACGTCCAGATTGTGATAATAATCCTCCCTACATTCCCGAGTAGCCAGCCAGGGGTTCCCGGAATTCAGGTTTACTACAGCAATACCCAGATTGCGGTCACCGGGTTTGCGCTCCCGCTCATACAGAGCGCAGCGGCAAAGTATTCCAGCTCTGTCCAGCAGATTAATCCGACCGCAGAGCAAAAGAATCCTTCAGGGGAGGTCTCCTCAAACGCGCTTTATGCATCCGCGGCAAACTACAAGGACTTCCTTGTCGGTGGAATAATTCCCATGGTGGTGGTCTTCAACTCGCTCTTTGCCGGGGGAATCTCGCTTATTAGCGACAGGCAGCTTGGAAACATCAAGGCGTTCATGATAACTCCGATAAACAAGAATGCGATTGTTCTGAGCAAGATCCTTGCGGGCGCGACAACGAGCATAATCGTTGCAATACTCGCCCTAACCATCGGGCTCCTTGATGGGGCCTCAATTGCAGGCGGAGCGCTTACTTTGCTAATTGTTATCGCGGTTGCTGTGACGTTGAGCCTTGCATTCATGCCGATTGCGGTCATGCTCGCATCAAGGGTCAATAGGGTTGATGCGTATGCAATCTTTTCGCAAGCTGTCGGTCTTCCGCTCTGGTTTGTCGGAGGCGGAATAATTCCGATACAGAGCCTTCCCTCCTGGCTTGCCGCAGTCGCGGTCTTCGACCCACTCATGTATGCAAACACGATAATAAGGGCAATGACGCTGCAGGGATTCATACAGCTCAGCACGCTGCTCATAAACTTCGCGGTGCTCATTGTCTTTGCGGCAGTGATGATTTACTTTAGCTTCAGGGTGTTCAATGCATCCTCTCAAGAATGATACTCAAGTGGTTAAAATGGAAATTGGAAAAAAGAATTCTGGGAACATGGCGGCGTTTGCCGCACTTGGCATGGTATTCCTCCTGATGGGGATGGTCAGCGCAAACGGAGAGCTCTCGGTCACTAACCTTGTGATATCCCCCCAGCCTGTTCTTGCGGGCCAGAACTTCACACTCTCATTCCAGCTCTACAACTCATACGGAACACTCCAAAATGTGAACTTCGGCCTCACGGGGAGCTACCCTCTCCTTAACTACTCCCCGGTAGGGTCCCGGCTTATAAGCTCAATGAACCAGGGACTGTATGGAGGTGTGGGGACATATTTCCTCTACCACCTAAGCGTTCCAAAGAATGTCCAGTCAGGAACATACACCTTGTATGTCTCTGCATCCTACCTTATCCAAACCAGCAGCTCGGGAACCACCGTAACCCAGGCGGCAACATCCAACGTTCCAATCTCGTTTTACATAAGCGGGGTGCCTAACCTTGTTCTCACTGCAAATCCTGTCACGCAAATAGTTCCGGGAAGCCAATCAAGCATCAATCTGAACGTTTTCAACTCAGGAACCGCAAGCGCGACAAACATAAACCTGACCGTGTTAAACTCCGCGAACTTCACAGTCTCCGGCTCCCCTACATTCAACCTGGGGACAATTAACGGAGGAGCCTCAAGCTCTGCGGTTGCAACTCTTCAGACAAACAGCACGCTCCAGGAGGGTCAAAACCTCATACCGGTGAGGTTGCAGTATACAACGCAGTACGGTGCGAATGTGAGCAAGGTTGTCATGGTCCCGATGAGCGTGATAATAAACCAGCCAAACATAGTGCCAAGCATAATTGCGACATCCCCTCAGACGCTCTATGCGGGCTCTAACCAGACCTTGAGCGTCTCGATCCAGAACATAGGGCTAGGGGTCGCAAAGAACGTGACTGTCAAGTTCCTCAGCACGAACAGCATAACGGTAGGAAGCAGCGCGGCCGGAATCTTCATAGGCACAATACCTGCGGATTCCTCGATAACGCAGTCAGTGTTCATCAGCGCGAGCAAGACTGACAACCAGACAAACTACTCTGTGCCGGTCGAGGTGAGCTACTCCAGCTCAAACTACCAGAGCGTTGCAAAGAAGACACTCTACCTAAACGTCACACTGCAGAAGTCCGCGATATACAACATAACCAACGTGAGCGGTAAGCTTTCGCCTTCCGGGACATACCTTCCCCTCACCTTCACGGTGAGAAATGCGGGAGGGCAGACGGCGCAGCAGATAACATTCAGCATGCAGAGCATATACCCGATAGTTCCCGCATCCCCGAACGTCTACCTAAAGCAGCTCGCGCCAGGGGAGTCGGCCAACGTCACATTCTACGTGAATGTGGACGCGCAGGGCAATCCTGGTAGCTATCCGGTTACGGTCTACGAGCAGTGGAGCCAGCCGAACGGCGCCTCGAGCCAGCAGTACAGCGCCTCGCAGAACTACTATGCGGTGGTCAGCCCGCAGGGTGGTGGAAGCGGGATAATAGTGAACATCGTGATAGGGGTTGCGGTTATCGCGATAGCGGGATACATACTCTGGAGAAGGATGCCCCAAAAGAACGCGAAGCTTGACAGCAAGAAGCCGGCAAAGTAGGGCCGGCCTCTAAATGCTCACGCCAAAGTAGGTCCTTGCGACAGTCCCGATTAGCACAGTCACTATCGCGGCGCCTATTGTTATCGCGACCATCTCAACTGTCCTTCTCTTGATGCTCGTGTCGCTCACGACCGCTATCACGACGGAGGCAATTGCAAGCGCAATTATGTCGAAGAAAATCGCAAGCGCAATCCCAAGGTAGCCCGTTGCTCCGAAGATGAAGGGAATCAGAGGTATTAGCGCGCCGAGGAAGTAGAAGATGCCCGTGTAATAGGCGTCCTTTGCCGGATCGGTTCTTGCGTTCTTTGTTCCCTTCTCCTCGATTGCGGTGCTCACTATGTTCTGCGACTTGGAGGCAAGGTATGCGCCTCCCGCCATCGAAAGGGTCCCTGCGATCCCCACTATTATCCCAGCGACCACCACTACCACGCTTGATGAGACAAGCGCCGCAAGCCCCGCGACTGCGGCAAGCACCTCGACAAGCCCGTCGCTTAGCCCGAAGACTATCGATTTGGTGTACTGCAGCCCGCCCTCGTACCTCTCCACCTGCCTTAGCAAATCCCGCTCGTGCCCCATCTCCTCCTTTAGTATCTCGCGGACCCTCGCCTTCTCGGAGGCGCTTAGCAGGGATGATGAAATCGCATTGGAGTACGCCATCACGCCCTCGGCCTCGTTTCGCTCGAGCAGCTTTGTCATGAACGCGGTGCCAAAGAGCCTCCTGACTATCTTGAATCCAGCGACCCTCAGCCAGACGAGCCTTGGCCTTGTAGGGAGTGCCCCCTCGTCAACGATCATCTTTTCCCACAGGTTCAAATGCCCGCTCTCCATCCTCGAGAGCCTCTCCATTAGCGCCCTGAGCTCGCGCTTACGCTCCGTCTTTGCGAGCTCAACGTAGACGCGCCTGTCAATGTACTCGTCCTCGAAAAACTCCCTCTCAAGGAGCAGCCTCTTCTCCGACTTGCTTGCCATGGAAATCATTTTAAAATCTAAATCCTTCTAACTAACTAATGCCTAGCATATTTAAAATCCCGTCATACTCCGGCAAGGAGTGCTACCGCTACGTCGACGGGCTGATAAGGGGCGCCGAGACTCTCCTTATCGTCTCCCCTTACATCGACAAATACTACGCAGCGTTCCTTCTCAAGAACTCAAAAGGCAAGAAGGTGAAGATAATCTCCTCGTCGATCGAGAGGCAGGCAAGGGATCTCCTCACAAGGGGCAGGTTTCCAAAAGAGGTGCTCTTCGCGCTCATCTGGGTCGCGGCGCTTGACCTGCTGCTCTACTTTCTGCAGTTTTACGAGTACTCGCTCTACGTCTTTTTGCTTGCGCTTCTCCTGCTTCTCGATCTTTTGGTGAGCGCGTCAAGCAGGCCCACAAACATCGAGATGAGGATACCGCAGGAGTTCGTGCACGTGAAGATGTATCTTGGCGGTCCCGCAGCGATATTGGGCTCCGCAAACCTCACATACAAGGGCATGCATGTAAATGTGGAGCATATCGAGCTGATAGAGAATGCTGATCGGATAAGGGAGCTTGAGAGGCAGTTCTGGACGCTGTGGAACTCGTATTCTCCTAGCCTATAAGTAATTTAGCATTGGAAGAGTAGATGAGAACTATGGCGGGCAAAAAGAGGTCAAGGACAAGGGGCGCCCCAAGGCTTGCCGCAAAAAATGCTAATATTGACAGGAACTATCTTCTTGCCCTTGGGATACTTCTGATCTTCGCGCTTTGCTACTCCCTTCTCTTTGTGGGCGGACCCTCCTTCTACGGGGACGACACGGTATACGCAAACCTTGCATACTATGCGGTCCACGGCTCCTTTGCCCAGTCAAGCTTCATCTTCAGCGTGAGGCTGCTCAACATATATCCCACCGCTCTCTTCTACTACCTTTTCGGCGTGAACCTCTACACCGACTCGGCATGGGACATCCTCTCTTTTCTGGGACTGATCGCGGTTTCATATTTTCTGGGAAAGGAGCTCCACAGCAACCTTGCTGGCATAATCTCCGCATCGCTGATCGCATTCTTCCCCCTCATCGTCCAGATATCCGCAACCATCAGCGATGACATCCCCCTTGCGTTCTTTGCGGCGCTCGCGATGCTTGCGCTTTTATACGCGCAACGAAGGCGGTCCAAGCGGTGGTACTTTGCCGCAGGGGTTCTGCTGATCGCAACTCCGCTCATAACCCCCGAGGGCCTAATCGTGATCATCGTCGCGGCTGCCTACATTGCAATCGAGCTCCTAAGGGGCAAGATAAAGCCGGACCAAAAATTCCTGCACATTATATACGGCGCGCTTCTCGCAGTCGGGCTGCTCTTGGCATTCAATTACATAAACTGCGGCGATCCCCTCATAACATTCACGACAAACTCGAACTTCTACAGCGCGGTGGGCCAGCAGAACACGATCCCCTCCACGAACACCGACCCCGGCTTCTACCCCCAGACGATGCTAAGCTACAATGTGCTCGGCGTGCTTTCATCAAGCCTGAACTCCGGCAACCTAAACCCGCTCTCGATCTGGTCCCAGATATACCGGGCGGGGCCAAACATCTCCGGATTCTACTTTTACGTATTTGTAATCGCGGCGCTCTACCTGCTCCTTTCAAGGGAGAGGAGGGCGTATTTTGCGCTCTTCTGGTTTTTGGCAAGCTTCCTCTACCTTGAGTTCGGGCCGATGCACGTCTCCCTCTTTCCCTTCAGCTACCTTTTGGCATACCGCCTCGGCAGATTCCTCACGATACTTGCGGTGCCGCTCGCTGTCACAATCGGGATTGCGCTTGCAAGGTCGATGCTTGATTCTGACAGGGTCGCGCAGGCCGCTGGGATTGTCGCATCAATTGCGATTTTCCTGCTCCTGATACTCACCGCCCTTCCGATAAACATGATGTGGCACCAGTCCCTCTACGCCTCGACCTACGACCAGATTGCGATCGCAAACTACCTCAGCCAGGTCCCGAATTCGACCAGCATATATTTCACCGGCGCATTCTCCAACGTCCCGGTCTACATGCAGTTTGCAAACCTTAACCGATTCTACTCATACGATTCGATCAAGGACTGCAGGCAGATACCGCCCGGAGCGTATGTGATAATACCGAAGTCGATGCAGGTGATGAGCCTGAACTACACCCCGGATCCCCTTTTGCGCTGCCCCAACTGGATCCTTGTGCTATCTCCCCAGCTCAACCTCAACCTTTCCAGCAGCATTGTGGCGCAGGCATCGCCATTCGGCGGGAAACTGTATTTTGTCCCTGCAAATTCGACAAACTCGACCCTCGTCGCCCAAAGCGGCATCGGGCCAACCACTCCCGATTTTCCGAGCGCATTTTTCAATTATTTCAATCTGACCGGGGCGGGAAGGGTCAATCTTTCAAGCGGAGAGGTTGAGAATTTCGTGAACGTAAACAATGTCACAAGCGTAAATGTCACGCTGAACAAAAGCGCCGCCTTTCCGGGCGAGCCTGTTCTTGCAAGCGTGCTCTTCCACGGAAGCTTCAAGTGGTATAAGAACAATGCGAGCAGCTACTACCTTGGCTCAAATGTGATAAACCTGCACTACTACGGCGTTGAGTATGCAAACCAGTCCGGAATGCTCCTGGACCAAAACAACGGGCCTTGGTACAATCTGCTTAGCCAGATTGGAGATCCCCAGCAGCTGATCTCCGGCGACGCCAATGCGCTCCTTTTGATAAACTGGGTCATCTCGCCCACCGCTGCTGCCAGTAACTCCGCCCTTAAGATCTGCGGAGGGTATTTCGCAACTTACACGAACACAACCGACGGGGGCGGGTGGAGTAACCTTTACAACAAGCTTTCAATGGCTCAGCTTAAAATAGTTAACAGTTCTGCTATAAGCATACCATCGGGCAACTGCGCCCTTTTGTCTGTGAAATGATTACAAGGATGAATAAATGGCAACCCTAAAACACGAAACAATCGGCAACAATGTCTTTCCAATCAACTATGCGCTCACATTCGAGCCTGACCTGAAGAGCTCCACCACAAATGTGCATGCGAAGATAAGCTGCTTTGCAAAGAAGTCCACGAAGAGCATAAGGCTCAACTCCAAGGAGGCGAAGATCATCAGCGCTTTTGTAATATTCGGATTTAGGATCCAGCACACAAAGCTCAAGGCGGACGAGAAGCATGAGACAATAGAGCTCCTGCTCGACACGCCGGTCGTGGGCCACTTCGAGATAGAGATTAACTCGGTGTCTAGGAACAACGAGAGCATGTACGGGTTCTACAAGAGCAAGTACACCTACAAGGGGAAGGAGAGCCACATCCTAACGACCCAGTTCGAGCCAGCGAACGCAAGAGCTGCGTTCCCATGCTTCGACGAGCCGGAGTTCAAGGCCACATTTGAGGTCTCATTTAGGATTCCAAAGGGGCTTGATGCAATTTCCAACATGCCTGTGCTTGAGACAAAGCAGATAGATTCAAAATCAAAGCTGGTCTCTTTCGGAAAGACTGTCAAGATGTCAACTTATCTGCTATACCTTTTTGTCGGAAAGTATGAGGCGCTTGAAGACCATCTCGGAAAGCTAAAGCTCAGGATAATCGCGGTTCCAGGGAACAAGGACAGGATGCACCTTCCCATGGTCTATGCAAAGAAGTTCATAGCCTGGTATGAGAACTACTTCGGTATCGATTTCCCCCTCCCAAAGCTTGATTTCATCGCGGTTCCGGACTTCGCTGCCGGGGCGATGGAGAACTGGGGCGCAATAACATTCAGGGAGACGGCGCTTTTGTGCGATGAGAACACTCCTGTAGCTCTCAAGCAACAGATTGCGGAGGTGATCGCGCACGAGCTCGCGCACCAGTGGTTCGGGGACCTTGTCACAATGGAGTGGTGGGATGATCTTTGGCTCAACGAGAGCTTTGCGACCTTCATGGCGATGAAGGCAATTGACCCTACTTATCCTGCATGGGACTATGAGGTCCAGTACGTGGATGATACATTCGGGACAGCATTTGCCGCAGATTCCCTGAAGAACACCCATCCGATCAGCGTCCACGTTGGCAACCCTTACCAGATCGATGCGATCTTTGATAGGATCTCATACGAGAAGGGGGGAAGCGTGCTTTACATGCTTGAGGACTATGTGGGCAAGGAGGTTTTCAGGAAGGGGCTCAACATTTACCTAAAGAGGCACGCATACGGCAGCGCAAGGAAGGAGCACCTCTGGGAGGCAATCCAAGAGGCTGCAAAAAGATCAGGAAAGAGGGTTGACGTTTCAGGGCTCATGAGCAAGTGGGTTACAAAGCCGGGGCACCCGATAGTGGATGTAAAAAAGTCACAGAGGGGCTTTGCCCTCAGCCAGAGCAGATACACAATCTCAAGTGAGATGAGCGATAGCTGGCCAATCCCAATACACTACAAGAGCGCAAGCGGGACTGGCGAGATGACCCTTTCCGCAAAGACGGGAGAGGTAAAGACGGGGTCGGGCTGGATAAAGCTAAACTACAGGCAAAAGGGACTATACAGGGTCAGATACACAAAGCCCCTTTCGCAGGCTCTTGGAAACCAGATAAGGGCAAAGCGGCTCGGGATGCTTGATGCATGGGGGATAGAAAACGACCTCTACAGCCTCGTCGCATCCGGAAGGATCGCGATGGAGGAGTACCTCGAATTTGTCGACAGCTACTGCGAGAATGCGGGATACCCTCTCAATCAGAACATCGCAGGCCACCTCGGCGGGCTCTTCAGGATGAGCTACGGCACAATAAAGGAGGATGCTGCAAGAAAGAGCCTCATAAAGTTCAACAGGCGACTGATCTCAAAGCTCGGATGGACTCCAAAGAGGGGGGAGCGCGACACGGACACGATGCTAAGGAGCCTTGTCATCTCAAGGCTCGGGATTGCAGGGGACAAGCAGACTCAGAAGTGGGCAGCAAAGCTCTTTGATGGCTACAAAAAGGGAAAGGAGATTGATCCTAACATAAGGTCGGTAGTCTACTCACTTGCCGGATGGACGGGGGACGCAAGAACCTACGACTTCTTCATTAGAAAGTTCAAGAAGGAGAAGCGAAACGACGAGCAGAGGAGATTCCTAAACGCCCTGACATCATTGAGGGACAAAAAACTCCTCTCAAAGGCGCTTGAGTTTTCAAAGTCAAAATCGATCAGGCTGCAGGACTCGTACATAATTCCCGCCCTGATGGTGGGGAACCCCGAGGCGTACGATCTGATCTGGCCTTGGACGAAGAAGAACTGGAAGTACTTCATGAAGACCTACGGAAGCGGGACGCACATGTTCCCAAGGTTTGTCGAAAATCTCTCGATAACAAACGAGAAGAAGACCCAAGCTGAAGTCGGCAAATTCTTCGCAAACAAGTCCAACATGAGGGACGACATAAGGCTCGGCGTTCTTCAGATGAAGGAGCGAGTTGAGGCGAACATCCGCTTCATGAAGAAGAACATGTAGGTATCTTTAATGGAGAAGAGAATAAATCGACTATTGAATTCAGGCTACAGGAGGGAACTTTGGAGAAACTCGCAACTTATGATAAGGAAAATCTCAAAAGTCCTTCCAATCTCATCAATTTCTGTCATGGGAAGTTTCACCACAAAGAAAAAAAGGCCCGGGGACGTTGACTTCATTGTGATGCTGAAAACAAAAGGCGCAAAGAAGAAGGCAAAATGGTCGGTGGATTTTGTGATTGTGCCTGACAATAAGCACGGCGAGTACATATTTGAGGACACGAAAAAATGGATGAAGCAAAAGTATGGTTCGAAGAAGTCTGCGATAATACCGCTGAAAATAGGGGCGGGGAAACGTATTTAATTTCTGTATTGGTAGTGTAGTCATGGAATCAGAGCAGGTCGTAACGCCTTGGGAAGTGACCGGAAAGGTAGACTACGACAAGCTAATCAAGGATTTCGGCACAAAGAAAATAACCCCTGAGCTCAAAAAGAAGATGGATTATCTTGCAAAGGAGAGCCACTCGCTAATTGACCAGGAAATCTATTTCTCCCACAGGGACCTTGACGTTGCGCTTGCGGACCACGAAGCGGGAAAGGGATTTTTCCTCTACACTGGAAGAGGTCCGTCCGGGGAGATGCACATTGGCCATATAATTCCTCTCGTTTTCACAAAGTGGTTGCAGGACAAGTTCAAGTGCAATCTTTACATTGAGATAACCGATGACGAAAAATTCATGCTAAAGAAGGAAAACAAGATGTCCGATATCCAAAAAATAGCAGACCAGAATATCCTCGACATAATCGCGGTCGGATTTGACCCGGAGCGGACATTCATCTTCAAGGACAGCGAGTACATCGGAAACATGTACCCGCTTGCGACAAGGGTTGCAAAGGCGATAACCTACTCCCAGGTCAAGGCGACATTCGGATTTGAGAACTCCACAAACATCGGGATGATTTTCTTCCCTACGCTTGAGATCCTACCGACCATGTTCGAAAACAAAAGGTGCCTTATTCCAGCCGCAATTGACCAGGATCCATTCTTTAGGCTTCAGCGAGATCTTGCAGAAAGTTTGGGCTACAAAAAAGCTGCGCAAATCTACTCAAAATTCATGCCTCCCCTCACAGGAGCCGATGGGAAGATGAGCTCCTCAATGCCAGAGACTGCAATATATCTCTCAGACGACGCAAAGACCGTGAAGCAAAAGGTGATGAAGTATGCGTTTTCGGGCGGACAGGAGAGCATTGAGGCGCACAGAAGACTGGGCGGGAATCCGGATATTGACGTTTCATTCCAATGGCTAAAGTACTTCTTTGAGCCCGACGCAAAGAAGCTAAAGAAGATAGAAACTGACTATAGGTCAGGAAAGCTGCTGACCGGAGAGCTAAAGCAGATCCTTGTCGACAAGCTAAACGAGTTCCTTGCAAATCACAAGGAGAGAAGGGCTGAGGCGAAGGAGATGGTTGACACCTACATGAGGAGCGGACCCCTTGCAAAGAAGATGTGGAATACGACGCACAAATGATCGACGAAACGCTTTTAGCTTTCAAGATTATATTCATCACTTGATGAAAGGCCACGGTAATAGGGCTCAGTCCGCAACAGAGTATCTGCTTACCTACGGGTGGGCATTTCTGATCGCTGCGATAGTGATTGCCTCGCTCTACCTCTTTGTCTTTGCGCCTTCGACGCTCACTCCATCCAGTTGCACTTTCTCCGCCGGCGCATTCTGCCAGGACCTTATTTTAGGCTCATCATCAAGCCTCTCAAAGATGGCGATGCTGCTCACAAATTCAAATCCTTATCCAATAATTAATCCAGGCATTACGGTGAACGTGAGCGGGATTGCACCTGTCCAGGGAACTTGCGTTCCAAACTTTGTATTACCTGGAGGGGCGATTATCTGCAGTGCGACAATAACTCCGGCAATCTCGCGGGGCGCGCTTGCCTCAGGATCATTCGTGCTCAGCTACACGCCGTGCTCAGGTGGAAATGCAACTGAGTGCCAAGGCAATTCAAGACAGAGCTATAGTGGCTCCTATAATACACATGTTTCGCCGCTTCTATCACCAACTGATATATCGATAACTCTAACCGCTCAAAACTCCTCACAAGTCGCACTTTCAAACTCACTTGACAAACTGAGTGCAAATGTAAGGCTTCTCGGAACTCCTATTTCCGGTGCAACGGTAAACTTCACCTCAAACTCGGTTAGCGCTCCAATCGTCCCTCTTGTTGTGACAAGCGATGGCTCAGGAAATGCAGTCTCGTATATATCAAGCTCAACTTCTGAAAATGTGTTTGTAACTGCAACGTTTGCAAATGTAGTTGCAAACACTCTAGTGACCTTTACTCCTCCAGTCTGTTACTTTATCTCTGTTCCGGGTCTTTCGGGAGCTACATCAAATGCGATTACAATAGATGGAGTTGGATACTCTTCATTCCCTCAGCAGCTCTGTTACGGTAAGGGGACATCGCACACATACTCCTTCCAAACGGCAGTTTCAGGTGCTGCAGGAACGCAGTATCTATTCAACTTTGCAAGTGGTTGCGGCCAGACCTCACAGTCAGGAACGATCTCCTCAAATTCAAACTGTACCCTTTTTGGGAACTACTTAATACAGTACTTCCTCACAACTGCGGCATCACCTGGAGCCGGAGGGACAGTTACACCTTCAAGCGGCTGGTATAATGCTGGCAGCAGTGCAACGCTTGGCGAGACGCCAAATGCGGGATATGCATTCAATGGGTTTACGGGGATGGGAAGCGGAAGCTACACTGGCGTAAACTCCTACCCTTCAATAACGCTAAACAACCCAATAACAGAGACGGGCTCGTTCGTATCAACTTCAAGCACTACAACCTCCACAACTTCCACTACAAGCACAATCTATCCAATAACTTACAATCCAACAAGTGGTACTTATTCTGGGGATGTAAGTTACACTGCAAATACCCAGCTTACGGGCACTGTAACTGCCACTAATGATATTTTTGTGCAGCCCGGTGTAGTTCTGGACGAGTGCAATCAATATATACAGGCAAATGTTGCATTGTACAATAGTGGTATGGTTAACAACACATGCGGCGGGGGATACGGAGGTAGTGAGGTTCCCGGAGGATTAGGTTCTGTAAAAACCTCCCATCTTTTTGGCATTATACTTGTATCTGGCGCTGGTGGTGCAGGAGGTGGAGCTGGCGGAACTGTAATAGCCTGCTATAGCGGGTGTTACGCAGGAGGTGGGGCCGGCGGAGTAGGTGGGAAAGGAGGAGGTATTGTAGAAATCTATGCCTCAAATTTAATTAATAGCGGGACGATAAGTGCAGCGGGGATAACCGGTTCTCCAGGTAGCCAAGGTGGCTTCTCCTCCGGCGCAGAAGGCACTTATGCCTGGGGCGGAGGAGGTGGTGGGGGACAGGGCGGTTCCGGCGGAACAGTTTTCTATGCATATACGACACTTCTCAATACCGGGGCCGTTCGAGTAAATGGGGGTTATAATGCAGCTGGAGCTATCGAGGGTTGTAGTGTTTCGGCTTGTGGTGCTTCTGGCAGCGCCGCAACCATTTATGGTGGTGGTAACGGGGGTGGCGGTTATCCAGGCGGAATTGAAAATCAGACCAGCGGAAATATAATTGCAAGAACCTGGCCTTGATCAAAAATTATAGCACTTCCCCATGCGCGAAGATCCGCGGGGCTTTTTCTCTTAGGAGCAAGAACTTATCCCCTTTGGATATCGGAATCTGTTTCTCGAACTTGATCGTGACTGTATCCCCTGCGGCCTCCTCAATTAGGATGTTTGAGAATGAGAAGTTTGAGACGAGCGAGTACCTTGACTGCGCCTTGATCTCTTCCTTGCTTATCGGGCTGATCGTTATCTTTGCCTTAATCTGCCCGACCCTTGGTATCTTCTCTTTCGATAGAAGGTCTCCCTTCGAGAGGTCCTCGTGCTCGATTCCCTTCAGAGCAAGTCCGACCCTTGTTCCCGGTCCTGCTGTTTGAACGTCAATGTCCTGGCTTTGTATCGATTTCACGCTCACCACCTTTCCCGAGCTGTGGTTTAGCTCATCATGAACCTTTAGCGTTCCCTTTGTGACTATCCCAAGTGCTACGCATCCGATTCCCTTCACCGGGAAAGCATGATCTATGTCCACGCGGACCGGTCCGGTGCTTTCCTGCGGCTTTATTGCAAGGATCTTGTTCACGAGCTCCTCCCGTGGCGAAATCTCATACTCCTTCACCTTTATTCCCGCAAGCAGGTTATCTATTGCATTCTCGTCCGTGAATATCACATGCTTGTCAATAAGCGAGCAGGCAACTAGCAGCTCTCCGAAAATTTTGTCGATGTTCGCTGTGCTGAGCAGTATCTGCTGCGAAATTAGGAAGGTTTCAGCTACGGCGTAGAACTTGTCATCGATAGAGCTTGGCGCAAGTCCGACTATTATGTCATCGCCCATCTTCCTGTTGTAGAAGTTGATGCTCCCCTCAGCGCCTCCCTTTCCTATGAACTCCGCAAGCTTCTTGTCAAGCGGTATTGCAACAACATAATGCATGATTTCATCCTTTGCCAAATAACATGATTTGCACGATTAAGTATTAATATGATGCCCTTGACGTGTGGGCTGATAAATTTAAATAGCTCTGCTTTGATATAAAAGCGGATTATCATGGCAAAGCAAGAAGAGATATTGGAGAGCATTCTGCGTGAGGTAGAGATTTCGAACTTCTTCTCAGTAATATTCACTGGGCTGCTGCTGCTTGTTGTGCTTGTGATCTCATCCAACCTTGCATTGATACCCTCCTCCCTGACAACGCTCCTTGGGGTGGTGGTTCTAATCTCGTTCCTGATCTACCTTGTGGACTTTGTAAAGGTCAAGAAGTTCAGGAGGCTCCACAACAGGAAGTAAGGTTTGCCCTAAGCAAAAAACGAACCTTGAGTCAGACTTATAAATCCAAAGCTGCCTTCATGAAAATGTAATCGTATGTCAATTACATCAAAGGAAAAGAAGGGTTCTTCGCTAAAGGCAATCGCGAGAAATGCGCTCAGGCTCAAGCTAGATGAGCAGGATCTTTCTGACTTTAGGCCGAAGGATGATAGATTCTATGAT
Source organism: Microcaldota archaeon (assembly GCA_028866785.1). The sequence continues at coordinate 19,088 of JAGWHN010000005.1, forward strand.
GCATATGCATCGCTTACCCTCTGGGCTGCGGTGCGCATCGCTGGATATGATGCGGTGCGGCTTTATCTTGAGAACGGCTACAACTCCTCCACTGTTATCTATGAGGGAAAAACGAAATACAATACCCTAAAGGAGCTTGCAGAGTGCGCAAGAGACAGATATGACGGTAAGACGTTCAACAAGAACATAGCCAAGGTAGTCACCTATCTTGAGCAAAAAATTACAATTTCAAAAGAGGCCCGTCCAATCTTCAATGTCATACCCGAGGAGATGAATGTTAAGGAGCAGATAGATGCGCAGTACATCACGGGGGATTATGTCTGTAAATTGATCCAGAGGGGCAGGTCACTCAAAATCCTGGAGCTGTTCGAAGCCGGATATGACTATGGTACCTAAGCTCCTCAGAGCCTATATACGCTGCTTCCCTCTGCAACCTTATAGTTTAACTTTATGCCTACCGAATCCCCTGCAGCAGCCTCCATCACATCCTGTCTGTCTATTTGCATGCTCAAAATCTTCTGCTTGACAGAGCTCTCCTCATCCCCTATCTCTATCGTTTCTCCTACCTTGAGAGGCGAGCTGAGCTTTATTGCAACCACGTTTATCTTGCTGAAGAATCCCTCAACAGTTCCAATGAGCTCCTTTTCTTTTGCTGCCTGCCTTGGAGACCTGGAATACTGCTCGCGCTCCTCAATCGAGTTCATCACGTCCATTGCGTTGTCAAGATCAGAATGCTTCATTGAACCAAGTAAGATTCAACCCATATTTATAAAAAAAGAGCGCCCGCACTACTCCTGCGAGAGCATCATGAACTTGAGCCCTATCTTCGAGGCTACCGCCTGATCCTCCTCGCTTCCCTGGTTTAGCCTGAGCCCGGTTTGCCTCAGCCACTGCTTGTCGCTGATATGCCAGGCAGCATTCTCCCTCGCCCTGGGATTCTTTCCAAAAACCACTATCTCCTTCAATATCTGCTCGTTGTCCCTCACCGCCCTGAGTGCCATGTCGCTCACAAAATTGTCGGTGACCTCCAGCGCGATTCTCTGCATCGAGGCCGAGGCGATCTGCCCCTGCTTCTCATCGCTCATCATCACTGCGACCAGCTGGCATGCCGCAATTCTCGCCTGGGAATTATTTGCGGTTATCGCAATAACTGCAAGCATCTTCGGGTCCTCTATCCTCCCTGTCGACATAGTCGCAATCTCATTGTCCTCAGAGGCGAACGCCAGGTGGTAGAGGCAGATCTGGCTGTCGCAGATTTGCGGCTTTTGGAACGCATGTATCCTTACAATCCTATCTGTGGAGTTGAGAATGATGTTCTTTAGGGTGGTCGTGTTGTCCGAAAGCTCGACTGCCTTCAGGGCGACTTTCTGGTCCTTTGCGCCAAGCCCTATGTATTCTAGCGCCAAGGGCCTATCCAGATACTCCCCGACCCTCCCTATGGGCAGGTTCTCGTACCACTTCGAATTTTCTGCTGCGGAGGCCTGACCTTTTTCCCAGAATTTGAATTTCATGATTGCACGACTCTATCTGTCCGGGCCCTTTTATAGCCCTGATTTGCTCATCGTTTGGAAAGCGATCGCTGCCCTTTTCAAAAAACAAATTATAAATCAGACTTATAAATCATCAAATACACTTCTGCTAGGATTGAATGTTTGGGACTAAGCGGCCATCAGATTCCTCAAAGCAGATTGAGAGCTCCCTCAACCTTGTCGCCAGAAACACTCTGGACAAGGAGAACTCGCTTCTTTTCGATCGAAAGAAGTTCTACACCCCATTCGACTCCCGATTCTACGACGCCTTTGCCTCCTTTTTGATCTGGAACTCGCTGCCTCAGGGAAGCCCAAACCAGCTGATCCACTACTTCTCAAACGGCTACAACAGGGACGTTCGGTTCATCGATGAAAACGGGATAAAGCACACCGCTTCCGAGTTTGTGCTTGAAGTGTACAGAAGTGCAAGCCGCGATGTGATAAAGGAGGGGCTTGAGCCTGCGGTCAAGTACATTGATGACCACACAAGAATCCCAATCTCCTCATCGCGCCCTCCGCAGTTCATGGTGCTAAGGCACGACAGGAGCGGCAAGGAGCTGGTTTTGATAACGCACTACCTTGCGGACGACTACAACTGCAGGATGAGCCTGCACGGAAGGCACTGGTCCATACAGGAGTTCATAAGGGGAGCGCGAAGGGCATAGCCCGCTTTCAGTCCGATTTCTCCGCCCTGTCCCTCACGTTCATTTTCTGGACAAGCCTCTCGATTATGTTCTTGAATAGGACCTCAAGGCTCCCGCTGTCATACCTCAAAACCAAACTGTGCATGGTGCCAAGCGACTCCGCGATCAGGTAGATCTTCAGGTCGTCATACGTCTTTTGGTCGAGCAGCTTTAGGACCTCTATCCCCTTGTCAAAGATCCCGTAAATCCCATTCCCCTTTTTAGCCTCCCCTATCAGATCGTCCTTTGCCAGCCTGAAGAACGGCTGGTCGATATCGAATTGGTGGACGCCCTCACCGAATTTTGGCGCAGCGGCCTTCTCGATCTCCTTTGCCATCGATTTTGTTATGGGGTTTGTCCTTATCAGGCAGAGGAGGAAATACTCCTCAGGGCTTATCCTGTTTGCAATCGCCTCTATCTCTGATTTCTTGAAATTGTTCACTGACTTGAGCATCTTATCACTTCTTGCTGCGCTAACTCAAATTAGCGGAAGCTGTTTTTAAGGTTTGCGCAGTATTTGTACGAAATGGCGAAAGACGTAGAGAAGGTAAATTCTAAATACTGACCATGTGCATCACTATTTGGGGATATTGTGAAGAATCTTGGATATCTGATTGGGATAATTGTAGTTGTAATTGCGGCATTTTTGCTTTTCAGCCTCGGCGGGTACGCAGGCCCGATCTCCGGGACGACCACCATTCAAAATTCGACCACGACGATTTTGGCCACAAATTCGTCCATATCCTCTCAGCAGCAAGTCCCGATACTCATGACGGATCCACCGCAGGTTCCAAGCGGGACGAGCGCGGTTGTGATCGCGTACTCTAGCATCATGCTCCACCTGACAGGCGGGCCGCAATCCGGATGGGTCAGCGCAAAGGGAGACGGCACGATAAACCTCCTTAGCGCAGTGAATTCAAGCACAGTGATCGGAAGCGCAAACCTTAGCGCAAACTCCTCAATTAACCTTGTGAGGTTCAATGTGAGCTCAGCAACGATAACCGTCAATGGAACCACATCAAATCTGACACTTCAAAACAGCAACGTCACAGTTGCGCTTACAAGAGACTCAAGAGTGACCTCAAACTCATCGGTCCTAATCGATTTCTTCCCTACGATAATCCTCGATTCGTCTGCAAACGCAACGACCTACTCAATGGCGCCTTCTGCAAGGGCCATAGTGGTCGCAAATGCCACTGTGAGGACAAATGCGGGAGTCGGCGCAAGGGTTAACCTAAGCGCTTCGATGAGATCGCAGCTCTCGGCATCTGCGCCAAATCTTACGATAGTTTCAGCTAGCATCGGCTCGACAAACAACATCACCTCGGTTTCCGTAGACGTCATGAATAATGCAAACTCGAGCGCAAACATAAGCGGCGTCGCGATATTCGGAAGGACCTCTGGCTCGGTAAATGTGGGCGCGGCGGCGGGCATCTCGATCGGCGGGGCCGGAATCAAAAATAATATTGTTGCGGCAGCGGCGGCGAGCCATGTGGTGAGTCTCGGGGCAATTTCGCTTTCCGCAACCTCATCGGGCGCGCTTCTTGCAGCGCAGAGCAGGGCGGATTGGCAGAGCGCAGGGTATATCGTGCCGCCATTCTCAAGCGTGAATTTGACCTATAGCGGAAAGATAACCTACCAAAACGGGACGGTTGAAACGAACCTAATATCCGGCGGTGAATACAGGCTGGTCGTTTTTGGTACACAGGGAGTCACAACCGCAATCACAGTGACTGCAAAATAAGCCTAAAACAAACCTCAAGGCAGGCTTATAAAACACTCCAGCCAAGCAAATCCTGATTATATGCCAGGGAATTCTACAAAGGCAAAGGAGACTGAGGCTGTGAGGGCAAGGGTTGACAATTTGCTCAGGTCCTCCGAGGAAAAGGGAAACGAGGCGCAATCGATAAAGCTAAAGCTCGAGTCGGTCGCCACACTAGAGCGAGACGCGGAGACATTTGCAAGGAATCACTCATTTGGCAAGGCGGGAAACATCCTTGAGGATGCGGCAGACACCTACAAGCTACTTGGGATGAAGGGAACGGCAAACGAGACCTATTTTGCGGCGGCAGAGCACAAGGCAACGGCGGTCCTAAGGGCGGACATCAGGAACGACAGATGGAGCCAGAGGGATGAGATAAGCGCAGAATCGATTGCAGTTTACCTAAGGGAAAAGAAGGAGGGGCTAGTTGAGATACAGGAGATAGTCCATCAGGCAAGGAGCTTCCTTGAGACGTTCGTAAAGTCTGAAAAGCCGGCAAAACAGATGACCGATGAGATGAGGCAGGCGCTCTGGAGGGGGAAGGGCCTTGCTGCAGGGGTTGCGCTTCACTACATCACCGAGCTGGACATACGGGCAAGGAACAGGACGCTATACAGCGCGATGTTCGGCGAGGATGCGGCCAGGTTCATGTTCTACGCGGTGCTCTCGGATAAGGGGGAGGCGATAGCCCTCGAGGCTGTGGACAAGTTCAACAAATGGCTCGTTGGCCACTACGACGATGCGATAGCAAAGATGACGCACATAAAGCATGGATTCATCGAGAACACAAACAAGCTGGTCGGCAATTTGCTCGAGGAGAACAAAAAGCTCAAGTCGGGCTTTTCGCCAAGGTCGCACCAAATCAGATGATAATCGAGATTGATATGATGATGAGAATAAACAAGGACCAGGATGTAAAGGACCTAAAGGACAAGATCAGGGATCTATACGGAAAATCGGATGGCCTCAAGTCTCAGGCGGATACGCTCTCAAAGGCGCTTGCAGACGTGACTTCAAGAGAGAGGCTGGTAAAGGAGTTTGCATCAAGCGCCGCTCCCGACTTTGACCAACTTGCAGAATTGACCCTCAAAAACGCTCAGGATTACAGCGCTCTTGGCCTCAAACATGCAACAAAAGAGTCTTATTTTGAGTCGGCAAGGTACAGGGTCCTTGAAATCGATACGCTAAAGGCAACTATTTCACCCATGATGGCCGAGAGCGAGCTAACATGGGAGAATGTCGGCTGGGACGGCTTTGCCACCTTTGCGGCAAAGAGCCAGGAGTATGTAGACAGACTAGATAGGATAGTCACATCCGCCAACAAGGCCATCTGGGCGCTTGAGCGTATTTCAATCAGCCCAAGAGAGGTAACTGATGAGATATCGGGGGCGTTTGGGACAGCATACAAGGCTGCATATGCGCTCGGGGTGTACCACTTCAGGCTTGAGAATGCGGGACGTTCCTCCTCAAGCACGCAGCAGAGCATAGGATACGTTCAGTATGCGATGAAGTTTGACATATACTCAATGCTGAGCAAGAAGAGCAGGGAGGAGATTACAAAAAGCATAAAGGATAATCTAAAGAGGTTCTCCGAAAGGTACGACGACGCCATAGAAAAAATTCAAGAGAAGAAGCAGGCATTTGAGGAGGAGTCTGATTTATTCCTAAAGGAGCTTGAAAAGGACGAGAAGCTGCAGGATCTGCTAAGTCCTTCGAAGCGCTAAATAAGGGAGGGAAGTGGCAAACAACATAAAGGACCAACCAGCAAATCTCTCCGGCCTAAACAGCGTTGCAAGAAACCTGCTCAGGATGAGCAACAAGCCAACAGACCTAAGCGAGATGACATACCATGCGCTTGCGACCCTTCATGTCTTTGGGTCGGTAAGCTCGCTCGGGAAGGTTGCAAACTCCGAGTGGTTCAAGTTCTTCTACGAGAACGGGTACAACACAAACCTCTTCGTCAAATTTGCGGGCAACCAGATAGGGATCGCGAGCTTCACGGCCCTTTGCTATGCGAACTGCTCTGACCAAAGCATAAAGGATGAGCTTGCTGAGATAGTGCGCTACTGCCATTTGGTAAAGGTGGGCAGCTTCGAGAAGCAGGCGGTTTTGGAGGTGCTGGATTTCGAGCCTATTAATGGAGATATCAACATGTACAACTACTCCTCCTGGTTCGGGGAGGCCAGAATGAGGAAAACCATGGATGGCGAATACTTCATCGATTTCTTGAGAACAAATTAGCCGCAAGCAAATGCGCAAAAAGACCTTAGAGATGCGGCAAAAAGAGTTATATAGCTGGGATATTCATCTTCGGAATATGGAAAAGTACGATCCACAGTTCATGGACTACATGAAGAAGAAGTACAAGATCACCCTTGGAAAGGCGACGGATGGAGAGGAGGTCGAGATAATCACCTTCGCCATCGCATGGGACGTCTGGAAGCAGGCGAAGAAGGTTTACCAAAAGTGAGGTCTATTTCCTTCCTTCTTCCTTTTGCTGGTCCTTGAGCGCAGGCTGAGTGAAGGAGAGGTAGAATCCGCTTGCGAGGAAGGCGATCCCTATGAAGTCCGTGAACGGGAGCGCCCATGGTATGAGCGCGCCCGCAAGGGTCCCGCCGATTGCGGGGACTGTGGCCCCAAGCGTTATGAAAAGCGCGTACATCTTCCTGGACCTAATGAAGCTGTATGCCGCCCCTCCTATGAAGGCGACTGCAGCAGGTATGTTTATTATTGGGGCAAGGATCCTTACGCTGATCGGAACCGCATTCGCCCCGACAACGGGGTAGTTCAGCAGGCCCTGGTCTATAGGGGTGAGCGCCAGTGAGATCGCCAGGATCAGCGAGAGCGCCGTCATCAGGGCCGCAAAGCCAAGGAAGACCCTCTCCCTCTTCGTTATGATCCCAAGCGTCCCCGCGCCAAGGAATCCCGCGAGCGCGACAGCCGCGAAATAATACAGCTTGTAGAGCGGCACGGACCAGCCAAAGAGGATGGCGTACGCCTGGGCGAACGCAGAAATCGCCCAAAGAAGCATTCCGAGGGCCCAAAGGAGCAGGTAGAGCCTCTTGCTCTTCATGTACCTTCCAATTAGGACCACTGTTATCGCGGATGCGACAATCCCTACAATCAACCCAAGCATTGACTCAAGCATGCATCTAGCTGAGGAGTTGCAATATAAAAATCTTTTTGGGACCTATATCCCAAGCTGCCTTTCCGTCTCCGCGGTCTTCTTGAACTTCTCCTTTGGCATGAAGACGAACTTGCACTGAGCAGCGCCCATTGCGACGCACTCCTCCTCAACTGCGTCTATGTCCGCATTTAGTATAGCGCTTGCGCCTCCTGCTATGAATCCCCTTGCTATGTGGTCCACGCAGCCATGCACCTTGCCCTTTAGCAGCGCAGGGATCGGCAAATCCTCTATGAATATCACCCCGCTCTTGCTCTCCTCTATGTAGCTGTGCCATGTGAGCTTGCCCCATCCGGTGAAGTTGGCGAGGTTCGTCATCCACTGCAGAAGGTCGTTGCTGCTGATCGCATAGTGCTTGCCGAGGTTGGTCGCGGTCCCGTTCCTATAGCTCACCTTCGCCGAGTCGTAGAGCTCGCGCAGCATCTTAGTGTCATCGTTTATCCTCATCGAGTACTCCGCAAAGAAGAGCGCTGAGGTCATCAGCTCCCGCTGGTTTATCAGAGTTATCTTCCCAGGCTCGAATGAGAGCTTCTTTGTCACCATCAGGTTTTCGAAAAGATTTGCCATAAAGTTCCCCGTGCATAATTGGACGCAAAGGTTAAAATAACAGGCATTAAAGTGCGGCCAGGGACGAACTGGCCCCTGCGAATGGAAAGGAATTAAAACATCGCATTCGCACTATGCACATGGAAAAGCAGATGCAGATCGCGGTCGCAATCGCAGTTTTGGCGCTCATAGGCGCAGTGGCATACTTTCTGCTAAATGGCGGGGCACATTTTTCCGCCAACACGACCTCCACAGTGCCGCCTGCCCAAAACCGCTCCGCAGGTCCGACCACAGTCTCGACCACCATTTCTACTATCGTCTCCACCGCCCAGAGCACCGCCACGACCACAGCGCCTGCGAACCTCACGCAGACCACTATGAGCACAGCAAACTTCATAGTCTCAACCCCGGTCAATCTCTCGCAGATCTCGCAGATAAGCAAGTTCAGGAGCTGCGAGGGCCATGACTACAGCGGCTATGACGTCCAGGACTTCCAGGAGACGCAAAGGTCGATGAAGCACTACTTTGCACCTCTCCAGCAGCTGCTTGGGAGCACCTCGCAGGTGCAGGAGTTCGCCCCGTTCAACGGCACCGTGCAGAGCATAATCACCGAGCAGACTCCGGTGGGCAAGCAGGTCTGGATAGGTCACACCCAAAGCGGCCCGCAGGGAGGATATCCTGCCCCGGGCATCTGGAATGCGGTCTTCTTCCACCTAAACCCCCTTCCCGGCATAACGGTGGGATCGCACGTGAGCGCAGGGGAGCTGATAGGCTATGCGAATCTCACCTCACCGATACAGGATTTCGACATTGCGCTCGAGCAGTACAATGGCTCAAGCGGAGTTTACCGCCAGGTCCTGGACTCCATCTTCCTGCACATGTCACCATCGGTGCTTGCAAACTTCTCCTCGCGCGGAGTGAATGCAAGCGGGATGGTGATCCCAAAGGCGTACAGGGACTCGAATCCGTGCGACTTCAACACCTTCAACCCAAACGACTCGGTGTCCCTCCGCTGATTCGACGTAGTCGGGGAGAACTCTTATAAGCGTTTGGTCAGAGGTACTCTTGATTTTCATGGGAGGAACTGGAATGCAGTGCGATATTAAGGGAACGGCGCTCGGCGCAGGAATAGTCTGGGGACTTGGAATGTTTGGCCTTGGGCTGCTAGGGGTTGTGGCGCCGGGATACGGGGCAGGCTTCATAGCCGCGATGGGATCGATATACCCTGGCTTTGTCGCGACGCCGCTTGGCGCGGTGATCGGCGGGGTGCTGGGGCTGATTGACGGCGCGGTCGCAGGTGCAATCTTCGCCTACATCTACAACAGGTTTTCGGCCTAAATTGATCGGACTGCGCCAGCCTGCAGGGCGGCGCAGGACACTTTTATCGCTTTGGTGGCAAAGAGGTGAGTGGTTGGTGGGGAGATGGCAGCAAGAAACGCGCGGGCACTGAGGATAAGGAAATTGCAGAAGGCGCTTGAGAGGACCGCATTTGCCTCGCTGATCGCAGACATTGGCATCTCGGCACTGACGCTCTTCTCTCTTGGCTTTGACAGCCCGTACACGATAGACGCGCTCTTTGTGATAAACTACATCTTCACGATAATAGTGATCGTCGCTCTGATCCTCATGGCGTACATCGGCTTTTTGACGCACAGCCACAAGATCTCGCGCATCCTCGAGCTCTTTCGCTTCTTTAGGTGAGAGGCTTTGCGCCGCGGGGCAACGATTATTAATCTGCTCATCCAACCCAATATCATGGACGAGATCCAGATGATGTATCGGGAGATGGCATGGCGAGGAATCATCACGATGCTTATAATGGCAGGGACGCTCATTGGAGCCCTTGGATATGTCGCATTCTATTCAACGGGCTTTAGCCTATTCCAAAAGATCGCAGTTGTAATAATCGCACTAATTGTTGCAGGAGTGATAACCGGCATAGTCTGGATGGCGGGCTGGTCAAGGTACATGAACAAGAAGGCATGGACAAAATTCAGGTCATGGAAGAAAGAATAATTGCACCATTTGCCCCAAAAACCACAAAAATTTCACAGGGTTTAAAATAGTGTGCTGGCCAATTAGCCTTGAGAATTCTTATGAAAAAAGAAGAGCTCACAGAGCTTCTCAAGCCAATTGCAGATAGCATCACATTTAGCGACCACTTTGCTCAAAAGGCAAAAGAGAGGGGAATAAGCAGCGAAGAAATTCTCAATAAAATAAGAAGCCTTGATAGGCTTCTCTTGATAGAGGATCAGGGCGACGAGCCAAGGGGACATAAGTACGGGTTGCTCTTTGGAACTACCCTTAGCAACTACGACCTCAAGGTGGTTGTCTCAATCCATAGTAAGTCTTTAAATATCATTACAGCCCACTTACAGAATGTAAAGAAAAAGAAGGCGTATAGGAGATGGCTAGAACAATGAAGATAGACTATGATCTGGAGAACGACCTCCTCTGGCTACATGATGGCCGAAAGGTTGTAGACAGCCTCCAGATGGACAGCTTTACCGTTGACTTTGCAAAGGGCGGGGACGTAAGCGGGATAGAGATTTCAAATGCCTCAAAGTTCATTAGCAGGCTCTCTCCTACTCCGATAAGCAAGGAGGCAATTGGCAACATAAAATCTGCAGCCATGAAGACCTATAGGGAAAAGGAGCTCGTCTACCTGATTTTCCTAATAAAAATAGAAGTGAAGAAGGAGATAGTCAGCATACCTATCCAGGTGAACACTCCAACTGCAGTTATGATGGTAAGAAACTAATTCAGATCTGCAATCTCTTTTAATTTCTCAACAATCCACATCATCCCTTCTTTACCCTGCACACTTTTCTATTTGGCATGTCTTTGGCATCTCATCTTTCCATTATGAGTCCTGCAACAACTCCCCCTATCCCAACAAAAAATGCTACCGCCCCGCCAACCAATAAGTCCTTGCCGAGCAGATCAATCGCCCTTGTCACGTTTATCCCGTGCTCGAGCAGAAGTTGCTGCAGGCTTGCCTGCGCCCATGATTTGTCGCAGCTCTGGATGCAATCCACCGCCTTCTGCGCCGCAACTCCCGCATGATCCCTTAGGTTGTAGATCAAATCGGTTGAGTTCTTGTCCCTTAAGAGGTCCTTTACAAGCGTTATGGTGCTGCTTTCATTTCCGACTATCCTTGCAGTCAAAAAAGCGGTTGCCTTGTCCCTTATCGACTGATGAAACTCGTGCTGATGGATTATTAAGCCAACAAACGCCGCCTCGCCTGCGAACACGGTCGCTATTCCCGCCTTAAAAGTTGCTGCGCCTATCCTTCCCATGAAGGTAACTCGCTCGCCCCATTTATATTGCTTATCTAATGTCCGTTTAGTACGCACGGCAAAATCAAGCAAACCCCCACTTCGGCGTCATGCCTGCAGCCCTATTAAACGCAAATGATCTCCTGCTAGTAGGTATTCCTACAGATTGCAGCAGTCGTTATGCAGTATTAGTGCTGAACTGGTGGCCAGGAGCTGAAGCGGCTCAGTTTTTATAATCTAGTTTTGAATCATGCTCATTGGAACAATGATTTTTGTCAATCTGCCTGTAAATGATCTGAAGAAGACGATGGCCTTCTTCAAAAGGCTCGGCTTTAAGTACAACAAGCAGTTCACCGACAAGAAGGCAGCGTGCATGGTCGTTGAAAAGAACATCTTTGTCATGCTACTTGTCAAAAAATTCTTCAAGGGATTCGTGCCAACCAAAAAGATCGCAAACCCCAAAAAGACCACAGAGGCGATATTTAGCTTCTCAATGCCAAGCAAGAAGAAAGTGGACCAGATTGTCAACGCTGCGATTGCTGCAGGAGGGATAGAGCAGGAGAAGCAGGACCTTGGATGGATGTATAGCCGAAGCTTTGAGGACCTAGACGGGCATCTCTGGGACATGTTCTGGATGGATCCTAAAATGATTAAGAAAGGGTGATTTTCCCGATCCAAGCCCTCCTTCGTATCCAGCCTGCAGTCTTTATTAATTATCGGTATCAATTTTAAACTATGAAAATCAGGAGCCCAACTGCGCTAATCGCTTCAATAATCGGCTGCGAGCTTGCGGGGGTCCTTGGCTCAATATTCACTGTCGGTTCCATACCGACATGGTACGCCGCGCTCGCAAAGCCTTCTTTTAACCCGCCATCATGGCTCTTTGGCCCTGTGTGGACAATTCTCTATTTGCTGATGGGAGTTGCACTATATCTTGTCTATGAAAGCGGAATAAAGAATAAATGGCGCGGATGGGCAATATCCGCATTTGCAATCCAGCTGGCGCTTAATGTCCTGTGGTCAATTGTGTTTTTTGGGGCACACTCGCTTCTCGGAGGCATGGTGGTGATAGTAGGGCTGTGGATCTCAATAGCTGCGACAATCATACTATTTTGGAGTGTAAGCAAGAATGCGGCATACCTAATGGTGCCATACATTTTGTGGGTGAGCTTTGCGATGGTGCTCAACTACTCGCTCTTTGCGCTAAATTAGACACGTACGAAACTAGAATCAGCTTTTTATAACCGCCAACAGAACCTCCTTTAAGTGAAGTGATGGCAGATTTTCACCAGAAACGCAAGGACAATCAATTCGGCAAAGATGGGCTTAGCGATAGCGAAAGAGCGATAATCCGTGACATGAGAAAGCCTACGGCGCCACGCAATAAACGTTTATACGGGTTTCATTGTTGGGAGGGAAAGGCGCAAAATAAGAATTCGCCAAAGTTCAGTGACGTTTTGCTTGATCAATCCTCGTATTCCCCTGTTCTTGTAAAAAAGCTTGTTGATAAGGGAATAAGCGTCATATATCTAGGCAGCAATGCAGGACGAAGAGAGATACTTGACTACGCAATGGCAAATAAAGAAGTCATTCTTGTCACAAGCAATAGGGATTTGGATGAAATGGTGCCAAATGGAAAATCCCTTATGCTAAGATTTGCGTGCAGCTTTGAGGAAAAAAGCCATATTATAGCTGGATTTGCCAAAGAATCTTCTATTGCAGCGCCTGAAAAGTCAAGTGAGCCTCAACTAAAAGAAAATTCGACTGTCAAACAGCAAGTTGTAGCTCCAACATGGAGAGGTGATACGGAATATCAAGAATCGGATATAACGAGCACAAACATAGTGATTAGTTCGGACAAGCCCGGGCATTCGCCTACGCTTGTCGATCAAGATAAGGTCAATTATTCCGGTATAATGCTTCCCGCGATACTTGAATTGACCTCGGGTAAAAAGATTCTTACAGAAAGTAAAATGCAAAAGGTGTGGGAGGCAAAAACTGTGATTGCAAGCATTCACAATGCAAGAAATTTCATAAAAAATGCAAAAGGGATAGTGCTCTCTATAGGTGCAGGTCCTACGGATCCTGTTGCAAGGGCGCTTGAAGGATCAGAGGGCGTTAGCACAATCTCGCTTGACAGATCAATGCAGTACATGAAATTTCTGAAGGGAAAGATGGGCGAGGACGAAGGACATCTTTACATTGTTGCTGATTCGAGATACCTGCCGTTTAGAGATGGTGCAGTGCAGATTTCGGCATCAACTTATCTCTTTGACAAACTTGAGGGCAAAGAACTAGCTCTTTCGTTACTGGAGGCAAGAAGAGTCTCAAAAGCCCAGGTTTATTTTGAGTTTGCTCCGTCTCAAGGGGGCAAGAAGTTTGAAAGCGTCAAGTTCCTAATGGAGCTGTGCGGGTTTGAGAATTTGAAATCGCTTAACTACAGGGTGAGTTTCAATAATGGAAACTCGGCGCGCTCGTACATATTCACTGCTGATTCAAAAGGCAAGCCTTTCAAAGAAGCGCTGATAAGGGAAACATGCGAGTTGCCAAGCCAAAAGTCTGAGGAGTCGATAAGGATGAATAGAATGCTTGCAACAGACTATTCAAAGTATAGGAACATGAACCGGTATTTTGAGTTGGCAGCCGAAAATCTTTACATGCTTTTAGAGCGCTCCCAAGAGATTGAAAAACCCACAGAGAGGTTTGTTTTCAACATACTCACATCCGCAAAGAGCCGCGGCTCCTTCCATGTCCAATTCAAACCAGATTCTAACGGGGTTTCAGAGAAAATAGACCTAGAGCTGCTAAAAGAAATGCTTGATACTCGAAAAATCAAATATATAGTTAACCCTGCATCCAAGGGCGCAGTGGATCTTCTCATACTTGAAGTGCCAGATGTCACAATAAGAATAATCGAACTGCTCAGGACCGATCCCACAAAGCTCGCGGAGACCACAAGGGAGATTGCACTTGAAGGTATATACAATGGCGTTGACACGGAGGAGATGATGCATAGGTATGATACAAAGGGATATTGGGGCGATGATAAGGTATCGGAAAGCCAGGAGGCAAGTATCTGAACTGCCAAAGGCATCAGTAAGAGAATCTCTTTGAGGGGCGCAGTGGAGGACAATGGGAGAACGGATTTCGCACAGAGCGCAAAGGAGTTGCTCGATGACGTTCAGCGCTCTGGCACGGAATAATTGCCCTGCTATATTACTAAGCCTCAGACTTTTTAGCAGATCCACTTTAGCAGATCCACTATCCACACCATCCCTTCCGTATCCTGCCCGTAGTATGTTCAAGATTAAAAAGAGGGTTTTTTCGCAGGGTTTAAGAATATTGGATTGGATCTTATCAAATAATTTGGATGCGTGATTGTTTTCAGAGAAAGGTTTATATATCAAATAATACATACTAATTATTAACTTATATCAAAAAGTGATTAATATGTCAAAAACAATCGCAATGCAAAAAGAGAGGCATTCGCCAACATTAAATACTGTGATCATGGTGGAAGATGTCATAAAAGGGGCAAAGGGTTCTGTGATAACCATCCCTGGAATTAAAAGGGGGCTGCCAAAGCAGGTAAATCATGCAACACTGAAGGTCATTTTGGAGTATCTTGAGGAAAGCGGCAAGATCCTCTTCACCTCCAAGGGCATAACGTGGGTGCAAAACGCCAACGCAAATCTAAGGAGCGCAGTGAAGAGGGGAATGGAAATATGAAACCTGTTCGGATAATTCTTTCTCCGGAAGCTGAAACTGCATAAACAATCCGCACCATCCCTTTCGTATTATGCACGCAGTAATCACCCATTTCAGAGTCTATATGGCTACATTATGTCATATCAGTTTAAATGTAGCCATTATGTCCACAATATTTAAATATATAAAGGTTGTAGACATATCATGTCATTCATCGAGAAGCAAAGGCACGGCAAGCATTTCTATTACTATCTAGTCAAGAGCATCAGAATAACTCCGACGAAGCTCAAGAAGTTGAGAGTATTTTTGGGTCGCGAGCTACCGGAGCATGATGCCCTCCAAAAATATTTTGCAGAGCTGGAAAAGAAGGAGATGGCAGGATATGAGACAAAGTACCTGCCAAAGGAGCTTGTCGAGAAGATTGACGACCTGAGCGCATCGATAACCATATTTCATAAGACCCCTTCTGAGGTCTTGCCAAAAGACTTCCTTGTCAGATACACCTACAACACGAATGCAATAGAAGGAAGCCGCCTGACGCTTAGGCAGACTGCGCTTGTGCTCAGCGACAAGATAGCGCCCCAGGGATCGAGGACCCAGGACATAACCGAGGCATTCAACTCGGCTGATGCCTGGAACTTTGTCCGACAATACAAGGGGAGGATGGACAAAAAGTTTGTGTGCAAAATACAGCGGGAGGTCACAAAAAACACCGATTGCCGAATTCAAGGTGCGTATAGGGACAGCGAGGTGAGGATAACCGGATCCAGCCACATTCCCCCAAAGCCAGGGCAGGTGCCAAAACTGCTGGAGGAGCTGTTCAAGGAATTCTACGCGCTTAGAAAGACGCTCCATCCCATTGAGCTTGCTGCACTAGTTCACAATAAGTTCGTAAACATACATCCTTTCACTGATGGAAATGGGAGGACCGCAAGGCTGATTATGAACTGGGTCCTTATCAAAAACAAGCTGCCTCCAGTCATAATCGAGGTTGCAAACAAGGAGGAGTATTACAACGCTCTTGAGGCTGCGGATAAGGGAAAGCAGGGACCGTTTGCGCTTTTCTTGGCAAGACAGCTCCTTGCGCAGTACACTGCCATTAGAAAAGATTAGCGATTAGACCAGTTTCCAAAGCCGCTCCACAATCCAGACCATCCCTTCCGTGTCCTGTCCACAGTACTCGATAGAAACAAATCCATGGTCAATATTATTAAAGGAAAAATTCGATGGCTTTGTATGGTTAAAGTTAAACTCGGAATCGATAAGGCAAAGGCCATTGAAATTGCGTCAGTTGAACTGCAAAGGGCGGGCGATGTCCTAGAACTTGGAAAAAAGGTAAAAAAGGATGCCTTGGAAATATATCATAAGAACAAAAACGATACTGATAGAACTGTTAGGATAACCAAGAATTACTATTCAATCGGTGAACCTGGAACGTCGATTTTGGATTGCAAATATGTGACCTCAAATCCAGAGGTTGAGCCAAACTACCACTTAAGGGTTGGTTTGGTGCTTGCCGGATCCGCATTATATCTAAGTTGCCTTATAAACCAAACTCCGATTGGCACAAATTCCATAGAAAGGGCATTTAAAAAACTCTACCCATCTGATTTGACACACAAAGACATGAAGGTTGATACTTTCATGTCCCAGAAAATTCTCGATACCTCAATCTTCATGATGAAGTCTGGCAACGTAGAAATAACCTCCGCGATTGATTTTGTAGATTTGCATATCAGGGTGCTCATGAACAACCTTGCGCATCGCCTCCATCCAGATCAGGCGGAGAGGATTGCGCAAGACGCGCGAAGGGTCGTTGGCGAAATGCAGAGAAAATTAACTCTTTCCACTTCAGGAAGCGTTCTGACAAAGCAGCACCTTGCAATGGCTGCAACATCTATTTACATAGCACTCAAAAATGAGAATGAGAGAATAGGCCATGAAGAGCTTGGCGAGGAACTTGGCATAACGCACGGTCCTGGACTCTCGCTCTACAACAACTGCGTTTATGCGGGCATAGTAGACGTGACGGCACTTAACACAATTTTCATCAAGATGCGAAGGGCGTCAAGGGAACTCGGACTTAGTCTTGAGACTGAAGAAAAAGCAAAGCAGATGCTAAAGAAGGCATCTGGAATAGAGATGCTAAACAAGTACAATCCTAGGAAGCACGCGGAGATGGACAAGGCAGCCGAAGCGGCAATCTGGATGGCCGCACTTGATGAGAATAAGAAACTTTCAATCGGAGAGATAGGAAAAGCGCTTAGGAATAGGAGCGATTCTGATAAACCAACTCATATGTGAGATTATGCCAATAAAGATCGATTCAAAGGAGGAGCGCCAAAGCAAGCTCAACATCAAATTGATGAATGCCGTTCAAGCGGGGGATTTGAAGGGCACAAAGGAGGCTGTCAGGCAGGGCGCGGACGTAAACTGTGAGTACAAAGGAGAGACAGACTGGCCTGACTGGTCGCCACTTCTCTTTGCCTCGAAAATTAGCCGCAAGGATATTGCGGAGTTCCTGCTGGACAGCGGCGCCAGGATAGACCACGAGAGCAATTCGGGATATACTGCCATGATTCTCGCATCGCTAAACAAGGACAAAGAAATGTGCATACTGCTTTTGAAGAGGCATGCAAAACTCCATGAAAGAACGAGAATCAAGTATCCTACAAGCGTTGAGAACTATTTCAGAGAGGCAGATGAGCTTTTTGCAAAGGGAAAGGACCAGGAAGCCTATGAGAGATGGCAGCAGGCCTTTAGGGTTAGGCTTGGCGACATTGAGCAGGCAATCAGGGAGGATTCGAATGCGATACTTTACATGAACGTGTCAGTATCCGACGAGCCCCGGTGGATCCCATGGAAGAGGGAGAGCGCAGGCATGTGGCTTTACATGGACAGAAGGGATTGCTATGCCTACCTAGGACTGAAGGACGAGGCAAATTCTTCATTTAACAACGCGCAGGAGGTCCTTTTGAAGAGCGCAGTGAAAGACAATGAAGGAACGGATTTCGCACAGAGTGCAAAGGAGTTGCTCGATGACGTTCAGCGCTCTGGCACGGAATAAGTGTGTCCTGTCCGCAATATTTCTAAATCTCTAAAATAGGCCAGTTGCTAAGCTGAATACAAAGCTAGAATCAGCTTTTTATAACCGCAAACACAGCTTTACTTGGGTGAAGATATGAGGAGGGAGTTTCCTAGAAAAAACCTTGATTTTAAGGAACCCGAATTAACTCCTCAGATCAAAAAAATAGTTGGCTTGGTGCTGAAAGGCAAAACAAACAAAACAATAAGCGAGGAGTTGGGGATCAAGGAAACAGCAGTCGTAAACGCCCTCTCACATGCAAGGCGTCCCGATGAATACAGGAAAAAGCTGCTTGAATTAAGAGGGATAAGGCCAAGTGCCAAGGCTCTCCAGCCCATCCTCTCCGAACTTGATCGCGCCGGATTTATCGAGGTGCCAAAGGACAGGGTGGAGTCCCAAAGGTTCTACAGAAATGCCAGGTATCTGATAATAAATTTTGCGCAGGATGGCCTCCATCCGTATTTTTCCGAGTTCGATAATTTCAAAAGGAGCGGCCAGCAAAGAATCTTTTCGGCCGCCGATATATTTGGAGAGGCAATCCAGAAAAGATTTTTTGTTTTGGATGAGGATAAATTTGAACAATTTCGAAACGAAGTCTTTTCGGAAGAATTGGTGAAACTGTTTCTTGCAAAAAACGGGGATGATGTGCAAAGAAGGAGGACTTTCACATCAATCCTCCATGACAATGGGATGCATTCAAGATTTTGCAAGCACGACTGGAGGAAGATGAGGGTTTCGGCAGCGGACTTCAAACATGAGGGCCGAAAAGAATAGTGACGATTGTGTATCTTGATTTTTGCATTAAGATATGATCGAGTGGAAGTGCACTAAGCCGATAATTCTTTCAACTTCCCTACAATCCAGACCATCCCTTCCGTGTCCTGCCCGCAGTCTTTACTTAGAGAGTATTAAATAAAAATATCAATTTTTTCGATTTGTTTTTATACCTCACACCTGCTTTATTACTCGTAGGGGCCTAAATGAGACACATTTTCATAGATGAAAGCGGTGACCTTGGAAAGCAGGGGGCACGCTATTTCATAATTAGCGCAATAGTCGCTAATGATCCAAAAAGAATAAGGAAAATAATGAAGCGATTCAGGGAGCGCAGGCTCAAAAAGGAGCTAAGGCAGACAAATGAGATAAAGGCTAATTCCTCAACACCTGCAATAAGGAATTACATTCTCTCAAGTCTAGTAAAGTGCGATTGCGAGATATTTGCGATTGTTGCAGACAAAGGAAAGATACTGAGCAAATTTGACAAGGTCCGGGATAAAATCTACCATTACCTCTGCGCTCTCTTGCTCGATAAGGTGGCTTTGGGAGATGGAGAGACGACCATAATCATAGACCAAAAGGATACGAACAAGATGATCAAAAGGAATTTCAGGAACTACATCCAAATGAGGTTTCATAAAAAGGCAAGGAAGATAAAATTCAATCAGGTGCTCTCTTTTGAGGAAAACGGGCTAATGGTAGTTGATTTTGTCGCATGGGCAGTAAATAGAAAGTGGAACTCCAACGATGATTCATACTTCAACTTGATAAAAGACAGGATAAAGAACTTGGAAAGTATGGAGCTTTGGAAAGAGCAAAAGTGAACGGACCCAAGCTCTCAATCCGGCACAAGGCCGAATAAAGTACACCAGAAGGTATACGTATTGAGCCTGGACTTACCCGTTCAGTATATCCTGTGGTTGTACACATTTAAAGTCCTTTCCGTATCTTCGTTAGTTTTTCGAAAGGTTTAAATTTAGCTCAATTTTCGCTTAGATTCATTAGTTTTTCAACAATCCAAACCATCCCTTCAGTATCCTGCCCGCAATACTTCTCCAGATGTGTTCTAATTTTTCGCTTCTCAGCGATGCTCGCCTTCTTCCCATCGCTTGCACCATGCGTAATGTATAGATAGGAAAGCTGGGCATCTTGTCCGTTCCCTATTTCAAAATCATCGTAATTCTTTCCAGTCAGCGCTGGAAGGACCTGCTTTAGGGAGATCTTCCCTTTTTGATGAGGATGATAATAATGGAAATTCCTAAATGGCGCAAGAAGGTCCACCATTCGCAAATTGACCCCTTCAACCCATTTTGCCTCCTTTGGAAACTCCTCTCCAAGCGCCTTTAGCACCCCCTGCTCAAAGGACTGGTTGTAGACCACAATAGTTCCCTTTGCTCCAATTGCCCTCTTTAGCGCTGCTAGGAACCTCTTCCTTGGATCCTTTGAGCCAGAGGCTATGAATGACTTATGCTTAAGGCTTGCGCCCTCCTTGGGCAGTATATGCACGGAGAACTGGAAGGGAATCGCCTGGTAGGGCCTAAGCCCATCGTAGAGCGGGATTGCGGTCGCATATGACTCAAAGTCAAGGAAGCACAGCGGATACTCTAGCTTGCCTAGAAAAGCCGCAATCTCCTTGTGGTCTATGTGATGATTGCCATCTTGATGGACCTTGTGCTGGATCTTCTGCTTATCGCTTAGCCCATCGTGGTCCAGGATGTCCTTCATCATGTATATCCCAGAGTTTAGCATCTCAATCGCCTTGGATCCGCCCCTGTGCAGGTGAAGGATGTCCATGTCTGGATGCTCCTTCCAGAATTTGTCATTTTCATGGACGCCGGTAGGGTCATCATGGTAAGCTTCGCCATGCCCAAACTCGGGGCACTTTTTGAGTTTGGTAATCTTAAGCAGTCTCTTAATCTTCCCGGGAACGGTAGGATAGAGCTTTGCAACCTCCTCTGTCACATCCGCCTTGGTGAAGAAGGCGTGCGGGTCTATCTTGCCCATCCTTTTGTACTGGTTGTTCACATGGAGCACAAAGCAGCGCCGAATCGCAAGCCCCGCGCCCTCGTAGCAGTGCTTCTGGAAGGCGATGTCCTCAAGGTGGTACTCCTTGATCGAGGTCGAGCTCTTCACCTCAAGCAGGTCAAAGAGCGAGCCTCCCGCAGGCACAAGTATGTCCGCGCGGGCGTAGCAAAGGCCATTGGGATGGATAAAGCCCGCCTCAAAGAG
Source organism: Microcaldota archaeon (assembly GCA_028866785.1). The sequence continues at coordinate 39,869 of JAGWHN010000005.1, forward strand.
GGGCTTGCCGGCAAGCAGAAGCTCGCGTGATAAGCGGTCGTTTGCAAGCGGGATTCGCTCTTTTATGTCAATTCCTTTAGGGAAGAGCGACTTTGCAAGCTCCCCAACCAGATTGCCCTCATCGAAGCGGCGCTGGGTTGAGCCATCAGCCTCGGGAAGGTCCTCAGGCCTATTAAATGATAACCAAAGCTCCTTTGAGCACTTAAGGCCAGTAATATAACGTGACTTAGTAAGATATGTGAATTTTTTGTGCGGTTTTTTAGGCAAATTACCACTATATGTGCAGACATTGAGTCATCGCATATCAACATTTTTATTACTTTATAGCAAATTGAGACTATGGAAAGTAGAGGAATATTAATAATTGGAGTAATACTTACTTTGTTGGCCTCATTAGGGTTTGGTCAGTTCGGGGGCGTAAATGGTGGATTGGCAATTATAGGAATCATAGTAATAATTATAGCTTTTTTTGCATGGATTGGAGAAAAGGGAGATGCCCTAAAAGAAAAAGAGCATCAGAAGAAAATTGGATGGCATAAAGACTTA
>JAGWHN010000060.1 GCA_028866785.1 Microcaldota archaeon
CCTTGGTCTATCAGAATTAGCTTGATCTGCGGATTTTAATTTCAGATTTTTTCCAAAATGCTTAATAACTTATAATATTCCATAGTACTGGCGATTCGTTTGGGAATAAAGTACTGGGAGTACGAGGACGCTCCGCTAAGGGAGAAGCTCAAGAACCCAAACGTAAAGGAGGTCGCGAAGATCTACTTTGAGAACGAGACCAAGGCGTACAGGTTCGCTAAGGCGCTATCTGAAGTCAAGAAGAAGGGAAACCTAAGGCTAAAAGACTGCAGCAAGGAGCTGCCGCTTGCTACATGGAAGAGGTACCTTGACTTCGGGGTGAATGTGGGGATACTAAAGCATGAAAGCAATGCATACTCATTCACCGACAGGTACTCAAAGCCTCTCAAAAACATTTCCGTATACATAAAGAGCTGGATAGACTCGGTTGGCGAGGAGAAGATGGATGTCCTGTTCGCAAACGCAAAGACCGAGAAGCAGCAGAAGAGGGGAGGGAGAAGGCAGCTCTTAGAGCGCCCAGAAAACCCGATGGCAGGCGCGCCAATGGCAGATCAGGAAGCGGAGAAGGAAAAGGACGAGAACATCGCTGCTTGATCAGTTATCTTTGTGCCACCTTACCCCGTCCTTTGTGTCCTCAAGAATTATGCCGTACTTCTCTTTCAGCTCATCTCTGATCTTATCAGATTTCTTGAAGTCTCTCTCGTTTCTGGCTTTTTCTCGCTCTTCAAGCAGCTTCTTTATCTCGGAATCCGGCTCAGCCTTTGGCTTTGTGTGGGCTTCGAACTCAAGTCCTAGTATCTGGTCAAATTCTAACATGATGGAGAGGACGCGTTTTGCCTCTGCACCGGTAAGCTTTCCCTGCTCAATCCTGCGGTTTGTCTCGCTTATAAGCGAATGCATCGAGGAGAGGGCGCCGGGTATGTTGAGGTCGTTGTCGACCTCGACGAAGAACTCCTTCCTAGCATTGCGGATCGCCTTTGCAAATTTCGCATCTGCGGCGCCGGCCTTCCTTATCTCCGAGAGCCTTTGGAGGAAGGAGTATATCCCGCTAAGCGTCTTTGCGACATTTGCAAGCGAATCAAAGGTGAAGTTGAGCTTCTTTCTGTAGTGCGCTGAGATGAAGAGGTACCTTATCGCCATGGGCGAGAAGCCTCTTTTGATCAGATCGACGATCGTATATACGTTTCCTATAGACTTCGCCATCTTTTTCCCATCGACAGTGAGGAAGTTGCTGTGAACCCAGTAGTTTACAAACTTCTTCCCAGTGGCGGACTCGGACTGCGCGATCTCGTTTGTGTGGTGTATTGGTACGTGGTCCATTCCTCCGCAGTGGATGTCTATCGTCTCGCCCAGATACTTCATGCTCATAGCGCTGCACTCGATGTGCCATCCCGGGAATCCCTCCCCCCACCTTGAGTCCCAGATCATCTCGTCTAGATTCTCTCTCTCCCTAAGCCTCCAGACGGCGAAGTCGGTTATGTTTTTTATCCCGGAGGCGCGCTCCACCCTGGCCCCGGCCTTTAGGTACTTGTTTAGCTTTGCGAATGTCATTGCGGTGAGCTTGCCGTACTGCCTGAACTTGGAGGTGTCGTAGTAGACGCCCGTATCCACCCTGTAGAGATACCTCTTTGCGTCCAGCTTCTCTATGAGTGCGAGCATCTCCTCTATGTGCTCGGTTGCCTTGGGCATCTTGCTTGGTCTGAGAATGTTTAGCTGCGAGATGTCGCGCTCGAATTCTGCGGTGTAGAAATCTGCCACTTGCCTTGCAGTTTTATGCTCCCGCTCCGCCGCGAGCTTCACCTTGTCCTCGCCCAGGTTTGCGTCGCCCACAAGGTGGCCCACATCGGTTATGTTTACCACGTGGTTGACCTTGTATCCGCCGTGGATGAGGGCGCGCTTTAGTATGTCCTGCTCAAGGTACGTCCGCATGTTACCGATGTGCGGCGCGCTGTACACCGTCGGGCCGCATGCGTACATGCTGACCAGGCCCTTCTTTTGCGGCTTGAACTTTTGCTTTTTGCGGGAGAGGGTGTTGTAGAGGAAAAGCAATCAAGCACCTAGCCGTTTATGCCCTTTATAGTCTGGTTGACTATTATGCCGGGAGTCGAGACTGGGGTCTTGCCCTGATAGAAGTCCCCGATTGCTATGTAGTTTCTGGAGTTGGCGAAGCCGCCGACCACCTGTGCAACCACCTTTATGCTGACGTTTTGGCAGAGCGAAAGAGAGAGCGGGATGCTTGCGTTCAAAAACAGGCTTGTGGGGTAGGGATTCCCCGGTATGTTTGTGTTGTAGTGCGTTGTTACCACGGGCATGTTGTTTTGCAGAATCTGCACATATATCTGTCCCTGGGCAGGGGAGATTATCTTGAAGTTAAGGTAAGGCTCTGTCACCTTGAATGGGAACGAGGTCAGATTTCCAGGCTGTATCCCTATTCCGCCGCGGTATGTGCTCGCAAAGAAGGTGCCGTTGTATCCGGTCCAGGTGTGGTTGTAATATGCGCTCACGTTAGGCTTGTTTGCGTACGTTAGATTGAATGGGACCGAGCCGAACCCGCCTCCAGTCTGGTTCCAGCCAATGTATGTCCCGGTAGAGAAGTTGCCGTTAAGCACCGGAACCCTTGGCTGGGTGGAGAGGCAGCTGCCCTGCGGGATTGTGGTTGTGGAGGTTGATGTCGTGGTTGCGGCGATCGTTGTTGTCGCGACTGTGCTTTGCACTATTGTTGTGGTCGTGCGCGGGGCTGAAGTTCTGGAGTTGTAGCTGAAATAGGTAAATATTATTATTGCGACAAGGAGCACTGCGAAGACAAGAATCGATTTCTGCATCAAACCACGATAATCTAATGGGTGCGCATGAGAATTATTTAACCCTTTCGCAATCGATTTCGCGTAGGCGAGGGGACAGGTTGGAGTCTTAGTGCCGCCAAAAGAGCCAATGTATATAAACTTTTTTGTATATAACCTATTTATTCTAACGTGCGTGGTTAGAGTTAGTGCTGGTTTTAGGTGAATATTTGGTAAACGACAAGGAACATTCGATAACATCCTATG
>JAGWHN010000061.1 GCA_028866785.1 Microcaldota archaeon
TGATCATGAAGGCTACTAGGAGTAATACTAGGATTATTGGCTGTACTGCCATAGGAAGGGTTGCAGCGGATTGCTGCAGCTGGTAGATGTCAAATGAGTGCGGGGTTGAGTAGAAGTAGAGCATCATTATGCCGATCAGCAGCAAGAGCGAGGCTATTATGGAGTAGATTATGAACTTGATTGCTGCGTACCTTCTGTCGTACCCCCCGTAGGCGAAGATGATGAAGAACATCGCGAACTCCGCTATCTCCCAGAAAATGTAGAAGAGGAAGAGGTTTCCTGAGAGGAAGAGGCCCAGGGCGCCTCCCTCGACCAGCATGAAGATTATGCTGTAGAGCTTCTGGTCCTTCTGTATGAACTCCTTTCCGACTATCGCGGCCGCAAGGAAGACGATTGCAGTCATCAGCACAAGTATCAGTGATAGAGAGGTCACCTGAAAACTCAGGTTTATGCCCAGATTGGTCAGGTAGTTTGCCGCAAACGAGAGCGATGGGAGTCCGCCCTGGCTCACATCGTAGAGGATGCGGCATGCGAGAACCATCTCCCCTGCGGCTGCTATTAGGGCGATCTTATGCGAGTGTCTCTCGCTGAGCAGGGCAATTGGAATGACCGCAAGGAATGGCAAAATAACCATTAGCGGCAGGAAAGGAAACATTCAACCGCTATTGTAGGGGGATTACATTATTTTAATTGTATCGCTGGGGTCTTTCGGGGAATCAGCAGGTTGCGTTGTAGCTGGTAATTGTGCTGTTTGGAGGGAGGTTTAGGGTTCCTGCTGCGCATGAACCTGATCCAAGCCCTGCCAGGGACTTGTAGGAGATTGTCACATTGTATAGCTGGCCTGAAAGAAGGGAGATCGCATACCTTCCCTTCACCGCTGTCGTGAAGTAGGTTCCCGAGGCCGAGGCAAAGCTTGCGGCTATCGGATAGGTGCTAAAGCCCTTGGTGGCGAGTATTCCTGTCACGATTGTGACCTGGGGCTGGGGCGCCTTCGTGAGAACTATGTTGTACACCACAAAAGCTAGCGCCAAGATAATTGCGAGGAGTATCAGTATCCCGGCAAGTTTTAGTATCGGATGATGCGAGTGGTGCTGCCTTGCCATTCTTTCACTACTATCCCTTACTCGTCAAACGCTAAAAATACTTGCCCTGACCTCGCGGATTTGGAAATTGTGTAAATTTTCTTTATTCGAGTTGACGAACTTGCAGAGAACCTTTAAAGAGCTATGATTCGCAGTTCATTTGGGAGTGGAGATGTATTCGAACACCAGATCGATACTGATTAACGACATCATGAGCCACCCGGTCATCACCGCCGCGCAGGATGACAGCATAAAGAGCATCGCGGTGAAGATGGAGAAGCACAACCTGGGCTCCGTTGTCATAGTTGACAACATGAACAGGCCACTTGGGATAATAACAAAGGGGGACATAGTCCGCAGGCTTATCACAAAGAAGCGGTTCATGCTGAAGATGATGCTCTTCACGAAGGTCAAAGGAGTAATGTCCAGGCCTATTGTGATGGTCGACAAGAACAAGAAGCTTGAGCAGGCGGCTCGCATGATGATGGAGCGCAAGGTGAAGAGGCTCTGCGTTGTGGACACTGATGGAAGGCTGATTGGCATTGTAACTGACAACGATATAATGAGGCACTCAAGCGAGCTAATCGAGGTCCTAAACGAGATAATAGACACTGGATATCTCAAAGAGTCAGGGGAGGTCGGACTTAAGGTATAAACAAAGAATTAGAGATTGTATTTTGCCTTTAACTGAGGTATGGTAAGGTACTTATCGAGCTTACCTTTTTTGATATCACTTCGTATTTTCTTGATTCTCTTCTGTTGTGCAGGAGAAAGTGACTCCTCGTCCACTCTTTCGATTATTATAGGATGTGACATCTTCATTACCTTCTTGTCAAGCGCCCCTACAGCTGCCTTAAGCCGCTTAATGTCGCGCTTTATTTGCATAAGACTAACCTTTTGCATAACTTATCTTACCTCTTGTATTTATCTCTGAGACAACAATTATATCTTTTTCTTTCACTACTGTGAAGATTATTCTATAGCTTCCAAATCTCGCCCTATACTCATTTTGGCCGAGTTTCTTTATGTCCATTTTAACATTCGGGAAATCTTTTAGTCCATCAATTCTGGCCAATAGTGCATGTATGATGTTTTTGGGGAATCTCATCATGACTTTGGTAGGTTTTGGGTCAATCCTAACTTGCATACTGAATCTGAATTCTTTTCTGTAGAACCTAATTTAAACCCTACGAAAAAAAGTTAGTTTTTTATGAAGTATTGAACTAGGACTGGAATGTCTTGACTGTCACATCTTTTCTCAGTTCAGTAACGAGGAATAGGTAAATTCCATTTATCGTGAGTGACGTCATTGAAACGGAAACGATTCCATCCGTCTTTAGCAGCTTCTTGTCCCTGAGAACGTTTATTGCCTCCTTTACCTCTATGATCTTTAGGTAGTTGACCTGCTTGACCACCTCGTTCTCAAGCGAGAGAGTGTCCCTTGTGTAGATCGGATTTGTGTAGAGCGCCTTGAGGATCTGTTCCTGAAGTGGAGTGAGCTCCTTTCTTATCTTCCTTAGCTCTCCGTCGCTGTAGGATTTGATGTCCGCATTAACATTTGACTTCTGCATTTTAGCACGTTGAGCGTAATTATGCATCGATGCTGCTCTCTGGGTATCCGAGCCTTAGCAGCTCCTTCTTGACCTGGTCCTTGTGGTCTCCCTGAAGCTCGATGACACCGTTCTTGTAGGTTCCGCCGCAGGCAAGGCGAGTCTTTAGCGACTTTGCGGTCCTCTCAAGCTCCTCTCCGGTCAACCCTTCGACTATGGTCATGTACTTTTGGAACTTCTTCTTCACTTTTGAGACTTTGATCTTCTTGGTGGTCTCCCTGTCAAGGACATCGCACACGCAAAGCTCCTTTGGCAGGCCGCATTTAGGACATATTTCAGCCATTACTCAGCGACACCTTTTTCCTTTAGCAGGGTTAGAATCTGTGCGATCGTTCTCTTCAT
>JAGWHN010000062.1 GCA_028866785.1 Microcaldota archaeon
CAAGATAATACTCCCACCTGTTTTTAATCCGGAGCTTGGAGAGTTGGAGAATTGTGGGGTTCTCGAGCAAATACTCCTTACTCATCTTTACCTCTTCCACCAAGTACTTCATGGATTCCACCTTGTTTTCGTAGGAATTCACAAACATCACGGAGCTGCTTGATTCCCTGATCTTTTCAAGGGGCCCTATGCCGAATTTGGAGAAGAAGAATAGGTTGCCGACAAGGGTCTCGATTTTGTATCCCGACGCCCATAGGACATTCTCCTTGACGAGAGAGCATGCTATTTTGTCATAGGCCTGCCATTGCGACTCGGGATCCTCGGACCTGAGGAGCCTTGATATCTGCGCGGCTAATTCAAGAGACTTGTCTTTGTCACCTTTGGAAACGCTCTCAAGTAGCTTGGGAATAAGCTGGCTCATTTAAACACAGGGACTTTCACAGGGCCAAATTTAAGTGTTACTAACGAATCGTTTTTAATCCCGGGAGACATAATAGTAGTGATTGAATGATGAAATTGCCGCAGAAGATAATGGACCTTATAGATGGGAAAAATTTTGCTCACGTGGCGACGATAATGAAGGACGGCTCGCCGCAGGTGAGCGCGGTCTGGATAGACAGGGAGGGGGATGTGATTGTTTTTAACACCGCTGAGGGGCGAGTCAAGTACAACAACCTGAAGAGGGACGGAAGGGTCGCTATCAGCATTGCGGATGCGACAAATCCGTACAATGAGGTCTGGATTCGCGGAAAGGTTGTCGAGATGACGAGCAAGGGTGCGGATGAGCACATTGACATGCTCGCAAAGAAGTACCTTGGAAAGGACAAATACCCGTGGAAGACGCCTACGGAGAAGAGGGTAATTGTCAGGATTGCCGCGGAGCGCATAAATTCCGGAAGATAGAAACGAAGGCATGGCACTCTTATTTAAATAAGCCAAAGAAAGTACCTCTGGTTTCATGACAGGAATAACGGGCTATTTCAATCCAAAGGCAGAGGCAATGAAGGAGGGAGCACAGAGATATCTGGGTGCAGAATCAGAGATTTTGGTTGCCAGAACCGGCTCTAAGATACTTGCACTTTCTGCAATGAGCGGCCTCACCCACCAAAGGGGCCTGGAGATAAAGGAGCTTGTAGAAAGGACGCTGCAGTCAAATAAGCAAAAATTCATGGAGGTGTTTAGCACCCTGCTTTATACGGAGTACGGGGATAACCCAAATGCCCAGATAAAGAAGGTTGCTGGGGAGGCGGTAGTGAAATATGTCCAGCTTCTGCGCGACCATGAAAGCAAAACACAAAGGGCGGAGAACGGATTGCAGATTTCTGGGGCTTCAAGACAGCTTGGAATCGACGTGGGAATACTTGCAGATGAGATGATGAGCGAGCTAAGGCAGCTTAACAGGAAGTGATCCCTGCTGCGAGGGCTCAGCTAATCCTTGAAAAATAAAACAGAAAAAGAAAAATAAAAAATTCAAGCCCTTTACGCTGGAATTACCTTGTTTAGAGAAATGACCGCTGTGGATGTTGGCGGGAACACTATCGTGCTGTTTGTAGGGTTCAAGAGCGCAACGTCCGTTAGCTCAAGGGTGGATGGCGTCGCATATCCCTTTCCAACATAGAAGTGGTAGATGCACATCTGCCCTCCTGTGGAGAGCTTAGTGAGCTCCTCGGTCTGGTTCATGTGGATTGCGCTAAATGATGGAGCTGATCCCAATAGAAGCACTATTGGTGATGTTCCATTCACCGCGCAAGGCAGCTTGAATGCAAGGTGCCCGATCACCACCTGCTCTGGGGAGATGTCCATGATGTGGATGTAGCTGCCCGCAGGTATCGTCTTGCCTTCAAGCAAAAGCGTGTCTATCGAAGAGAGAGACGAGCTCTGGTTCTGCGTGTTTGGCGCAGGCGCGGACAACTGAATGTAGTTGAGCGCACCTATTGCGATCGCTATCACTAGCAATCCCACTATAACGTAATGCATATTTTCCATAGGTATCAACTAGAAAGGCAATCTCAAACTTTATAAGCCTTACTTAGGGGGACGTTACTCACTCCTTTGAGATCGAGCCGTAGACTGAAGGAGTGCATGAGCTTGTGTACCACAGGGTGTCAGGAATCGCGGGAAGCGAGGCAGTGTACTGGTACACCTTGCCCGTTGTGAGATTTGCAGGCGCAAGGTCGGGAGTGACCAAAACCGCCCCGAGCTGCTGGGAGACCTGGACGCCAGAGTTGGATATCGATGAGGGATTTATTGTGGTAACTATGAAGTTGCAGCTCTGGTCAGGCGCCATGTTGATGAAGACTATTGTTATGGACGCATTTGGCTGTACGTCAACCTGGGGAAATATGAGCCCAGCAATCAGGAGGGAGATTGGGTTTTGGTCCGAGCCGTTTCCGCTCTCGGTGAGGTTCTGCGCCTGTTGGGAGTCGACGCTTAGCACCACGAGGTTGGTGCTATGGGAGTTGAAGAGGACCGTGTTGCGGTCGGGTATTATGTGAACGAGCACCGTCTGGGTGGTGTTCTTGAACTGGCCTATCGCCTGGCTAAACGAAACCGAGGTGTTTTTTCCCGAGCCCGCAACGAGCGATGAGCTAAGAAAGATTGGTATGGTCAGGAAAAGTATCGCTGCGACTATGAGTATCGCTATGGTTACCAGCGCCAGCGACCTGTTGAACTCCATTTTAACACGAGACAGCTTAATGTGGGCGCTAATACTTTTAAGGCTTTGGCTAGAGCTAAGCGCTGTAAAAAATTAAGAAATAGGATAAAAATAAAAAAATAAAAAAGAAGAGAGGATTACTCCTCTGCTTCTGATTCATCTGATGCCTCTTCCGAGTCGTCAGATGGTGCTGAAGGCGCAGCGGATGCCGCTCCGGCCATTTCGCCAATTGCGAATCTTGCCTTCACGTCAGTTATCTT
>JAGWHN010000063.1 GCA_028866785.1 Microcaldota archaeon
TTCCTGCTTGTCTTTGGGATAATGTTCTTCGGGACCATCGCGTTCCACTATGTAGAGGGATACTCATACGTAGATGCCTTTTACTTTATGAGCATGCTTGCAACCGCAGAGGGCCCGACGACCATCCCAGTCACTGTCCTAGGCAAGCTGCTCGCCTCGGTATTCGCGTTTGTCTCAATAGGTGCCGTGATATTTGCGCTCGGCTTCATCTTCGGGCCATTCTTCGGAAAGCTTGTGCGTTCAGGCGAGCGAGAGCTATTCAAGGAAGAGAAGATCCTAAAGAAGGGCCTCAAGAGGGTCGAAAAGAAGCTCTAGGCGCACGCGCCACTAACCTTTGTGGTAGTTGTAGTACCTAAGCAGCCTTTCGATACCCTCGTCAAGGGTCACCGTTGACTTGAACCCGAGCACCCTCTCCGACTTTGTGGTGTCCGCAAGAGTCCCGGTCACGTAGTTTTTGATCGGAGTTTCAATGTACTTGGGCGGGATGTTCTTTCCCATCGCCGCATTTAGCTTTGAGACTAGCTCGTTCATCGTGTAGTTCTTTGATGTCCCTGCATTGAAGACGTTGTACCCGCTCTGTTTTGTGGCGAGCAAAAAGGCGTCGACTATGTCATCGACGTACGTGAAGTCCCTTGTCTGCGTCCCGTCCCCGTAGACGATCGGCGGCTTGTCCTCAAGCAGCGACCACATGAACTGGCTGACCAGGTTTGCAAACGTCTTCTTGGCGCGCTCGTGCGGCCCATAGACCGCAAAGAGCCTCAGGCCGATTGCATCAAGCCCCTCCATGCTATGGTAGAGCTCTGCGATTCGTTCGGCAAAATACCGCGCCTCAGTGTAGAAGTCAGTGACGAACGGGAAGGATTCCTCTTTGTAGGGCATCTTGTGGCCGTTGTAGATTGACGACGAGGAGGCAAAGACCACCTTCACCTTCTTCTCCGCCGCATATCTAAAGAGCCTTACAGAGTCCTCTACGACCTCAGCCACCCTCATGTTGTCCTCTCTGTACATCGGAGTCGAGGAGTACATCCCAAGATGGAAGATTAGATCTGGCGCCTTACCGAATTTCTCTATATCCCCAGCCCTTGCCTCGATAAAGGTGACCTTATCCTTGATTGCCTCTATGTTCTCAAGCGATCCGCTGTGGAGAGTGTCGATTATCGTCACGTTGTTGTCCTTTGCAAGGCGCTCCGCCAGATTGCTCCCTATGAATCCCGCTCCTCCCGTAACGACAACATTTAGTCCCCTGAGTTCTGTCATAAACCTACCAATCCTATTCTTCAGCGGATTACTATAAAAACTTTTAGAAACGAGGGATACGATTGGGCGAAACACCCGATGAATCAAGAATTTAAACCTCCAAAACAGAAGATACTTGTGGGAAGATGAAGAATAGGCAAAACACAGAAAGGTCAGAAGTTCAAATCCTGGCATACGGCTCAAAGCAGCAGGGGATGCTATTTGCTGAATCCGATCTAAAGGGAATAGAATCAATGAAATCCGCCCTTGCAAGATTGCAGAAGAAGGGCGCCATACAAAACGTTGGCGAAATAACTGGATCTGAAGTCTCAACGATGTACAAGATAACCCAAAACGGGATTGCTACCCTAGTAGCTTCTCTGAGGACGTAACTTACTTTCCAAACTGGGCTTAGAATAGCATGGTTGATATTATGAAACTAGTAAGCGAACTCAAATCACTGCTCCACAGAGGGCAAAATTCAATGCTGCCGAACGCGAGCGACGGGCTCAATATTCTTGGGCAGGTCACGGAGCAGGAGTGGGACAAGATAATGAGTATCCAGATATACATAGAGGCCGCCGAATACGGCCCGAACCTATATGCGAGCGGGGGCCAGGGGGTGGATATGGCAGATACTGTAAGGGATCTGGTCGAATATCAGAGGAAGGGGCTTAATGAGCTCTACGATGCAACATTGAAAAAATATGGGTTCTCAAAGGACACCCATCGCATCATAGAGGATCGAAAAATAGTCACAATAGAGGATTACAGCAAGTTTATTGCTGCCAGAGACAAGATTAGAGAAGCAAGAAGTGGATTGGTGGAAAAGAAGCATAATAAGAACAAGTGAAAATATGCCCGATTGGGCTGTGAATCCGCGACTTACTAGATAATTATTACCTCGCCGTCTCTAAGCGTTTTAAACGGGATGCCATTTTTTTTGCAATATTCAAGTTCTTTATCTATCTCTTCTGATTCAGGATGGTCTGATTTGTAGTGTGGCAAAAACGCGTAGTCAATTAATCCTAATCCTTTCCAAATCACTTTTTTTGTGCGGTAAGGGGTAATAGTCGGATCATCTACGTTTTGTAAATACTCAAGGTCGGGACTTAAAACGCATCCCCCTGCACTATAACCTGCATAGAGAAAATCTTCCCGCTTCATATTTTTAAGTATTTTATCTAAGCCACTCAATCTCATTGCTTGCCGTAAAACAAATGTGTTTCCTCCCCTTACCCAAATTCCTCCAAGATCGTATATTTTCTTCTTTAATTCTTTTTCCTTCCCAAAATATCTGCGAAGGTCCAGCATCTTAACACTTATTCCAATGTCGGTCAATTCTTTCATAGTTTTTTGGTTACGCTCTCTTCTTATCTCAAGTTTTACATAATCTAAGGCATTTGGAATAAGCCCAATACTCGTTCCTTTCGGAATCATTTTCTTTAACTTGTCTGCCTTGTTTCCAATTTTATACGATGATAAATAATATCTCATCACACTTAGTTTAAGATTAAGACCTATAAAACTTTTCCCTATAGAACTAGTAGGAAGCCCCAGGAGGGAATTGAACCCCCGACTTCTTGTTTACAAAACAAGCGCTCTACCACTGAGCTACTGAGGCATAAGAAGCA
>JAGWHN010000064.1 GCA_028866785.1 Microcaldota archaeon
AGAATCCAAATGCAAGAAGGCCGTACGGCTCAGGACCTACTGGAGGGCTTGAGATGCTAAGGCAGGCGACTACGCCAACGTATGATTTTGTATGTCCGGTCAGGCTACCTGATGAGATTGCGCATTTGGTCGATGTTTCTCACGAGGCAGAACAGTACAGGAACAAGGAAAAAAGGCTCATGTCAGATAAGTTTAGTGAATTCGCGAAGCATGACCTAGGCTCTATGGTAGGTGCGAACACTGCGACAAAACAGATTCTTGCTCTGAAGAATGCTGCAGGAAAACTAAATGAACAGGAATTGATGGAGTATCTTGTAAAGTACAATAACAATGCGATAATCGTCACAATATTTCTAGAGGCAAGGAAAAAGGGGGCCATGGACAGCATGAGGGAATTCCTAAACGGCGTGGATCTGGAAACAATAAGGAAGTATTCCCCTTACAGAAATTACGAGTCTGCGGCAGGCACGGAGAAAGGTACCGGATCAGCTCCAGCTGGAAGCGAGACATCTAGCACCACTTCCCCTTCGGCAGGGGCAGAGAGGGCCGCAGTCAAGAGCGATACAATTGACCACTTCAATGAGCAAAAGGATCAGCTGCTAGACAAACTAAAGGATATTTCCTCAAAGGCGGATAAGGAAAAGATTGCTGGCGTAAACCACGACAGCCTAGCCTTGATCAGAGGAATAAATTCGATGCTGGATGTAATCAGCAAAGAGGAAAAGGAGGCGATGGATGTGATTGTTGAACAGGTTCATGCCGCATTTAATAATAGGGCAGCTAGAATCGGGCTGAAGGTCAACTACATAAATAATGTTGGCAAGCACGACTTCGACAAGCAGGCGGCGGAGGACGCATTTGCAGAATGGAAAGAAGACATGAGAGAGTGGCAGAAGAGCGGGAACATAAGGTACTCGCACCAGAATGGGAATGCCTACACTAACACCGATCTAGACAAATTCCTAGAGGAGAGGAAGCAGGAGTTCTTAAGGCTCTTTAACGGAAGGAAGGGGCTCTACAACCTAAGAAGGGGGAAGGGCTACGACGCTGACGTTATGGAAGGGGATGAGAATAACTCTGCACCTGTCATGTAGTTCGATTTTCCTTTGTTTTTATTAAAGGTCAGCTCAGCTTTTGTAGTTAGCTTTTTATAGGTATTTGTTTAGAATAAAACAGGTGTAAATATGGCAGCAGATGATGAAGAAGACTCAGATGAAGAAGACGATGACGACTTCAGCGACGACGAAGAAGATATGGACGATGAGGAATAATCTCTAGTCCGGTTTTAATTTTTATAATTTATCCTTTGTGCAATTCGTGGAATTTTTTGGCATTGGTTATCTTTTCTAGTTCCTCAAACAGCTTTTTGTTTACCAGTTGCTGCTTTGCAGCCTCTTCCACCTGTGCGTGGTACTTATCGTAGAGTTCCTTGTTCTTCTCCTGGATTCCTGTGAGTTTCGCAGTTATTCCATCGAGCCTCTTTTGGTATGAGCTGGTGTTCAGTTTGCCAAAGCTCTTCAGCATATCCTGATCATCGAGGTTTAGTTTGGAAACTCCGCCGAGGGACTGCGCCTTTGCCTTAAGGGCATCCTTAGCCGCTTTGTCGGCCTTGAGCTGCTCTAGGGTCTGCAGCGTCTGCTGCCTGGCCAACTCCAGATGATAATGCTTCGAAAGGGTTATCTTGTCTCTTAATGATTCGTCAGAATTTTTTAGGAGGAGGGACAGAGTCGCCTTCGGTTGGGACTCTTTGCTGATCGCCTTTGCCTCCTGTATGAGGCTCTTGTGGGCGGCTGCCATCTCCTGCACATGCTGCTTTAGCGCCAGGTCCAATGCCTTCTTCTCGGCTTTTGGAGGCAATTTCTGGTCAAGTATGCTCTTGAAAGCTGCGGTAGACTTTTTGTCGACTTGCCCGACAGTGCTTAAAATCTTTTCGCCGAGTTTGGCGTTGGCATTAGGGTTTGGAAGCCTGATGTTGTTGCGCAGCGTCTTTGAAGTCGACATTTGGACCATACCGCCATTCGGAGAGCTGTTCGGGCCGGTTGCAATGTTCTTAAGGATTACAGGGGAGGAATATGCAAACACTCCCGCTCCCCCAGCTTTTAGATTATTTATGATTGCACGTCCTCCCTGGGCGTACCCTGCTGCGACCATCTGCTTGTTGCTCAGCTTCGCAGCTCCTGCCTTTGCGCCCTGGACGGCGAGCTTTCCCAGTGCTCCAGCGCCGCCTCCTCCGGCGACCCTCGCCTTCGCCTTGAACGGGCTCTTTCCGGTGAGGGTTCCCCTCCCTATTTTGATCCCAAGCAGCGTGGAGACCCCAAAGAGCTTGAAGATTTCCGCGCCCCTGGTGAGCCCTGCGGCTGCCGCAATCAGGATGAGTATTACTATGACTGGGATGAGCGCGTTTATCGCGCCTATGCTTAATGCGAATTGTGCAATCATTTTCTCCGTGAATTTATTTGGTCGTTTTTGATATAAAAGGCTTATCTGCGCCTGTAGAGCAGCGCTGCCATAACCGAGACTATCGAGGCAAGCAGCACCGCGACCCCTATGTCCCCGTACGAGAGCTCAAAGAGCCCAATCGGTACAGACTGGATTGTATGCGCGGGGGCGTAGTAATAGTTGTTGACGATTGTGGTCTGGCAGTTCGAGTTGGCGGAGCTGCAGGTGATGGAGGGGCTTGATGCCAGGGTAAGGGGGGTCTGGGACACTACTGTGGGCTCGGGGCTTGCGAATCCGTAGAAGGTAGCGTTCACCTGCGCGTTCCCGATTCCGCACACGGTCTTCGTCAAAGAGAAGGATCCGTCAGCTGCGGTAGTTATGGGCATGCTCATTAGCCCCATCTGGCTCGTGCAGATCCCGCT
>JAGWHN010000065.1 GCA_028866785.1 Microcaldota archaeon
ATCAAAGCAGAGGAAAAGGAAGAGCGAGCGAAAGAGCAAGCAAACTCTCAAAATAGCAAAAAGGGTGGAAAGGGAGGCGGGGGCCGATAGCGGAGTCAATACCTCGGAACTGCTCAAACAGATGCAAACACACGTGAAGGAGGAAGGGGGGGCTGCGAAGGCGATGGGGGTCATGAGTACGACGACCTCCATAGAATAGTTTCAACATCATTTATCCTCTGGTAACTAAATAAATCCCATTCACTAGATTAAATCTGATGTCATCTCCAATATCTGTGTAGTCAAGCCTCTCTTTCGACTCCGCATGGAACCTTCTCCTAATGAAAGAATTTAATTTGTCTAGCATCTCCACATCTCCAAGCAATTCGGATTCAAATCTCTCTTCAGTAGAGAAAGGGAATACAGAGCTCCACACCTTTGCTATCTGATTGAATCCTGCCTCAATCGATGTGCGAACCAATTCTGCTTCAGTAAAGAAGTGTCTAAGCTCAGCCATCCTCTCTAGCTTTGCGCACCTATCCTTTTCCCTGATTATCTCTTTCAAAAAATCCTTGTCGCGCTCATCAAGCACTACGTCCCAAACAACCCATTTGCCATCAGGCTTAAGAATCCTAAAAACCTCCTTTGCAACTTCAACCTGCAAGCTCTTTGAGACCTCATGCAGACCCATCTTCATTATAACAGTGTCAAAGCTCCCATTCTTGTAATGTACCTTAGGGAATGCACTTAGCGAGAAGCGGCTTTTTGGTAACCCGTACAGCTGTGACCTTGCCCTGTCCAACCATCTACTGCTGTCGTCTACTAAGTGCAATTCTATTTGCCCTTCCTTTTCTAGGCAGGTCTTGCCCGCCCATCCATCCCCACAGCAAGCGTCAAGAATTTTCTGCCCTCGCCTTGGATCCACAGCCATGAGAAGTGCCTTTGTGTCAGATTCAGTTATCCCGTGCAATTTCTTTATGTCCACCATTCTGGAGTCATGTCCAGCCTTTATTTCCCAAGTCACATAATCTATCATATTATAGATTTATTTGTAGTAAAAGTTTCCTAGAGGAATTTTTGTCTAAACGTAGTAATTAAATAATTTATTGGATATAAGTAAAATATGAGATCTGCCGCAATCCAACAGCTTGATTTAAGAGACCGCCGCCTGCTATACCTCCTTGATCTGGACGGAAGAATGAGCTATTCAAAAATCGCAAAGCAACTAAGGACCTCAAAGCAGGTGGTAAAATACAGAGTAGAGAGACTCGAACACGAGGGCTACATAAAGGGGTACCACACAATAATCGACCTCTACAAACTGGGATACATCCCTTTCAGGGTATATTTCAAGCTCAGGAATCTCTACCCGAAGCGGAAGAAGGAAATCGTTTCCTATCTCAAATCGCAAAAGAATGTTTGGGCGGTGTCTCTTGCCGCAGGGAGATGGGATCTTGCAATAGCAATCGCAGTGAAGGACATACACGAATTCTACCTGATTTGGGAGGAGATACTTCGGAACTATCTGCCAAACATTTCGGACTACCAGACCTCAATCTACGCTCCAATCTACCATTTCTCAAGGTCGTATCTGATAGAAAGCGAGGACACTTCTAAAATCAGAATGCTTGGCGGTAGGGGCATGGCAGAGGTGGATGAGAAAGACCTCAAAATACTTGTCGAGCTCTCAAAGAACGCAAGGGCCTCACTGCTCGATATCTCCGAAAAAGTCGGCATTACTCCAGAAGCAATAAGTCACAGAATCGCACAGCTCGCGGAAAAGGAGGTAATCCAGGGATACAGGGCGCTAATAGACACAGCAAAAATGGGGTATGAATTCTACGAGGCACAGATTAGGCTCTCCTCATACAAAGACGTCAAGATAATGCTCGAGTTCTGCCACTCGCATCAAAATATAACTCAGGTGAACAAGACAATAGGAGGAGAGACACTTGAGGTCCACTTCCAGGTTAAATCGCTTGGCCAAATGCTCTCCATAATGGAAGAGTTCGAGAAAATGTTCCCAAAGTCAATAGAAAAATTCGATTACATAACTGTGATCTCGCAGGAAAAGCGCACGTACATGCCGGAACTGGAGTAAAAGTCTTAGAAAAAGCTATCTATTCCTTTATCGATTCGAGAAGGCTGAGCAAGTTCCAGATAACCGTCCTTGCATAAGGTGGAAGGTTGATGTCGTTGCTTACCTCATCGATTTTGTAAGTTGCAGAGCTTGCCCTTACCGCATAGCTCTCTTTGCTGTCAAGCGACTTCTTCGCCTCGTCAAGCGCGCTCTTCACGTTCCTTGGCACGCTGTTGTCGTTTAGGAGCATCTCTATTTGCTGCCTTACCTGCGCAATCGTCTCGTCGAATTGTTTCTCATCTTTTGCCATAAAATCACCTTACTTTTTCGGGCCCGGCGGGATTTTCATAAGAATATTTTGAACCCGCGACCTACAGATTAGAAGTCTGCCGCTCTATCCAAGCTGAGCTACGGGCCCATACAATAATCTTGTATCCTTAGATATAAAAGAACTCCCTTAGGTTCTCTGTCGTTACCTTTGCGAGCTGTGCAACGCCCGTTCCCTTTATCTTTGAAATCATCTCAAGCGAGCGCTTTACGTCAAGCGGAGTCTTGCCAACAACCGGCGAGTCCGTCTCCACCACTATGTTTTTCACGTTAATTTCGCGAATCGCCTCCTTCCTGTTCTTGTTTTCAACTGGGGGCACCGAGATCAGCCAGCCCCTCTTCTCTATCTCCTTTGCCTGGAACCTATCCCCCTCAAAGAAGTGGA
>JAGWHN010000066.1 GCA_028866785.1 Microcaldota archaeon
CAGCAGGAATCAAAGACGATAGCTAGCATCCTCTCGGGAGGGGCGCTTCCTGTCAAGGTAATAGTCGGCGCGCCTACAACAATACCTCCAACGCTCGGAACCAAGTTCCTGCTCATCAGCGGGGTCGCAGGGCTGCTTGCTATCATTGCGGTAGTTGCGGTGATTGCGGTGAGGTACAGAAAGCCGTTCCTCATAATTCCGATCATAATCACGGTGCTCGCTGAGCTTTTCATAATCGTATCGGTGATAGGGCTCCTCGGAACAATCGACCTTGCGGCAGTCGCGGGAATGATCGCCGTGGTCGGAACCGGTGTCGACGCCCAAATTATCATCACCGATGAGGTCCTCACCCAGGGCCATGAGTCTGGGGTAAAGTCAAGGCTCAAGAGCGCATTCTACATCGTCTGGGTGGACGCAGCACTCATAATAATCGCAATGCTTCCGCTTCTCTTCTCAACCTCCCTGGTCTCTGTCATCGGATTCTCCGAGTCGACAATCATGGGAGCGCTTCTGGGAATACTGATTACAAGGCCGGCTTACGGGGCGATAGTGGGAAGGCATTACGAAAAAGGTGAACAAAGTGGCAAGACACTGTCCAACGTGCAATAGGTCAAGCGACGACACAAGATTCTTCGGAGAGTTCTGCGAGCACTGCGTAATCGAGAAGCTCGGAAACAAGATCCCCGAGGAGCTAAAGATCATAGTTTGCAAGAGATGCGGCAGGGTAAGGCTTGGAAACGAGTTCATGGACAGGGACGACTCGGTTCTTGAGGCAATCCTTGCAAAGGGCTTCAAGGGATGGGACGTAAAGTTGATCAGCAGCATCGAGGGCGCCGCAATCGTGGACCTTTCAAGGCCTGAAGATCACATAGACGCTATTCGAAAAGAGATCAAGCTATTCTACGGAAGGCAGCTGTGCCCAAAGTGCAACAGGAGGGCGGCAAGCTACTACGAGGGAATAATCCAACTCAGGGGAGACCCGGAGAGGATACAGAAGATGATGCTAAAGCTCGAGAAGGTCTTCGAGGCAAACGACGAGTTCTTCAGCAAGGTGGAGTCCACCCAGAACGGGATAAACATCTTTGTCAGCTCAAAGAAGCTCACCTCAGCCTTCATGTCCGAGCGCGGGCTAAAGCCGACAATGTCATACGAGCTCTACGGGCTAAAGCACGGGAAGAAGCTCTACAGAAACACATACGCGCTGCACCTGGATTGAGCGAATGCGAAAGGAGACCACTTACAAAAAGGCGATACTAATTCACTTCGGCGAGCTCTGGCTCAAGGGGGACAACCGCAGGTCGTACATCGACCTCCTCAAGCGAAATATAGCAATGCAACTTGGGCTAAAGAAGGGAGAGCTAATCGAGGACTACGACAAGCTACTGATCCCTATCACAAGCGATGCGAAGGCAGCAAAGCTCCTCGAGAAGCTAAAGTATGTGGTGGGCGTTAGCAACTACTCAATCTCATACACGACCGACGCAAGGCTCGACTCAATCGTGAAGCTCTCGGAATCCATACTTAAAGAGATAAAGAAAAGCGGCGTCAAGAACCTCAGGATTGACTCCAGCAGGGCGTACAAGGGCCACAAGTTCACCTCAAAGCAGATAATCGAGAAGATCGTCAAGCTTGCTGCAAAACTAAAGCTCGAGCCGGACATAGACGAGAAGAACAACAGGCTCATAGTCAAGGTCTACAAGGAGAAGGCGTTCGTCTCTTTTGGCAAGTCCGATGCAGTCCACGGGCTTCCGGTCGGAAGCAGCGGAAAGGCGGTCATCATGTTTTCGGGAGGCATCGATTCGCCTGTCGCCGCATGGTATGCGATGCGAAGGGGCGCAATTCCTATATACCTCCACATCCACGGGTTCCCAAAGAACGAGATGGCTGAGGAATCAAAGGTCCCCCAAATCCTAGAGGAGCTTGCAAAGTACTACCCGAATTACAAGGTGTACTATATGCCTGCCCACATATTCCAACTCGCGCTCTCAAAGATCGACAATAAGTTCGAGCCGATACTCCTCAAGGCGCTTCTTTTCAGGGCATCTGAAATTATTGCCGAAAAGGAGGGCGCAGGAGTGATTGTAACAGGCGAGAGCCTGGGGCAGGTCGCATCGCAGACGATGGCAAACCTTGCCGCATCGCAGCAGGGGATAAAGCTCCCGATACTAAGGCCGGTAATCGGCTTTGACAAGCAGGAGATAATCAAGATTGCTCGCAAGATCAACACCTATGACCTTTCAATTAAGCCCTACAAGGACGTCTGCTCAATAACAACGACCAACACCGTGATCAATGCAAGCAGCGAGAAGGTGGAGAAGCTCATGAAGGAGATGAAGATGGACAAGGTCATCGAGCGCTCGCTCAAGGCATCGAAGGTTGTTTCGAGGGCAAATCGATAGCAATATCTTTTAAATGTTTATATCGTAAAATGGTATCTGTATGAACCTACTTTCAAGCGTGATTGTCGCGGCGATAATCGTCATCGTTCTGATAATCGTTGGATACATCGGGATCCAGCACCTAAATCTCGGGCAACAGGTGAGCGAGCAGCAGGCGGTCTCGCTCGTGGTCAACTATCTAAAGAACACCAACCCTAACACGCTCGTAAATGTCACAAACGTCACCCCATCAACATATGCGGGCAGCTGGCACATCCTCACTGCCGTTGCTTTCAACGCCACGAGCCCATGCCCTTCATACGTTGCATACTCATTCGACT
>JAGWHN010000067.1 GCA_028866785.1 Microcaldota archaeon
CATCTTGCTCGGCGTATTCGGAGCCTCGACTCTTGCGCCAGTGGAGGCTACGGTCCACAGCGCAAACAGCGCCCTGCCTGCAGAAGGAGCGGGACTGTTCATGCTTGTGGTGGGAACAACGATGTACGTTGCACAGAAAGTATTCAAGCCGCTCCTAAGGGACGGCGAACCTAAGTAACCTATAAAAGACTTCGAGGCATAAGAGTTCTGATTGAATGCAGAGGAAATTTTTGATACTAATAGCCATTGCAGTTCTCGCGGTAATCGCGCTGATTCTCTACAGCCTTCAGGGCTCTAATTCAGGATACTCAAAGCTAGACAACGTGCTTGTCCCACAGAGCGTACTAAATAGCCTAAACGTCTCAAACGCGCTTTTGTCGGGAATCGGGATCGGCGCATCGGGCAACTTCCCAAAGAAGATAACAGCGCACGCGCTTAGGCTTGCTGGCAAGCCGGAGATACTATACATCGGAGCGGAGTACTGCCCGTACTGCGCAGCGGAGAGATGGCCGATGATAATTGCGCTCTCAAGGTTTGGAACATTTAGCAACCTGCATTATATGACATCTAGCCCAAGCGACTTTGCGGCAAGCACCCCAACATTCACGTTCTACAACTCAACGTACCAGAGCAGCTACATAACATTCATTGCAAGGGAGATGACCTCAAACAAGCAGGTCAACGGAACATATCCAACCCTCCAGGTTCTAAACGCAACCGAGAACAATCTGCTAAACACGCTCGACAACGGCGGCGGAATTCCATTTGTTGACTTTGCGAACATGAGCACGCTAAGCGGCTCCACCTACGCGCCGACCGCGCTTCAGAAGATGAACTGGAGCCAGATCATCACCCAGTTCGGAAATCAAAACTCCACTGTTGCGCAGTCAATCTTGGGTTCTGCAAATTTGCTGACAGCGCAGATCTGCAAGGCAACAAACAACACGCCTTCAAGCGTGTGCTCGCAAAGCTACATACAGAAAATAGAGACCTTCACGTAGTGCTAACATGGTGAATCTTACAAATAGGGAAAAGCTGCAGGTAGCACTTGCACTTCTTGGACTGCTAATCTCAATTTACCTTACGATAAGCCATTACTTCTCAGCGCTGCCGGTCTACTGTCCGACGGTCGGAGTGGTTGACTGCGGAGCGGTGCTAAGCAGCAGCTTTGCGACAATTCTTGGAATAATCCCAAGCTCCTCGCTTGGAATTGTATTCTTTTTGATTTTCATCTATCTTGTCTTAAAGCGCAAGAGCGAGGACGCGCTTTACTGGAACGTGATTGGGTTCATCTTCCTCTTTTACTTCTGGTATGCAGAGTTTGTGCTTGGGAAGATCTGCCTGTACTGCACCGCAATACACCTAATTGTAATAGTTCTACTTGCAAGCATGTTCCTTGGAAGAAAAAAATAGCTAGCAAAGTTCCAGCGCCGCAAGCATGATTGGTAGTATTATTGTCACGTCCCCATCAATTGTTGCGTACCTTGCCTTTGGCTTTACCTTTCCCCATGAGACCGCCTCCGTGAGCCTTGCGCCCGAGAGGGATCCGTCATACTGGCTTGCTGTAGTGACATAAACCGCATAGTCAAGACCGCCCTTGAACTGGTTCCACCAGATCACATGGTGCTTGCTAATCCCGCCCCCGAGCATCAAGGCGCCCGTGGTCTTGTTGTCAAATGCGATGTTTGAGAGCTCCACCTCGTCCTTTAGGATATTTAGCTTGAAATCGCTGTGGTCCTGCGCAAAGAGCATGAGCTGTGTTCCAAATGCACCGTCAACTATGCCAGGGACAAAAATCTTCACGTTGTTTAGGTATGCCTGCCTGACTATAGAGTTTGGATCTTTCATTCTCTTCCCAAACTCCCAGAGCAGCTCGCTTGGGCTGTACTCCTTCTTGTAATCATCCGACTTGTAAATCTGATTCATTATCTCAATGAAATATTTTTCAAGCGCAAGGCCGTACTCGTCCTTTGCGATGAAGATGTTGCCGAGCCTGTAGATGTCAAGCTTGAGCAGCTCCTTGTCGTCCGCCTCGAAGCTCCCCAGGTGATATACGCCCCCGTAGGCCTTTGCGATATCGTGATCGAGAGTTCCACAGGTGGTCATCAGCGCATCAAAGTACTTCACCGAATTTGCAATCGCGCCCCTAAGGCCCGTTGAGATAATGTCAGCTGGGAATGAGAAGAAGTTGTAAGAGTTCTTGTCCTTTAGCATCCTTGATGCTATCTCTATTCCATCGACAAGGTTCTGCCCCGAAAAGCCGCCAATGCTTTTCATGTTCTTGATTAGCTCGGATACCTTCATTCCCTTCTTGATTTTTAGGTCCAAAACTTTCTCCTTTAGCAAATCTTTTTTGTTGTACAAATTAACACCATCCGTAAGGGTTAATTGGCATGGGAAGTTATAAAAAATACTCAATATCTTTATATGCTTTTTTATGCATACATATACGGCGATAGTTGAGCTTAAGGTAGTGAGATGACAGACGGCAAACCGATGATTTCCCAGGACGACGAAGAGCTTTTGCGATTTATTGAAAACGCAAAGCCAAAGATCTACGTTGTTGGAGCTGGAGGAAGCGGATCAAATACGATTACAAGAATGGCAGAGATGAACATAGAGGGAGCGGTGCTCGTTGCGGCAAACACGGACGCTGCGCACCTTGCAAAGACCCACTCGACAAGAAAAATTCTAATTGG
>JAGWHN010000068.1 GCA_028866785.1 Microcaldota archaeon
GCGCCTTTAGCAGAACCGGCTCGAACTTGTTGTCTATCTTTGAGAGCGCAAGCTGGAAGATGTGTGCTGGCATGTAGTACACCTTGTATCTTGGATAGTACCTTGAAAGCTGATCGAGTATCTTTGGGATCTTTGATTTCTCGGCCATCTCGTTCTTTGGATAGCCGTGAAGGTGAAGGTAGATCGGAGTTGCACCCCGCCTCATCGCATACCACGCCGCAACTGGGGAGTCAATGCCCCCGGAGAGCATAACGACCGCCTTTCCGGAGCTTCCCACAGGAAGGCCGTGGATTGCCTCTGACTTTCCAAATGACAAAAATGCCTTCTCCTTGTAGACCTTCACAAAGATCTTGTTGTTTTTCTCGTTGATGTCTGGCTCAAGCTTCAGCTTTGCGGCTGCCTTTACAATTTTCTCGATTATCTGCTTTGAGGTGAACTTGTGGCCCTTATAGGCCCGGCTTGAATCAATCCTGATGTTTAGGGTCCCTTCTTTTTTCATCTCCTTGAGTATAGACTCAGCGAGCTTTATTATTGCGGGAAGCGTCGCATCGGTAGAGTAGGAGATTGAGTAGTTGCTAATCCCTATCACATGAGCAAGCTGCTCCATCATCTTCTTTGCCCTCGCCTCGCTTTTTATAGGAATTAGCAGCTTGTCGTACTCCTCAATCATCTCTCCCTTCTTGAGCCCAAGCTGGAGTGCAATGTTTCGCTTGATTAGGTCGATGTATGATCTCCTGTTGTCCCCCCTCAGCCAGAGCTCGCCGAAGTGGATGAGTATCGCCTTTTTGTAGGAGGGTTCTTTTCGCATTTGCTCAGTCCAAATGAAGCGCGTAGGTGTTTCTATAGAGCTTCTTCCCGTTCTTTAGCCCGTAGAGCTCGTAGGACATGGTAGGCTTTAGCCCGCGCTCGGACATGAACGCCGCGGCGAGCTTCTTTGAGGAGATGAAGACGTTTATCCCGTTGTTAACCGGGTCGACTCTGCTGAAGAACTCGTCGTTTGCCTCGAAGACTTTCTCGAGCTTTTGGAGCATCTTCTGCACGCGCTCCGGGCTGCCGCGAAGCTGTATGATCCCCTCGTAGTAGCTAGCCGCCCTCCTGTTGCATTTTGGGCAGAGCTGCTTTTGGTAGATTAGCTTGATCTCCTGCCTTATCCCATCGATGTGCTGGTCTGGCTTTGCAAGCTCGACAATCGCGGCATCGCCAGTGCTGCTAATTAGCTTGACGTCCCACTCCTTGAACCCCTTTTGCAAAAGGTCGCCAAGGAGCGCATCGTCACGCTCTATGAACTCGTTTCCAAAGCGAAGCCTGTCGCATCGCTTGCAAATCGTGATCTTTAGCTCGGTTGGAATTTTTCGCCCAAGCTTCTCAATAGTGCAGATCTCGCAGAACTCGCCGAAGAATCTGATGTCGTCGCTTGACCTATTGCACGTTGGACAGTGTCTTGCCACTTTGTTCACCCTTTTCGTAGTGCCTGCTAACTATTGCGCCGTATGCAGGCCTTGTTATAAGTATTCCAAGTATTGCCCCCATGATCGTCGACTCTGAGAATCCTATCACGGAGACAAGCGAGGTCGAGAAGAGCAGCGGAAGCATCGCAATTATGATGAGCGCCGCATCCACCCAGACTATGTAAAACGCATTCTTTAGCCTCGACTTCACCCCGGACTCATGGCCCTGGGTTAGGACTTCATCTGTTATGATTATCTGTGCATCGACTCCTGTACCAACCACCGCAATCATTCCGGCCACTGCAGCAAGGTCAATTGTTCCAAGAAGCCCGATTACTGAGACGATTATGAAAAGCTCTGCGAGAACGGTGAGGATTATCGGAATCACAAGGAAAGGCTTTCTGTACCTTATCGCAATCACCGAGACCACCGCAACGATTGCAAGAAGCGCGGCGACGCCGCTAATTAGCAGGAACTTTGTACCAAGCGTCGCAGGTATTGTTGTAGGGGCGCCAACTATCACCTTGACCGGAAGCGCTCCGCCAGAGAGAATGCTTGCGATTGTCTTTGACTCCTGAGTCGCAAAGTTGATCTTGTTTGTAAGCGAGAGATTTGATGGGGAGGCACCCGAAATCACATATGAGGAACCGGAGGTCCCGTTTGTGACGCTAGGGTCGAGCCTTGGGGCGGAGAGAAGCCCGATTGCGGGCCAGGTCTGAACAGCTGAGATTGTTGCGGTTGTCCCCGTGGAGATCTGCTCAAACTGAGGCGTCATGTTCTGAGGGGTCTTGAATGAGAGCGAGTAGTTTAGCTGCTGAAGTGCTGAGATGATATTTGCTGGAGTGTTCTTCGCGAGCACCACCTTGGAGTAGGTCTTGTTGTGGCTCGCAAAGTAAGGATACAAAAGGTTCCAGTTGCTAGAATCGGCGCTTAGGAGCTGGAGCGGAATTGTTGTGTTGCCGTATGTGACCGCGCTTTGCATAGTGGTTATCGCCTGGGATGATGTGATCCCGCTTGCGGTTGCGCTTGACTGGTAAAGTGAGGAGTTCAGCAAAACTATTGTCCTAAGCGGCCTGTCAAGGAAGAGGTAGAGCGGCTGGTAGCCCTGCCCGAAGACCACCTTCGAGAACCTGCTTGTTCCCTTAGGGGTTAGATAAAATGTAACAGACCAGGAAACATTGTTTCCCGAGATTGACG
>JAGWHN010000069.1 GCA_028866785.1 Microcaldota archaeon
CGACGTTCCCTGCCGCCACTGTCTTGGTGATTGTTGCTGCGATGGGATACAGGAGGACCCGCAGCCTCAAGATGGTCAGCATAATCGCGGGAGTGGTGGTGGTGAGCGTGGCGGGAACGCTTTATATTGCTTCATTTCCATCATTTCTCTATTACGCTGAGTTCGCAGGCATGCTCTTGCTGTGGATGGGCTTCTACGACTTCAGACGCTAGGTGTGGATTTGCTGGTTGTCGACTTTGACAGGTTCCTGATGGGGTTCTCACTTGGTGTTCACATACCGCTTGCAAGCATCGGGATCGCCCTGCCGCTGATTGTGATGCTCGCCGAGTACCTCGGGATAAGGTATGCTGACAGGAATTTCATGGTGCTTGCAAAGAGGCTCTCCCTTGCGCTTGTCGTGCTCTTTGCGATAGGGACCGCATCAGGGATGCTAATTGCGCTAAACATCTTGCTCCTATGGCCAAAGTTCATGCAGCTTGTCGCGCAGGTCGCGATACTGCCATTCTACCTTGAGACATTCGCATTTTTCATGGAGACGATCTTCCTCAGCATCTACATCTACTCCTGGGGCAAGTTCAAGAATCCTTATGTGCACCTAATCAGCGTAATTCCAGTCGTCGTGGGGGGATTCCTCTCCGGCGCGCTGATAACGATGATCAACGCCTTCATGAACACTCCGGTAGGATTTGACATACAGGCGTATATTTCAAGCGGAGCGGTTACAAACATACAGCCGCTTGCCGTCTTCACAAGCCCCTCTGCGCTAATCGAGCTTGCACACGTCCTGACAACATCATGCTTTGCCGCAATCTTCATATTCATTGCATACATGGCATACATGCTACTTAGAACGCAGGATGAGCAGAAACGAAACTATTACGTGAAGGGGCTTAATTTGCTTATTGTGATTGGCGCAATCTTCACGGTGCTCGCCCTTGTGACAGGAATAATATCTATTGCGACACTGGTCAATTTGCAGCCGGAGAAATATGCTGCGATAGAGGGGAACCTTTATCCGCAAACCTTTGCTCCAGAGAGAATTGGTGGAATACCTGTCGGGAACACGTTGCAGTATTTCATCCCAATCCCAGAGCTGCAGAGCGTACTTGCAACGGGAAGCCCTTCAGGAATGGTTCCTGGACTTAGCAGCTATCCTGTAGACACCTGGCCCCCTCTGATTGTGCACTTGATGTTTGACATAATGGTCGGCTCCGGATTTTTGGTTGCTGGGATACTTGCACTCTTTGTGCTCCTGATAATCCTCAAAAGAAATCCTTACATAAACAGATTCATGCTCTGGCTGATGATAATTGCAGGGGCACTTGCAGTGCTGATACTTGAGATAGGATGGGTGATGGCAGAGCTTGGAAGGCAGCCATGGATAATCTACAATGTTATGAAGGTAAGCGACGCGGCAAACTATTCCACGTCTGTGATTCCGATAACAGGGCTGATACTGCTGTTTTACATCATTGCAATACCGCTCACGATTATTCTTCTCAAAAAGATATTCAAAAACAGGCCACTTGAGGGGGAGTTGAAAGTATGAATCCGCTATACATTGCAAACTATCTGATCTTCTCGGTATTCTTCACACTTCTTATAATGGAAATTGGGGCAGCCCTGCTTGCACTTGTAGCATATTCGAACTACAGGGAGAAGCTTAGGCGATACCTACTTCCAATCTGGGAGGTGAATGGAACCTTTGCCGCATTCTACCTAGTCAACTTCGAAGCAACCTATCCGACGCTCTTGGGCCTTGCGGGGACCATATATGTGCTTCCTCTGCTTCTTGCCGGAGCTGCATTCATACTAAGAAGCGTCTTTCTCGTATACGCAGAGGTGATAGGTGCTGGGGAATCCGAGCAGAAATACATGAAGATTTATGCTATCTGCACACTGGCAATGTCATTCTTTGCGATCTCGGTACTAGGATCTGGTCTTAGCGGAATTGGAATAAATGTTGCAGCAAATTCTGCAGACTTGTTCACTTTGATTTTCAGCCCCCTCAACATGCTGCTGTTCCTTGGGATAATTTTAATAGCGGGATTCCTTTCAATCAACTACTTCGAGGTTGGCGGAGGCCTAAAGCGCGGGACGCTTGCTGTGCTAGTGGCAATCGCAGTGATACTCTTCGGAATCTCGCAATACATCCCTTCGATCTTTGCAGGAATAATCGCAAATATCTATCTCCCGATCTTATCACTGGCAATACTTGCAGTCTCACTGCTGATGCAGCTCAGGAAAAACAGGTACGCAAACCATCTCTCTATCCTCTGGCTGGTTCTATCGATAAACCTGCTGGGAGTCGCCGAGTATCCCAACATATTCGGCTCCCAGAGCATACTGCAGTACCTTACAAGCTCGGAAGCGGCGCTTCCACTGCTCATCATAACGACAATCGGGAGTATGGCAGTAGCGCTCTCGCTTGCAGTTTTGATATATGTAAACTACATCAGGAAGGAGGTTGCATACTAAGGGCACATTTAAAAAGTTTAACGGGCAAATTAATCTGCATCAGAAACTGCTTCTTATGCCTCAGTAGCTCAGTGGTAGAGCGCTTGTTTTGTAAACAAGAAGTCGGGGGTTCAATTCCCTCCTG
>JAGWHN010000006.1 GCA_028866785.1 Microcaldota archaeon
GGGACTGAGCTCAGGCAGGGCACCCTTCATTCAATATTGAAGCAGGCAAATTTGACTAAGGAGGACATATTAAAATATGCGTAAACTATTTGCAGCGAAATTTCATACATCAAGCAGAACTTTTATTGACCAGCTTTTTCCAGTTTTCTTTACCCTGAGAAGGTGCGGAGTCACCGCTTTTACATCAAAAAGGGAGATGTATTCCTTTGACTTTTTGCAGAAGATGCACGCGTTTATCTTGATTTTGTCCTTTTCTTCAGAAATCCTATTCACCTTGAGCTTGAAGGCAGGCACTCCCCTTTGATCAATCTCGGAGACCATGCGCTGCAGCAAAAACCAGACAATCTCATTTTTGTTTGAGGCCCTCTCGGTTATCCTGACAGTTTTTATTTTTGATTTTGATTTTTTGAGCTCCTTTTGGTCAAACATCGTGCCCAGCAGGGCAAGGCCCGAGTTTTCAAGCGCATCCTTGAAGCTCTTTCCATAAGCGACAAAGGCCACATCCGCGGTGTGCGGAACGTATCGAAAATTAGGCTTTGGCATGATGCAATATATAGACAAATTTATATATATCAAAGCCCCTTTGTTATCTGTCCGATGAAGACGAGAGTAACTGCTGAGAAGTGATGAAGTCCATTTCGACTGAGGGCGAATAAGTGTTTAGATGCTTTTTAAGGATAAAAACGGGTTGGCGCTTTTCTTCCTTGTCCTTTCGATAATAATACTGCTCGTAAACCCTTTTCTGATAACCAGTCCGATCATAGACAACCTTGATCCCTCAAGCTACGTGATTGTCCCGATAATAATGCTGCCGTTGCTTGCGGTGTTCATGTTCAAGAGCAAGCTTGATTCGCAGGTTGACAGTGGGGACATTGCGATTGGAATCTGCTTGTTTGCAGTATTCATAGCGCTCATCGTGGGCCTACAGCTTGCATTCCCGTATCAGTTCCTAAGCTATAGGGCAGATATGCTAATACTGCCGCTTGCAGTCGCGGCAATCTCGATAGTCCTTTTTGGGGCTAAAAATATTGGAAAGTTTTGGGCACTGATTTTGTATCCAGCGCTTGCGTCTCCGCTGCTGTTCTTGCCAGCACTTGACTTGAACAACGCATTTGCGCAGATAAATACGCTCACCGTTTACGGAGTGCTCCACTTGTTCGCCCAAAAAATCTCCTACGTTGCCCCATTCACAATAACAACTTCCACGTATGCGATAGGGATAGGCACCGCGTGCGCGGGAATTGCTGTTTTTGTGGCCCTTGTGCTTTTCTTGATACCAATTGCGTACCTTCTAGAGGGAAAATTAAAAAATAAGATTTACTGGGTCGCATCAGGTTTTGTGCTGCTGCTTGCCCTGAATTTCATCAGGATGGCTGGAATCGGTGCAATCTGGCTTTTGTATGGTCCCAATGCAACAGTTGGATTTGTACATAGCTTTGTGGGAATATTGCTTTTTTACCTTTCAATAATCGTGATAATACTGCTGGCAGGAAGATACGGCCTTGGCTTCCCAAAAAGGGGGAAAGAGAGAAGGGCAACGGGTGGCGCAAATATCACTGCCCCTGCAGTTGCAATAGTGCTTAGTTTGGCGTACCTTCTGATCTCCTCGAATTATACTGCGCAAATACAAGTTCCGATTGCGGCGAACATAAGTTATAACTTCAGCTCCTCATCCCTAGTCGCATTTGCTGGGAATTTCAAGAATGTGCATGGTTGGAGCTTCTCGGCTCTTCCAAACCAGACAAACCTAGGAGGGGTACTCGCACTATCAAACAGCAGCTTCAATTCAAGCTACCCGATAATACTTCTTTTATCAAAGCCGAACCAGAGCACCCTTGACCTGATACTAAACGATACAGTTCTAATCGGCAAGTACAATTTTGTGGACCAAAAACTGGTGCCAGGAACAATGTATGAGGTATCGTCGAATGATACCCTATTTTACCTGATGGTGAAGCCGGTGCCATTCCTCTTTGAGAATGGATCTTACGGGCTTGTGACAAGCTACATAGTAATGCCGCAAACAGCGCAAAAGGTCACCTGCGCAAGATCATATGATGGCATTTATACCTCTCTTGACAATCTTATTCTGCAACAGGATGCAAACCAAACCGAGAGGGGCAATCTAGAGAATGCGTACTGCCTCTCTTCGGAATTTGTGTGATATTATGCGATTCGAATACTCCGCGGGCGCCTTCGTCTACAAGAAGGAAGGGGATAGGGTGCTAATACTTTTCTTGGTGAGGGACAACAAGAAATTTGACATCCCAAAGGGCCACATTGAGAAAGGAGAGAATGCAGAGCAGGCAGGAAAGCGAGAAATTTTGGAGGAGTCTGGGCTGAGCGTTGAGTTTATTCCGGGATTTAAGGATGTCTCAAAATACTTTTTCCTTGAAAAAGGCACAAAAATACTAAAAAGAGTGACACTCTTTCTTGCAAAAATCGGAAATGAAAAAGTAAAGATATCGGAGGAGCACGCCGGATTTAGGTGGATGGGAAGGGAAGAGGCGCTTGAGAGGATAGGCTACAAAGACATGAAGAAGCTGCTCAAACGCGCATATGATTACATAGAAAAATATGAAAAAATCGCGGAATTGAACCTTGATTACGCAAAGCTTCCCAAGCTGCAAAAGAGCTGGGATTTAAGCTCCACTTTCGTTCCAGGGGAGGGGCCGGTGGATGCAAAAACTATGCTCATCGGCCAGGCGCCAGGCGCAAATGAGGACGTGCTAAAGAAGCCGTTCATCGGAAGGAGCGGAAAGGTGCTTGACAGGATGCTAGAAATTGCGGGACTTAAAAGAGAGAAAGTTTACATCACAAGCTGCGTCCAGTTCTTCCCGCCTAAGAACAGGGGGCCAACAGATGAGGAGGTGGCTCTTTGCAGGGAATTTTTACTCAGGCAAATCGAGATAATCAACCCGAAGAACATCATACTGCTAGGCAACTTTGCGACAAACAACCTCCTTGGGTTTGACAAGGTTTCGCAGAACCACGGAAAGGTTGTGAAGAAGGACGGAAGGAATTTCCTGATTGCCTTTCATCCAGCGATGGCGCTGCGCTCAAGCAAGGTGGTCGCAAAGCTCATGGAGGAGGATTTTGCAAGCTTCAAGGAGAAGATGGATTAGTTAGAGCTTGAGCTGTTTTATCTCCTTGATTGCAAGCAAATATGATGCCGCAGTTATAAGTAGGACCACGGCCACGATGCCCATGCCTATGTCAAAGTTGTTCAGGTTCGGTATGCTAATCCCTGTGGCGAGTTCAAAGCTGCCAAGTGGGGGCACAATGAAAATCAAAACGCCCACTAGCGCAAAAACTAGACCTCCGTAACCGAGAGTCCTTCCAGAAGTTTTTCTGGAAATGAATGTTATCTGCTTCTCTGAGTATTTTCTCCTCTGCAGCCAGCTGCCGATTGCGTACCCCAGGATAACCTGCATGATTAGCGTACCGATTCCAAACAGGAATCCCGGAATCCATGCATACCAGATGCTTGGCATCTTCGGGACTATGGAAGTGTAAATCAGAAGATCTATGGCGCCAAAGCCGAATCCCGCTATCGCGCCATGAAGCGTTGCAAGTGGCAGAGGCACTTTCCTTGGCTCGAGGAATGAACGCTCCGCGAAGATATTGTGCTCGTCGAGTCCCTCCTCCTTGAACTGTTGATGTGAACTCTCATGCTTGTGCGTGTGCCTTCCCGTAAATAGGTGTACGATAGAGTCAACAAGCTCTGCAAAGAAGTGAAAGTCAATGTAGACGTTCTTCCTTAGGATGTAGAATCCCGAGATGCTCATTACAAGACCGACCGCAATGAAAACTATCGAATCGGTGTAGATTCCGGTGAAAAATGAGGCGAGGGCGGTGAAGGAGAGTAGCCCTAAAAGCGCCCTTTGGGCCGTAAAGCCAAGCGAAAAGAAGAGCCCCGCTTTTGCGCCCCCTTTCTTGTTGAATGCACCTATAGAGTAGCTAAATGTTATAGGCCAGGTGTGCTCGTCAGGCGTTATGCCGTGTATTATCCCGAGCACAAAGGCAAGCGTCAGATAATAGTAAAGGTCTGGAATTATCATCAAATCAGGCGGGGCAGTTAGGCTTTAATAATATTGGAGATAAAAGGCTTTATATTGGGTCCGTAGCTTAGTCCGGTTGGAGCGCCCGACTGATAGGGTATTTTATAAATACCTCAAAAATCGGGAGGTCTTGCGTTCAAATCGCAACGGGCCCATCTTCATTTTTCAGCATTTTGTTAAGAATAAAAAGATTTGTTACCAACTAAGTATTGGTGAAATGGCTTACTCGCTTTCTGAAGGGGAAACTCTTGTGCG
This sequence comes from Microcaldota archaeon, assembly GCA_028866785.1. The sequence goes on from JAGWHN010000006.1 coordinate 4,317, forward strand.
CGCAGCTAGGCACACTGTCGACCTCTACTTGAACTCTACAAAATTCAACAAGGCGATAGTCGAGAAAAGGGCTTCCCACCTTGATGAGCACCATGGAATATTCGTTAGCATAAGGCACTATCCTCTAGGAGCAACGCGCGGCTCTGCAGCGCTGATAAAAGGGGTCAAGCCCGTAAGGAGCCTAATTGTTGACGCGGCAATAAAGGCGGCATTTGAGGATGAGAGGCACGTCTCGGTTTCAACGCATGAGCTGGATCACATAGTCTTCGAAGTTGGTGTCATCACGCACAGAGCAAAGCTTAGCGGGCCAGTCTCAAAGATGAAGATCAAGCCAGGGGGAGAGGGCATCATGCTTGAGTATGGATACAAAACGGGATTTTTGCTTCCCGAGGAAGTAAGGAAGGGGGAGAAGGTTGAAAAGCTCCTTGAAAGGCTCTGCAAGATTGCGGGGCTTGATGCTCACGACTACAGGAGATCCGACTTAAACTTCCACAAATTTTCGGCGCAGAAGTTCATCGAGACGGAGCCTCATGGCGCAGTTGAGGAAGTTTTGTAGATGAAATTGATACTGCTTGTTGACATGGACTACTTCTTTGCGGCATGCGAGGAGCTTAGGCACCCGGAATACAGAACAAAACCGCTAGTCGTCGGAGCTGACCCAAAAGGAGGTACCGCCCGCGGGGTTGTTAGCACCTGCAACTACCTTGCGCGAAAGTTTGGAATCCACAGCGCAATGCCCATCTCAATGGCATACAAACTCAAGAAGGACGCAATCTTCCTTCCGGTTGACTATCCCTACTATGAAAAAATGTCAGCTCAGGTCATGCAGATACTCAAGTCCTTTGCAAAGAAGTTCGAGCAGGTTAGCGTAGACGAGGCCTTTTTGGACATAACAGGAAAGGTTGATGGATACGAACAGGCTCTCGATTACGCAAAGAGGATCAAGGGAGCCATAAAGCAGGAGACCGGTCTTCCATGCTCAATCGGGATAAGCACCAATAGGGTGCTTGCGAAGATGGCGTGCGAGGCTGGCAAGCCGGACGGGGTGAAGATGGTGAAAGGGGAGGAGGGCGCCGCATTCCTCGCACCCATGCCAGTAGGAAAGCTCTACGGAGTTGGAAACAAGACTGCAACAAGGCTTGAGGCAATGGGATACAAGAAAATAGGAGACCTTGCAAATGCCAATCTGGCAAATCTGGTGGACCAGCTCGGAACATGGGGAGGGGAGCTGTACAGAAGCGCAAGGGGGATGAGCGATGATGAGCTTGTCGAGAACTATGAGATAAAGTCAATAGGAAGGGAGCGAACCTTTGAGAAGGACACAAAAAGCAGGGAGGAGATTGCAAAAATGATGGACTCGATTGCAAAGGAGGTTGCCGAAGAGGTGAGAAGGCAGGGAATTTCATACAAGACAGTCACTGTGAAGATCAGATATTCCAATTTTTCCGAGCACCTGAAGAGCAAAAGCATCGGGCACTATACGGACGATACGGCAGAGATGCTCGAAACTGCACTAAAACTCTTTGATCTAGGTGTTGAAGAGGGGAGAACAATCAGGAAAATTGGAATCAGAGTATCAAATCTGAAAAATTATAAAGGGCAAAAACATATACTTGATTTCAATAGCACCTAATTTCATAAATTTTTACTCGGGCCTTTTGACATGACATAGGACATATAGAAATTCTTTGGTCTCTAAAATATCAGTTTTAAAAATTATTTCTTTCTCTTCAGGGGTACGATTTCTAAGCTGGAATTTGACCGCTTTTAATATATCTTTTTTAAATCCACGCCTCCCTTCCTTGTTTGCTAGGTTGACAGGCATAATTGCAAGGGCATCAAAATCTGCAAAAAATTGATTGCGGAAGAAAGTTGCAGTTTTTCCGTCCTTCCTTCTTTCTAAGGAGAAATCATTAGTTTTATAATGAATTTTATCCAGAAAATGCTCCACTATTTCTGAAGCCTTTTCCTGAGGAGTTTGTTGCAAAGTTTTCATACCGTGAATCTATTTTCTGCTTTTAAAAACGTACCTCATTCGCCGTTTGTTTTTATTTTTTTAAGCGATTCCTCAAACTTAAGCATGGAAATGTGCTCCCTCACCCTAAGTGCCGCCTTAACCCCTGCCGATGCGGCGGTGACAGCCTGCTTGTAGAATCTATCAGCAACGTCTCCTGCTGCGTAGACTCCCTCAATGTTCGTTAGCACGTCCTCTTTTGTGACGATGTATTCATCCTTGTCAAGCTCAAGCTGCCCCTTAAATAGCGAAGTGTTCGGCTGGTGGCCAATCGCTACAAAAACTCCGTCAATTTTCATCTCGCTGACCTGACCCGTCTTGAGATTCTTTAGCCTGACTCCAGTGACCTTTTTGTCACCGGTGATTTCTTCAACTGCTGTCTCCCAGAGGAACTTTATCTTTGGATTGGCAAACGCCCTCTGCTGCATTATCCTGCTTGCTCGAAGCGAATCTCTTCTGTGAACGACTGTCACGCTATTTGCAAATCTTGTCAGGAATAGGGAGTCTTCCATCGCCGTGTCCCCTCCGCCCACGACTATCACGTCCTTGTTCTTGAAGAATGCGCCATCGCATGTTGCACAGCTTGAGACGCCCCTTCCCGTAAAGTTCTTCTCTGAAGGCAGTCCAATCCACTTTGACGATGCGCCAGTTGATATTATGAGCGTGAGGGTCTCGTAGACGGTGTCGTTTACATAGACTTTTATCGGCTTTGAGTTGAGTTCCACCTTTGTGATGTCGCCCTCCACATACCTTGTCCCGAAGCTCGTTGCCTGCTCCTCCATAAGCCTGATCAGCTCAGGACCTGCAATCTTTGAATACCCAGGATAGTTTTCGATGTCGGTTGTGAGCAAAAGCTGGCCTCCGCTGCTCACCCCCTTTATCAAAAGCGGGTTGAATCCCTCCCTTGCAGTATAGAGTGCCGCTGAGAGCCCTGCCGGACCCGAACCGATAATTATGACGTTCTCAACCACTTTGACACCAATAGAATTTGACAATACATATTTTGTTTGAATACCTATTTAAAGTTTGATACGCCAGTTAGAGTGGCGAGCCTCTTGTCTATTGGAATCGATAATTACGACATAGAACTTGACCTCGGCCACACTTTTTCCAACCTGAATTTTGTCTCCCATGCGCACAGCGACCACACCAACAGGGCAAGGAAGGGCAAGGAGATACTCGCAAGCATTGAGACCAAGGAGCTAATTGAGGCAAGGAAGGGAATTGGGGTCTCGCTTTCCGAAAAGCCGCTCAACATAGAGCTTTTGGACTCAGGGCACATACTCGGCTCGAAACAGCTTTTCATCGAATCCCCGGAATTCGGTTATTCTGTTGTTTACACAGGGGACTACCAGATGCAGGAATCTCCGACTGCCAGGAAAATCCAGATCAACCAGGCAGATGTGGCAATTGTTGACTCCACTTACACGGACCCGGAGATGGTTCTTGATGATCGTGGCGAGGTAATCGATACTATTCAGTACTATGTTAAGAACAAGGTGGACAGGGGGATTGTGATATTCGGCGCATACTCGCTTGGAAAGGCGCAGGAGCTAATCAAGATAGTAAATGAGATAGGAGTGACGCCAGCGGTGAGCAAGGGAATCTCAAGGCTAAACAGGGTCTATGAGAAGTTTGGAATCGGACTTGACTATGCATCTGTTTATGACAGCGAAGTTAAGTTTGACCAGCTTGTAAGGCAGAATTTTGTTGGGATAGTCGAGTCCCAGAGGCTAAATGAACTTGGAAGGAAATTATCCGCAGTCTACAACAAGAGGGTGTTCACCGCAGTCGCAACAGGGTGGGCAAAATCTTACAACTTCGGGACGGACGTCCAGTTTCCTCTAAGCGACCATGCGGATTTCAGACAGAGTCTTCAGTATCTTGAGGCGACGAGCCCGAAGATTGTCTATTCGGTTGGGAAAGAGGCAAAAATTATGGCAAACAACCTCTCAAAGTTCGGATATAAGGCAAAAGCCCTCTCCACCACGAAGGACTTTAGCGCTCCGATTCCTGAAAGGGCCAGTGTTTAGCTAAGTTTATATTGCTTGATTGGTAAATCGGATTATGGAGGAGCAAAGCAAGCGCGACAGCTACAGGGAGATGCTGCTGCTACTGATACTCGGCTCGGTGCTCCTCATTTTTGCGGCAGTATATTTCATACAGATATTTTCAGTCGAGTACGGAGTTGGGGCAGGGGCGGCGCTTCAGAGCAGTGCAAGCAACGTAATTGTGAATCAGAGCCTTCAGGTTTTCTCCTCCCAGCTAAGCGTCTTGAACCAATACGTGCTTGAGTCCTACCTTGCACTGATTCTAGGTCTGCTGCTCGCACTGATCTCGGTCGTGCTATACATACACAGGAGCAACAGGTATGACGAGACGAATAGGAAATACATGACCATCCACACTACAGTCACTGTCGTCTACATAATCCTCTTCTTCATCATCTTCTCAGGATTCATACACTCGACGCTAAGCATAATGGTGTACCTGGGATACTTCGGGATGTTTGTCTGCATAATAACTGACATCTATTTCGAGTACAATGCAAGGATTGCAAGCTCGAGGAAGGTGGGAGTTAGGGCGATAAGCATAAACCCGGACACCCCTTACACCAACCTTCAGGTGCTAAAGGGACAGCTCTTCTCAAAGCTAAAGGGAAACGTTAGGATAGTCGACAAGCACTTCAACTCAAATGCAATAGCAAACATGCACAGGCTCTTTGCTGGAGAGCTTGAGAGCATTGATTCGATAACGGTTATCACTTCCGAGGAGATGCTCGACTCTAGTTTTGGCGATGATTACAGGGACATAACAAAGGAATTTGGAAACGAGCACGTTGCCATCACAATACTTGTCATGCCAAGGGAAGAAGCGGGAAAGCAGCACGAGAGATTTGTGTTCGATGACATAGGGGCGTTCAAGATACCGCCGCTCAACATAATAAACAAGAAAAGCGAGCATGTGACAAAGATAAACCTTGAGGAGGCAAGAAGGCGGTTTGAGTACCTATCCCAGCGCTCGACAAAAATAGAAAACTTCCTGTTAAGGCAAGGCAAGGGAGAGTGATCAGCTCTTTCCGTAGACAATGACCACGTCATTGTCTGTGCCGTTTGCATTCCAGGCTTCCACGAAAAGTTTTTTGTCGACTTTGTAGTTTGGGGTCGGGCTGTCTGGGCCTGAATCGTGAAAGTAAATATTTTTTGCATCGAATCCCGTCATTACCACAAAATGGCCCTGATAGGGACCATGATGTCCCGTAATTTTGTGCCAGTCAAGCAGGACCATTGGAACATGACCCTGCAAAAGATGGGCCTCTAGCTCTGGGAGGGAGAGAATTCTTTTTTCAAATAGTTTGGTCTTTAGTATTTTCTTGACTGCAGACATCATCGCATCCATGTCGGTGAGTTTAAGATAAACTTCTGCATCCTTTCCATAGTGCCTTCTTATGAACGGCTCTCCCTCAAGGAAAGGTTCTGGGTCAACGCTTGAAAAATATCTGACTTTTAGCCCTGCCTCGTGCAGAAAAGGGACAATTTGGAAGGTATATGTGTTGAAGCCGAGCTTTCTTCCTGTAATTTTGTCTAAATATTCTGCATCAAACTCCTTTCCCAGAAAATACTTTAGTACAGACTGCATCGAAACCTGAAAACACCTGTTCCCATCTGCAGTAACGTTTGGGTAAAATGGAACGCTAAGGTGACATTCCTTTGCATTTGCCTCCATGATGCTACTGGCGTGATAAAGTTAATATAGATTGATACTAGATTTACATTGGTGTTGCTGTGGCAAAAATTGAAGTTGGAAAAGTTTCTGAGATTCCCGTAGGGCAAATGAAAAGTGTTACAAAGGGAGACAACAGGATACTTGTTGCAAATGTAGAGGGAAAGCTCCATGCAATGAGGGCAATCTGCCACCATGAGGGAGGCCCTTTAGACGAAGGAACATTAAGCGGAAAGGAGGTTACCTGCCCGTGGCACGGATCGATGTGGGACGTCACTACAGGAAAGCTAATCTGGTTCGCGACGCATCTGGAGGACGAGCCGATTTACCCGGTCATAATTGAAGGGGAAAAGGTCTTTGTCGAAGCTTAATTCCCAGGGCTTGTGCCAATCTGATCAATCAACCTGGCGAGGGTGAAATCCAGTTCTGTGATTCCACCCTCATCGTGCGTGTCTAGGTTGAGGGTTACCTTGTTGTAAACATTGTTTATTTCCGGGTGGTGATTGATTGATGAGGCGACTATGGCAACCTTGTCGATGAATCTGATTGCATCCTCGAAAGTTTCAAATTTGAACTCCTTGTGAAGCCTTCCTTTTTCTGCGCTCCACCCTTCAAGGGATTTTAGTTCCTGCCCGATTTGGGAATTGTCAAGCCTCATTTTTCCACCATATGCCTTAATACTTAACGATTGATAAATTCTATTAACTAGCCGAGGATTCAGATTTTATGTTCGTTATTGAGGCGAAGAACCTTACAAAGAAGTTCGACAAGCTTACCGCGGTGAGCAAGCTTAACCTTAAGATAAAGGAAGGGGAGATTTTTGGGCTGCTCGGCCCAAACGGGGCAGGCAAGACAACGACTCTCTCCATGCTTGCGACGCTTATCCCACCAAGCGATGGGAGCGCTAGCGTAAACGGATTTGATGTTGTGAAGGAGCCTTCAAAGGTCAGGCACAGCATAGGGTTTGTGTTTCAGGACCCTAGCTCCGATGACCTGCTCACCGGGAGGGAAAATCTGTATTTGCATGCGCTCATGTACGGCGTTGATATGCACGACATCAACAAGAAGATGGACGACGTTCTAAGGCTCGTTGACCTAACCGAGAGGCAGCATGAGAGGATGAAGCTCTACTCTGGAGGCATGAGGAGGAGGCTTGAGCTTGCAAGAGGGCTCTTGCACGAACCGAAGATACTATTCCTCGACGAGCCGACGCTGGGCCTCGACCCGCAGACAAGGCAGCACCTCTGGGGATACATAAAGAAGCTTTCGACCGAAAAGAAGGTCACCATAATAATCACAACTCATTACATGGAGGAGGCGGACGAGCTCTGCGACAGGATCGCGATAGTGGACCATGGGAAGATAATAGCGCTTGATACGCCACACAACCTAAAGCACGGCATGGGAGGGGATGTTGTGAGGATCAAGGCGAAAAAGCCAAACGTTACTGCGCTAAGAAAGCTAAAGTATGTCAAGGGAATAAAGCGCGAAGACGGATTTTTGACATTCACGGTAAATGACGCGGGCAAGCACCTTCAGGAGATACTCAAGAAAGTGGGGGAGGTCGAGAGCGTCGAATCGCACTCGCCTACGCTAAACGATGTCTTCCTGCGCTTTACGGGAAACGAGATCAGGGACCAGGAGGGGGAAGGAGGCTACTTCGAGAGGATGATGCACAGCAGGAACAGGTGAGAATATGGGAGAATTAAACGGATTGTATGCGCTCTGGTACAGGGAGCTAAAGGTATTCACAAGAGAGAGATCGAGAGTCGTTGGCTCGCTTGTCCAGCCGCTGATGTGGCTGGTCATATTTGGAACGGGGCTAGGCTCCAGCATAGCAATAGGCGGGGCGAACTACCAAACCTTCATCTATCCAGGCATACTTGCAATGACTGTGCTCTTCGGCTCGCTCTTCTTTGGGCTTTACATAATAATGGACAAGCGCGTTGACTTCCTAAAGGAGGTGCTTGTTGCGCCCCTTAGCAGGACAACAATCTTCTTCGGCAAGATACTCGGAGGCGGGACGGACGGGATAATACAGGTCCTTATGCTGATGGTACTTGGCGCGCTCTTCTTCGGAATACACTATACGCTTTACTCCGCAATCATGACCTTGGTTATAATCAGCATTCTGATGGTATCGGTAATAAGCATAGGGCTGATATTTGGCTCCCTCATGAGCAGCCCGGAGGGCTTTGGGCTGGTATCTAGCTTTGTGATCTTCCCGCTCTTCTTTTTGAGCGGGGCACTCTATCCTGTAAACAATCTTCCATCATGGCTGCACATCTTTGTTAGCTTAAATCCGGTATCTTACGCGGTTGATGCGCTAAGGTCGGTCATAATCGGGACCCAGAGCAGCTTTGGATTTGGAATGGATTTTGCAGTGCTGATAGGCTTTGCAGTGGCGATGGTGATTGTGGGCACAGAGGCATTTAAAAGAATGAAACTCTAACTCCTTTTGGTATTTATGGCAAAGATTGCGGGAATCGGGGAAAGGGCATTGGTAGAGGCGGTAGGAGTTTTCTTTTTGACATTTATCGGTGCGGGCTCGGTGATCGCCGCGCAGTTTGCGGGGCTTGGCAGCTCAAGCCTGCTTGTCATTGCGCTTGCAAACGGTCTGGCGCTTGCGCTTGCAGTCTCGTTTGCAATGAACATTTCAGGGGGGCATATCAATCCCGCGGTCACGATTGCCACCGTAGTGAACAAGTCGATGAAAATCGGCGACGCCGCAATCTACATTGTGGCGCAATTAATCGGAGCGTTGGTGGCCGGATTTCTCTTGGTATCGATTTACCCTGCAGTTGCTGGCAGTGCGGTAAATTACGGAACTCCGTCGCTTGGAGCTTCGATCGGAGTTTCCCAGGGAATCTTATTCGAGTCGGTGATGACCTTCATTTTGGTCTTTACGATAATGGGGACCGTGGTTGACCGAAGGGCACCGAAGATAGCGGGCTTTGGCGTTGGACTTGCGGTGGTAATTGACGTGCTTGCAGGAGGCCCATTCACTGGCGCCGCCATGAACCCTGCAAGATGGTTTGGCCCGGCAATCGCATCAGGATTCCTCGCAAACTGGTATGTCTACATCATCGGACCTCTTGCAGGCGCGATAGTGGCAGGACTTCTTTACAAGTACCTGATTTTCAAGCAAAAGTAGGAGTGGACTCTGCGGGAATCGCACCCGCGACCTTTCCGTTGCGAACGGAACGCTCTACTACTGAGCCAAGAGCCCTTATGCTAAGCCTAATACTAATCTTATGGTAGGCTCCGCTATTTAAAATTATTCAATTCATATAATGCTGATGGACAGAAAGACCAGGATTGCTGCGCAAAAGATCTACAAGAGGGTTTTGCAGGAGATAAAGCCCAGCAAGCTCGAGATTGAAACGACAATCGCCAACTCCAACAGGATAATGGCAAGGCTCAAGAAGCTCGTCCCAAGGAGCGTTGAGCTGATGGTGGTGGGGAGCATCGCGAGGAGCACGAACCTGAGGGGCGACCATGACATTGACATCTTCATGCTATTTGACAAAAAGGTCCCGGTAAAGACCATGGAGAGGCTGGGGCTTGGGTACGGAAAGAGGCTAGTAGACACCAAGAAGGGGGAGAAGTACGAGCTAAAGTACGCGGAGCATCCGTACTCGAGGCTCTACCTAAACGAGATGAACATAAAGATAGACCTGGTTCCAGCATACAAGATAGAGAATGTGGAGGAGCTTGCGACAGCGGTCGACAGGACTCCGTTCCACACAAAATTCATGAACGAGCACTTGAGCGAGAAGCAGCGCGACGAGGTCAGGCTGCTAAAGTACATGCTCAAGAACCACAACATCTACGGAGCGGAGGTGAAGATAAAGGGCTTTTCGGGATACCTCTGCGAGCTTCTCATCTACAGCTTCGGCTCCTTTGAGGGACTGATGGAGAGCGCATCAAATTTCAAGATGCCGCTGTGCATAGTGCCTGGCGAAAAGGAGGCAAAGGTGGACAAAGGCGTATTCAGGAAATTCAATGCCGAGTTTGTAGTAATAGATCCAGTAGACAAGGACAGGAACGTTGCCGCAGGCGTTTCGCTTGAATCCCTCGGAAGGTTCGTTTCGCTTGCAAGGAGCTTCGTGCAGAAGCCTGACTTGAGGCATTTCTTCGGAGATGGATTCTCATCGCTGCAGGCACACAAAAAAATCGCAGAGTTCGTGAAAAAGTCGAACCTCAACTCTTACCTCGTCATCACCAAGGTCCCCAACAAGAGCGAGGACATAGTATGGCCGCAGCTGAAAAAGACGTCGGAAATAGTGGCTGCGCACGCAAAAAGATTCGGGTTCTCCATATATCTCAGCGCGGTATGGATAGACGGCACTGAGGGAATGATGCTTTTCCTCGCCCCGAAGGAGAGGATAGAGACGAGGCTCTTTGTGGGCCCCAGCATCTTCCAGAAGAATGCGGCGGTGCCCTTTGCAAGCGCGCACAGGAAAGCGCTCGGGATCTTTTTGGAGGGCGATAGAATCGCGGCACTTGACTACAATAAGTACAGGACCCTTGAGGAGCTGCTCATGGACGTTGTGAAGGGCAGGATAATAGAACAAAGGAAGGACATAAAGGTGAAGGGTTCAAAGCTCCTGATCAACACAATCCCAAAGGAGTACTCGAGCAGCATATTTGTCGAGCTGCGCAACAGGCTAAGGATCTGATCAGAGCGCAAGCTCCTTGTTGCGCTTTATTATACCCACAAGCTCGCGGAGCAGGCTTATTGGCGGAGCACGGATTTTCTTGCCATGCGCAAGGGCGACAATCTTCGGAATGGCGGAGCTGCCCATGAGCTCATAGGAAACATCATAGTTTTTCTGCGACGCAAATCCGCAGTAGTCTATCGCCTCGCTGACCAGATTATCCCTGATTTTCTCGGTGGGATACCCCCTTGCCTTTAGCCTTTTGTGAAGCGTCCCAAGATGCTCCCTCAATGTGATTGCAATTGCCCCCTTTATCTTTATGTCGCAGAGCAGATGGCCCTCAAAAATAAGTGTGCCGCTCTTGTGGGCGCTTGCGATTCTGTTCACGGCCGCCTCTAGCCTGTCTAGATTCACGATCTTTGAGCCGAACTTGTCCTTTCCGATGTAGAGGGAGTTCTTCTTCGCGATTGAATTCGCATCGTATAGCTTTGCGTCCCTTAGCCTTGATAGAAGCTTTTTGGCGAGCGTGGTCTTCCCGACGCCAGGGGTACCCGTTATGAGCAGTATTCGCCTCATAGCCTGGCCTGTATCGAATCCAGCCTGAAGTTTATCTCCTCCCTGCTCGACTCTATGTTCAAGATCACGCTGCTCGGCGGATTTACGCTCAGGGAGTAGTTTTTCGGGCCCGAGAAAAGCCAGGAGCCGATTGTGAAGGCCTTGTATGTGGTTGAAACGTCCGCAACGTATGTGCATGAGCCTATGAGCCTTCCGATAAGAAGCTCTATTGCCGTATCCTCCGTTGAGATCACTATTGTCTCCTCGTTGTCGGTGTCCCTCTCGACAGAGATAGGCTTTATCATTGGCACATTCATCGCCTGCGCCTTTGCCTTTATGTAATCGGTTATTTTTGAATAAAGCTCATTTGCGCCCTGAAGCTCTGAGTTGAACCTGCGCTCCTCGTCCTCGAGGTTCTTTAGTAGAGAGTCAAAATAGGAGTTCACGTCGCCCCTGAGGTTGCCGAGTATCTCCTTCGCATTTGGCTTGCGCGAAAGCGAGGTCGAATCAGCCACAATCTCCTGAAGGCTGAGTAGGTACTTCTCGCCAAGCTGCTTGTCTATGGTCCGAATGAAGCTCGCTGTTTCGGGGCTTATCCCAGTATCCTCTGCCATCCAATCGCTAACACATCCTCATTTGCTTTTAATAAAGCTTTGCGGGCAAATAGGTAGTGTAGGTTGTTTGATGGTCGAGGTCAGGGAAAGGATAGAGATTGACATTAAAAAATTCGAGGACAGCATAAGGAAGGTCCAGGGCGTAAAGCTCACCGAGAGGGAAAACGAGATCGTCGAACTCTCAAAGATGTACGCGAGCGACTGCAGATCATGGCTCGACAAGGGGGACCTTTACACCTCCTTTTGCAGCATAGCATATGCGCACGGGCTCTTGGACTCGATACTAAAGATCAAGGAGCTAATAGAGTGAGAGGATGCTGATCGTGGAGGGAAGGGCAAAAATCAAGACGGGTGAGAACACCTTCTACAATCCGAAAATGAGAGGGCTCAGGGACATCTCGGTCCTTTTCCTCAAGGCAAGCAAAATGACAGGTTATTCACTGCTTGACTCGACATGCGCAACTGGAGTGAGGGGAATAAGGTACATTTTAGAGGCGGACGCAGGGAAGTGCGTCTTCCTTGACATAAACAAGAGGGCATACCTCAGCGCAAGAATTAACTTAAGGCAAAATAAGATCAGCGCAAGAATACTAAACGAGAGCATACAGGAGTTTTGCAATACGCAAGACGAAAGCTTTGACGCGATTGATCTTGATCCGTTTGGGAGCGCTGCGCCTTACATATACGACATCATGAAGGTCGCAAAGGACAAGACGCTGCTCATGGTGACTGCGACGGACACCGCGGTGCTCTGCGGCGCGGAGCAAAGCGCCTGCATGAAGACCTACGCCTCCCAGCCGATACACAACGAGCTTTGCCATGAGGGTGCTGTCAGGATCCTGACAAACTACATAGCAAGGATAGCGGCCCAGTTCAACTTCGGCATCTCTGTAAAACTTGCCATTGCAAATTTGCATTACGTTAGGGTCTTCATAGTCCTCGAGCACGGGGCAAAAAAGGCGCTTGATAGCGTCAGGCAGAGCGGCTTTGGGGAGTTCTGCAGCAGCTGCAGGAATTTTGCACTCTCAAAGGGAATTGCGCCAAAATTGGGAGCCAAGTGCAAGAACTGCAAATCCCCGATGTATATTTTTGGGCCTCTTTGGCTTGGCGGCATGATGGACAAGGAGCTCATAAGGGAGATGAAAATCAGGATGCCAAAGGAGATGGAGGAGGGAGCAGCAAAAATAGTCGGGAAATTGGACGAGGAGCTTGATCTCCCATTCTTCTACTCCGTTTCGAAAATAACCAGGCAGCTTGGAATAGGATCGGTTTCAAAGGAGAGTGTAATCAAAAAGCTCTCTGAAAAGCATCAGGTAAGCAAGACGCACTTTGACCTTGACGGGATCAAGACGGACGCCGGGATAAAGCAGGTCACTTCGGCGATCAAGTGGGCGTCTAGGGAATAATCGTAGTGCAGTTCTTGAAATTAATCACATCTGTCGCATTCTTCATGCCGCCTATCGCCGCCCTCCTGCGCGCAAACCAGACAAACTCCATGCACGCCTTTACCTTCGGCTGCATGCTTCCCTCCTCGAATGCGCCCTCCTTAGAATAAGCAAACAGCTCGGCTGCGCCAACTTTGCGCAGGAGGATCTTGCCTTTCTTGCCAAAATTGAGGTACGCACCATTCACATTCGTGAGTATGAAAAGGCCCTGTGCGCCTATCGACTTTGCGATGAGAGCGGAGGTGTAGTCCTTGTCCAAAACCGCATCGGCAAAGTTGAAGCGCATGCCGTTGTAGAAAATCGGGACGCCGCCCCCACCGCCCGCTATCACGATGTAATTTTTTGATAGCAGATCCTTTATCGAGTCTAAATTCAGTATCTCAAGGGGCTTTGGGGAAGGCACAACCCTGCGATAGCCCTTCGCCAGCTTTTTAAGTCTTTTGAGGCCGAGTTTGCTCGCCTGCTCCCTTGAGTAGAATTTGCCTATGGGCTTGCTCGGGCTCTTGAATGCAGGATCCTTTGGATCCACCAGGACCCTTGTGAGTAAAGTCTCGACCTTTACCGCTCTGCCCCTCTTCTTGAAGTACTTTATAAGCTCCTCCTCTAAACGCAGCCCAATTTGGGCCTCCGTTTGGGCGGTTAGAGTCCCCAAAATACCCTTCTCGAGGTCCGAAAGCGCGCCCACCTGGGGCCCATTGCCGTGTGTTATGACCACTTTGCCCCTCTTTGAAAGCATGTAAATCGCCTCGAGGACACTATCCAAGTTTTTGGAAGAATCTAAGGCATTCCCTCCTATTGCGACGACATTAATCATGTAATTACCATAGTTTTGCGAGCAACCATGCGTTTTTGGGCCCACATAGTACTATTTTGGACAGAAGCATTAAATATGAGTTAACTCATAATCAGTAGTGTAAGTCACATAGCAGTCAGAGTCAGTGCCCAAAGGGGTGGCCTCGGGGGAGGAGAGCGGGAAACCGCAAGGGAATAGGGGGAGAACATGGAATTGGGAGAGACTATGGAGGGGACACAGTTAGGGGTGGAATTCAACATGAAAGTTGCCGCCTCTGACGGAATGAAATACCTTGTGAGCGAAGCTGAGGAGAGGGACCTCAAGAAAATGATAGAGAGCAGCTGCATGCACTGCAACAAGCTCATGGCGAGGGACGAGATAAAGGTCGTGCCTCCGCAGGCAATACAGGAGCAGGACAAGTACGTTTCAAGGGGCACCGTCTCAAGGAGGGTGCTTTGCACAAAGTGCTACGAGGCAATGACCTCAAGCACAAGGGAGAGGGTCAGGATGCGCTACCGCCAGATCGGCAGCACGCTTAGGCGCAGACTCTTCAGGGCGCTTGCAAACGGCACGGCCGGCAGATGAGTTCTATTTTTAATTTTATTTTCCTTTTACTAACTGTTTAGCTTGCTTGTTTTATGGATTCTTTTTCGCCTTGGTTTCCCTAATGAGGGGGCCTAGGCTGAACTGCATCTCGGGAACAAAAAGTGACTTTAGCTCCTGATATTTTTCAACGAACTCTGTGCCCTTGGGCATGGTCTTGTACACTGCGTCAGAATTTTGGGAAACATCGCGCAACAAGCGAAGCTCTTCCTTGCTTAATTTTTTGATCATGCCGCAGGACTCAAGGGTCGGAAGGAACCCTACCGTCCTGGGGTAGCCCTCCCCTAGCTTCCCAAGGGAAGACACATTTGCGTAATCGGTGGCCTTCCTTAGGATTTTGTAGACAAGCTCGGTGTCCAGGGTGGAATAAAATGAGGGAGGAGGGTTCTGAGGCCTAAAGAACTGCTCTATCTCAGCATAAATCTTCAGCGCTCTCTCGCCCTTTTCGGTGCAGGAGAACATGGTGAAGCCCTTCCTGTCCTTTACACTGTTCCTTTCGGCCTTCCTTTTCTCCTCGCCATCAAGAATCTTCACAAGCCCAAATGAGCCCAGCAGAGTTATTTTTTCCCTCGCATAGTTGGGCGATATGTTTGCGGCCCGAACAACATCGGAAATTATTACAGGCATGCGGAACTCGTTTAGGATGTCGATCTGAACCTTAAAAGAAGGCCTGTATGGGGCTTTTGTTTGCATTACAAAACCGGTCTAGTGCGCTAAAAGAACAGGCTGATTTTAGAAGTCCCACTGCGATAGGGACCTTGTCTGTTATTTGCTGCCCGTCTTCTGGAAGTACTTGGAGTCGATTAGGATCATGTGGTTGTCCGTGTCGAAGCCTAGTGCTGCCTTGAAGGCGTCCTGGTCTATTGTTATCGTGCTGTCCGAGTAAGGATCATTGATGTAGAAGGTGTCCTTGTCGTATCCCTTGACCACCACCCAGTGAGGGGATGACTCAAGGTACGGATTGATGACCTTTGCGTCAATTAGCACAATCGGAATGTTCTTTGAGGAGAGCCCCTTCTTGATCGACTGAAGCGTGACCGTTCCCAGCTCCTCCATCACATTTGCATTCTGGGACTTCGTCTTAATCTCGTTGAATGATGCGCTGAGCGTGTCTAGGTTGACATTCTCGTAGACCGCGAGCTTCTTCTCGTAGCCCTCGTCCTTTGCATTGGTGATTATGCCTGCCTTCGCCCCTCTCTTTGCAAGAGCGTATGCAAGACCATATCTTGATCCATGCCAGACCGATCCGTTCACCGCCTCCTGCCAGATGTCAAACTCGGACTCCCTCTTGAGCTTGAAGTTAGGGTCGATGAACTTTAGGACCATCATTGCACATGCGGCAGAGCTTGTGAACTCCTCCGTCTGCGGATAGTGAGGTATGTCAAACATTACGCTGTCCTTGATCTTTGTGCTCTTTAGCTTGGCGATAAGATTCGCCTTGGGCGCTGATGGCGCCTTTGCGGATTTCTTCATTACCTTGGCACGCTTGCTAGCCTTAACAGCTTTTCTTGAATTCGTTTTTGTCTTTTTTGCCATGGTATCGCCTTTTTGATGTGCAGGGAGGGAGATTTGTTCAAATACTTTTGAACTCCCGTAGGCCTAAGCCAACAGATCTTGAGTCTGTCGCGTTTGACCAAGCTCCGCCATCCCTGCAGCACTAAATATTGTGAGATATGATATTAAAGGTTTTGCAAATGCTTGTAGAGTCTTTATCTGATATCTTCTGATATTTATATTTACTTGCTGATTTATACTCGTAAAGCGTGCAATGTTCAACAACATATTCACAGAACGTTATGATGCTTCGTTGTTTATAAAGCATCTCTATGTATTCGTATAATAAGTGAGAAATTGGAGTTCAAAAAGGTTGACAGCGTCAGATTCGAGATTGAAAAGGATAGCTCGCTTGGCATGAATGCGCCAGTGAGGGCATACGCAACCGAGAAGATGCTCGAAAAGATGAAGAAGGACCGCACCTTCAACCAGGCCGTGAATGCGACCACCCTTCCCGGAATCGTGGGGAAGGTGATGGTGATGCCAGACGGCCATGAGGGATACGGATTCCCGGTCGGCGGGGTAGTGGCGTTTGACGCGGAGGAGGGAATCATCTCGCCGGGAGCGATAGGCTTTGACATAAACTGCGGGGTAAGGCTCCTCAAGACGGACCTCACCGAAAAGGAGGTCAGGCCAAAGCTAGGGCAGCTGATGGACAGGCTATTTGTGAACGTGCCAAGCGGCGTGGGGAGCAAGCTAAAGCTCGGGCTCACGCAGTCCGACGTGAAGAAAGTTGCGGAGGAGGGCGCGGGATACATGATCGACAAGGGCTTTGGTTTTGCGGACGATGTGGACAGGATAGAGGAGAATGGGAGGATAGAGGGAGCGGACATCGACAAGGTGAGCCCGATGGCAAGGAAGAGGGGAATGCAGGCGCTTGGAACCCTTGGGGCGGGAAACCACTTTCTGGAAGTGCAAAAAGTGGAAAAGATATTCAACGAAAAAATCGCAAAGAGCTACGGACTCTATGAGGACCAGATAGTGATCATGGTCCACACGGGATCAAGGGGCTTTGGGCACCAGGTGTGCAGCGATTACCTAAAGACGCTTGTGGAGTACCAGCAGAAAAACGGGATAAAGATTGTCGACCCTGAACTTAGCTACGCAAAGATCGGCAGCAAGGAGGCGGACGACTACCTTGCGGCAATGAACTGCGCGGTCAACTTCGCTTTCACGAACAGGCAGATAATAACCGACTCGATAAGGAAGAGCTTTGAGGAGACTTTTGCAAAGGGCTCGGACAAATTGGGGATGGATTTGCTCTACGATGTTGCGCACAACATAGCAAAGCATGAGGAGCATGTCTTTGAGGGGAAAAGGGTCAATGTCTTCGTCCACAGAAAGGGGGCGACAAGGGCGTTTGCAAAAGGGAGAGACGAGATACCGAAGATCTACAGGAGCGTTGGGCAGCCCGTAATAATCCCAGGAAGCATGGGAACCGCAAGCTACATACTGTGCGGAAAGGAGGGCGCTATGGAGGAGACATTCGGATCAACATGCCATGGGTCCGGAAGGCTAATGTCAAGGCATCAGGCAATACGCGATATCCCGGCAGAAAAGACGTTTGGAGACCTCGAGAAAAAGCACATCGAGATAAGGGTCAGGACAAAGAAGCTGATCAGCGAGGAGGCAGAGTGGGCGTACAAGAATGTCGATGATGTGGTGGGAGTAGTTGAGAGGGCAGGAATTTCGGACATAGTCTCAAGAAATGTTCCGATAGGGGTCGCAAAGGGATAATTTAGAGAATTGTTTGGACCCTTTCTATTCCGGAAAGCAGCCTGCTTGCCTGGCGCATCTGCACGTATTTGAGGATTTTTAGGAGCACCCTTTTTGATTCTCCCAGATTATTCTTGTCAGAGAGAAAAGCGGCATAGTAGTAGAATGATGGAAGGGCCCCGAGCGAAATTCCCTTTTGGAGATATGGCTCCTGCTTCTTATTCGCAACGAATGAGTTGTAAACCATCTCAGCATATGGGGTGAGGGGAAGATCCTTTGCGTTTGATTTTAAGACGAGCAGCGATTTCCTTGCGCTTGAAACTCTGCCCAGCCTAATTTCACAGAGGAATTTCAAGTAAAGTAAATTTGGGTCGGGATTCGTCTTAAGCACTGCGTCGCAGCTTGAGATGACCTTGAAGAGAAGTGCCTTTGCGCTAGAGAAATGCGAAAGAGCGGACTTCGAATGAACTGAATTTTCCTCCATGTACCCGTTTGGGGTTGCATAGTCGCGCTTTGCAAACTCTTCGTCCGCGATCAGAAGATGGAGGGCAGCCTTTGCAAACAGGAACCCTGCACCCTGGGTCAGGGCAAAGGCGGAATCGAATGCCTTAATCGCTCCCTCGTTATCTCCCGATGCAATGGCGGATTGAATGCCGGAGAGGGCATCCGAAAGTGGCTTGCTTTTCATCAGCTCTTTTTGGGTCTTGTCAGTATAGAGCTCGCAGAACTGGCAGATTCCGAACTGTGAATTGTACGATGGGACGGCGCTTCCGCAGAAGTAGCACTGATACTGGAATGGAGGCGCCTTATCAAGCAGCTTTGTGTCCACTTAAATCAAGAGGAGTGGGTAAAAAATGTTCTTAACGCTTTCTGAGGACCACGAAAAGGTGGCCTTTGTCAAAAGGCTCTATGTCTATGCGCTCAAGGATTTCGAAGTGGTCCTTTATCTGGTCCAAAAATTCCTCAAAGATGTCCGAAGGCTTTGCGGAGCTGCTTATGCTCTGGGACTTTATCGCGACGTATGCGTATCCCCTTTCCTTCAGGAGCTTTGAGTTTCGAATAAGTATGTCAGATTGGTCCCTTGCAGAGACGTCCATGTAGAGAACATCCACATTCTCCGCGTCTTCTGCATAGTTTTCGCTCAGCCTTGCATCGCAGTGTATCGGGAGCATGTTGTTTCTCTTTGCGCAAACCTGCATCAAGTCTCGCATGTTCCTCTCCGAGAATTCAACGCAGAACACCTCCCCCTTTGGCCCGACTATGTCGCTGACGTGGCTGGGCGTGGTTCCTGTTGCCGCGCCGAGATAGAGAATCCTAGAGCCGATCTTTATCTCCATCTGCTTGAGCCCCTTCAAAATGGCGGCGGCAAGCTTGCTCCTATACGGGTTCCATGTCCTGTACTCTATGTTGCCAACTTCAAGCAGCTCCTCATCGTACACCTTGACGCCCGGAACGGAGTTCCTAGTCGCAAGGCGCTTGTCTATCCTAAAGACGTTTTCAAATATCTCCTTTACCTCCAAAATCTCACGGTTGCTCTCTTCTAATATGCGCGAATTTACTTAAGGTTGCCATCTAACACTTTTAGTTTTTGCTCTTGAAATGTATTTGGAGAGAGGTCTTTATGATCGACAATGCGGCCATGACAAAGCTGATCTTTGACATCTTTGACTTTGAGTCGAGAAAGTTAGAGACCTCCGAGCTGCTTTTGCGCTTTGGGGAGGAGCTCAAGCTTATTTTCGGGATAGACAGGGTCGAGGCCAAGCTGCTTGAGAAGGGCGTGGCGCTCTCGCCTGCGGAGGAGTACGCTGCCAACACGATGAAGCAGACGATAGACAACAGGCTGAGCGACTATTCATCCTTCAAGGAGCTTGCGGACCTTGCAAGGGCGGGGTACAAAAGCTGCGCAATCCTTCCGGTGGTCGCAAACTCAAGGAGCATCTGCGTGATAAAGCTGATCTCAAAGCAGGAGGAGAAGTTTGACAAGAACGTTGCAAACGCGCTGCTCATCAGCACCATGGTAGTCGGCTCGCAGGTATCTTGGAGGTCGGAGCAGGAGAAGAGCATAAACCTCGCTAAGTATTTTGACGCTGCATTCAACAGCATGATGCCCCAGCTGCTCATGGACATAGGCGGCGGAATAATAAAGGCAAACAAGAGCATGCTCATGCTGCTAAATGCGAACTCTACCGAGATTTTGGGAAAGAATGTTAGGAGCTTCTTTGAGATTGACGCCGCGGCGATAGGCGCGCTGAAAAAGGGCGGAGCTGCGGAGACTAGGCTTGTTGGAAAGGGGGAGAGGAGGTTCAAGGTGTCGTCCGGTGAGGTGAACGACAAGATGCTCCATGTCACATTTTACGAGACAACGCAGCTAAGGGAGATGGAGGAGAGGGCGAAGCTGCTCAGCTTCAGCAACTACGAGTCCCTCCTGATGCTCGACCCGAAGATGAACATAGTCTGGGCCAGCGACAATGTGGAGAAGGTCACGCGATTGCAAAAGAACGGCATAATAGGAAGGCAGCTTTTGGACATGGTCGTGGACAGGGAGAGGCTAGTCTCAGGGATAAAGAAGATGGGAAACGGGATATACACCGACTCGGCGAGGGTGAACATCGGCAACGGAGTCTTCCAGGACTTAAAGCTCTCGCTGTTTGCAAATCAGATGTACGGGCTTTCGTGCATCGTTGTGAACAACTCGCTTGAGAGCTCATTTAGGAGCATCGAGAGGAACTTTGACGAGCTTGTGAAGCTATCCGGAGACGCGATAGTCTTCCTTGACCAGCTCGGCTACGTGCAGAGGCTGAACAAGAGCGCGGAGAACCTCTTTGGATATAGGGAGCAGGAGCTCGTGGGGGGGCCCGCCACAATGCTCTACGCCACAAAGGAGGGGCAGGAGGCATTTGTTAGGTCGCTTAGCATTGCAAAGCAGGACACTACGGTGGGAAACGTTTATGCGGTCATGAAGGGAAGGAAGCCTGATGCATTCATACCGTGCGACACAAGCATAAAGGGCATGACCGACCAGGACGGAAAGCCTGTCGGATACGTCGTGGTTTACAGGGAGCTGCTCACGAAGCGCGCGCTTGAGGAGACGCAGGACGCGCTTGATGAGAAGGAGAAGCTGATCGACAAGGTCGAGGCGGAGAGCGACCTCAAGACCCAGTTCATCTACAACATCTCGCACGACCTCAAGACGCCGATAACAAACATCAAGGGATTCTCGACCCTCCTCTACAACGGGACGCTAGGGGAGGTGAACGAGGAGCAGAAGGGATACGTGAAGATAATCATAGACGAGTCCGACAGGCTCATGGAGCTTATCAAGCAGATTTTAGACGTTGCAAAGCTCTCATCCGGAAAGATAAAGCTCGAGCTGCAGCCGATAGACTTCAGAAAACTCGGGGACAATCCGAGCATAAAGGCGCTGGAGGAGGTTGCGGCGGGCAAGGGCGTGCTCTTCTCGTGGAATGTGGACTATGACGTGGGGGAGGTCAACATGGACCCAAACAGGATAATGCAGGTGATAATCAACCTCATCGGGAATGCGATAAAGTTCACGGACCACGGAAGCATCACAATAAACATCTTCAAGAAAGGCAAGAGCGTGCGCGTCGAGGTGAAGGACACGGGGATAGGGATCGGAAGGGAGGACCAAAGAAAGCTCTTCAGAAAATTCTACCAGGTTCACAGAAAGGACCTAACGATGCAGGAAAGATCAGGGACGGGGCTGGGGCTCTCGATAGTCAAGGAAATCGTCTCACTCCACAAGGGGAGGCTTGGGGTAAACTCCGAGCCGGGGAAGGGCAGCACATTCTGGTTCACGATACCGCTTGACATAAAGAAGAAGAAACCTAAGGAGCAAAAAGAGCAGGCGCAGCCGGAGGAAAATAAGGAGCAGCAGGGCTAATTTTTATTTGGAAAATAACTTTAAGGAAGAAGTATTCCGCAGTTGTTCCCTATTCCCGCAGCGAAATTGTAGTTTGCAGTTAGCAGCTCCGTTGTGAGATCGCTCCATGGGCCGCCAGGTAGGAAGGTTGAGGTGACCAGCGCGCCGTTTGCGTTATTTATCTCAAGCCTTAGCACGGCACCTGAAACCCTCGGGTCCGGGGCAACGAGCGTGTAAGTCACATTGTATAGCGAAGTGTCAACCTGCTGGATTGCAAAGTTGAGGTTGGTCGGGGTGAAGGTGACGATGCTTGAATAGGCGTTAGGCCCGGTTGGCTGCGAGCCGAATTTGGCCTGGTACGTCGCATTGTACTGCGCAGGCGTGCAGGATTGCCCGTTAACGTAAAGCGTCTTGAGGTTCTTTGCCAATGCCCCAAGCGCAGTAGCGTTTGCGTAGGCCATCACCTGTGCCGTCGGAATTGAACTTGCAACGGTTGTTGTGGCGGTTGTGGCAATGGATGTCGTCACGGTGGTGTGAGAGCCAGAAACTGTTGTCGTTACGCTTGTGGTCACTGTTGTTGTGGTAGCGGCACTGCTTACAGTTCCGCCCTGAAGAATCACGGAAGGGTTTATCACTCCGACCGAAGGACTCACCCTGATGCCCAGGCTTGCAGGGAGCGGAGTTAGTGTAAGCTTCGCCTGACCCGGAGTGCTTGACTCCAAAACAATGTTTATGTTTGCGGAGGAGCCCGAAGAGGAGCTTAGGTTCTCACCCTCTCCGCTTGAGAGCAAGAGGACCATTATTGGCCTTACGAGTATCGGCATTCCGGAGACATAGAGCGTAGCGCTTGCGTTAGAGGAGCTTTTCACAAAGAGCGAGTAGATGTTGGTGTTGTTTGGAAGCGTGAAATAGATTGTCCCATTTGTTGGAACCGTGAAGCTCTGCGTCGCGCTTATGTGCGAGATTGACGAGCCCGCAAACACGAAATACGCAGCCACGACAACAACAATTGCGATCAGCGCATAAAGCCTAATCTTTGAGGGGGAGCGATTGCCCTGCCTTTGAAAATTTGGATTAGGAGCCATGCTGGTCAACCAAGGTCGGTATGCTTATTGCGACGCACATATTTAAGAAGATTATGGGAGCGCCTTGGCGAGAGGGGAGCATAAAAGCTAAGTAGCAATAATCAGAGAATAGTTACATGGGAAATGTGGATATTGCGTATATCATACCCGGCTACACTTCGAATAATGATAGAACTTATTGGAAGATATCAAAGCTATTTGAAAAGGTGGGAATCCGATCGAAAGTAGTCAAAATTAAATGGCAAAACAGAGTGATGACCGATTACGTCAGCGAATTGATAGAGAGGATAAGGGAAGACAAACCTAGACGAATTTACCTCCTAGGTCATTCTTTTGGGGCAATGGTGGCATTCATCGCCGCATCGGGGCAGGTGAATACGCATCATTTAATACTGTGCTCCTTATCGCCATATTTTAGTGAGGACCTTCACTTCAAGAGGGTTAGGAAATGGAGGAAAGGTCTCGGTGAAAGAAGATGGAGGGACTTTAAGAAAATTAGGTTTAACCAGCTAGTAGGAAAATGCAGGTGCAAAGTTACATTAATGGTCGGGAGCGAGGAGTGGAAAGAAATAATAAACAGGACCAAGGAGGCAAAGAGAAAAATCAGGGGGAGTAGGGCAATCATCGTAGAGGGCGCAGAGCATGACATAGGCGGAGAAATTTATTTTAACGCTGTAAAAAAATACATCGGCGGATTAGATAGCCGAAAAATATAGCTAAAATTATATACTTTGCATTGGCTATACTCAGTGGCGATTAGGTGGACGAGGTAGACAACTTCAAGGCGGATCTTCTTTCAGTTATCAATGAGAGGCAGCAGGTTACGTACAATGATCTGGTTGAGTACAATTCCTCAAAGGGCATAAGCGAGGAGCTCTTGAAGAAAGGGCTCAGCGAACTGCAGGAGATGAATGCGATTGCATCAAGGAGCAGCGGCGGAATACTAACATATTATATCCTAAAGGAGAAGAACGACTTGCGTAAGATAATGGTCGTCGAGGACGACAAGAACATAAACAAGCTTGTGGCGCTCTCTGTCGGAAAGGGATTTGACATAACCCAGATATACGACGGGAAGGAGGCGATCAAAAAGGTTAAGTCAATCAAGCCGGACCTTATCGTGCTGGACCTTATGCTCCCGGGGGCTGACGGGCTTGAGATCTGCCAGTTCATAAAGAAGGACCCAGAGCTTGCGAACACGATCGTGATAATAATCAGCGCAATGGAGGCGACCTCGAATAGGTTCAAGGGGATAAAATATGGGGCAGATTACTACATCAAAAAGCCGTTTGACCCAGACGACCTAAAGGGCCTCGTCACAATCTTCCTGAAGAAGAAGGGGAAGAGGTTTGACCCGCTAATCGACCTTCCAAACGAGGCGAAGATCTCAAACGCGCTTGAGAATGCGCTCAAGGTGGAGGAGGCGCACGAGATCGGGAGGCTCAGGGTGGAGGGATTCGTCGACTTTGCAAACTCATTCGGCGCAAACTCGGGAATAACGATACTCAGGCTTATTTCGCAGATTCTCCAGGACAAGGTGAGGGAGAGCGGCGGTAATGTTTTTGTGGGATTCCTAAACAGCGATGACTTTGTGATTGCAGGGAACAAGGCGCATGTTGGAAAGGTCGTCACTGCGATAACCGAGGAGTTCAATGCGGTCGTCCCGTTCATCTACCAAAGCGAGGGTTATAAGCCGATAGAGCGCGGGCTAGATGACATGTACGAGGCGGAGAGGCCTAGCCTTAGCCTTTCGTACACCCCGATACCAAAGAATGCTCTGATGGCAAAGAGGGCGGAGATACTCAAGACCAAGCACAGCGCTAAGGGGATCGGCGCGTATACCTACGACGAGCTAAGGGCGATGCTAGGAAGCGACAATCTGGACATAATAATAACAAGGGATGTAAGCGGAGTAAAGCTCTCGGTGGGAAAAGGGTCAGACAAGGAATGATTACTTTCTCCTCTTCTTCGCCGCTTTCTTATGGGAAGGCTTCTTCTTTGCGGAAGACTTCGATTTTTTCTGGGACCTTGAAGGCTTCTCCTCATTATCCTCAGCATGGACAAGCAGATGCTCAACATGGTCCTCGTCCGAGACGCCCTGAGATGATGCGCTGTCTGCCATCGCCTGCTCTTCTATGCTTCCGCGCTCGACTATGTCAGTGACCTCCTGGGTCCTTCTAAGCATCTCTAGCTTCTTCTTTGATGAGGACTTCTTAGGCATTAAACCAATCCTTAGATAAGATTCACGAATTTATAAAGAGATAAGGTGGGCTTCGCGCTAAAGTGAATTTTTGGAAACCCATGGAATTGGCAATTAGGTTACCTTAACCGCTATTTTTCCGTATGCCACATGTGGGAAGCCTGTAGTTGTTTCGGTATAGTTGAATCCCAGTGTCCCGGTGTACAGCTGGCCCGGAGTGAGCGAGATTACATTGCCCACGTTGTTGTAGCAGGTCATCGAGATGGAGGAGTTTGAGCCTATCGGCATGTAAATCTGGTTTGCAACCACGATGTTAGGGCCAAGTATGAATGGGGTCGCTGCGCTGCAGTTGTAGCCAGTTATGTTAAGCGGGCTCTGCGTTGCTTGGATTAGGTTTACAACCAGGACGCCGTTGCTGGAGAGGAAAAATGAGAGGCAGCTAAATCCTGCAGGAAGGATGCATTCCTGCCCCGCAAACTGGCCCGGGTTGAATATTCCCAAGGCAAACATCGCGCCAAGCACGACTGCAATTATCAAAAACGCCCAACCGTAGGTAAGTAGATACTCCATTGCGCTTTGGGCCTTAAACGTAATCTTGTCCTGCATTGTACCAAAGGAATTGAGCCTAGAAGTAATAAAAACCTTTCAAAATACAAAAACGAATGCTGAACAATAAATATAAAGGGCCACGCAAGAATCCGGTTATGAAAACTGCCACGACAATAGAACCACCAAAGATTGGTGAGGTCCTTAACATCCTCTCAAAAGAGGGGGCAATAGCTATTTTCAATGCGGTAAGGACGGGGATGGTTGCAAAACAGGAGACTGCAAAAGAGCTGGGACTAACAAAAAAGCAGTATTACACCAGATTAAAGGAGCTAAAAAGACTCGGGATGGTTGCAAAAGACGGAGAAGTTTACACCCATACAGAATTTGGAGCAGTCATGGAAAAGAAAATAGAGGAGATAGGCAAGGTTTTGACCAAGGAGGAATTTGCACGTCTTTTGATGGCAGATGTCCTGAGGCAGTCCAAAAAGTTTACGGACGATGAAATAGGAAATTTTGTCTCCAACAAACTTAAAGGATAGCCAAGGAGGCAAGCGCATTCAAATACATTTGGAGTCAGATAGAAAGAGAATCTATGTTACTTTACATTTACACTGACGGAGCAGCGCGTGAAAATCCGGGACCTAGCGCTTCGGGTTTTGTGATTTTTGACGAAAGTAAGAAACTGGTCGCAAAAAGCTTTTTCTACAACGGCAACAAGACAAACAACATAGCGGAGTACCTTGCGATAATTGCCGCGCTGAAGAAGGTTCTTTCAGAATATGGAGAGCAAAGCGAGGTCAAATTGTTCTCTGACAGCGAGCTTGTTATCAACCAGCTGCAGGGTAACTACAAGGTGCGGGACCCGAAGCTAAAGGCGCTGCATAAAGAGGCCCACCAGATAATTTCAAAGCTAAAATCGTGCAGCTTTGCAAACGTGCCAAGGGAGAACAAGTTCATCTCGATGGTTGATGCGCAGCTGAATCGCTTATTGGACCAAAAGAGGGATAGGGGAGAGGAGATTTTGAAGGAAGGGGAGCAGAAAAGGCTCTAGGTCATATCCTCCTTTGTATCTCCCTAAAAACGAGTGTTGCCGGTCCGCCCCTTAAGGAAGCCTCATAGATGGAGGTCATCACAATGGCCCTGTAGTCGGGATTTTCCGCGATCATTGCAGCCGCCTCTATTGCAACGCTAAATGCGTTTGGGTCTTCATGGTTTGAGAGAAGCCTTCGCTTCACCTCCTCCACACCCTCGTGCAGTTTATGGTGCGCCTGTATGGATTCGAGGGTCTCGCTTAGCGGGTAGTTACCTTCGTCGTCGAGGCTTTTGCTTACGAGGTCAAGCCCGTTCATCGCATAAAAGAGCAGATTCAGTTCCTTCTTTACTGCGCTGTCCTCCTTTGAGAGCCTTACCCATGGGCCTGCAGCGTGGAAATCGTATTTTAGGTCGCGTATCTCTGAGGAGAGGATTTTGCTGCTTGATTTGTGGTAATTATTGATCAACTCGTGAATTCGGGAAATCTTCTGAGTCATCAGGGATGGAGCAAGGTCGCTCTTTGCGGTCAAAAGCATGGTGTTTGCCATATAATCAGAGTTGATGCTGTTTTTAGGTTTAAAAAGATGAGCTTATGTACGTTTTGTTCTCGGTCGGAAAAACAATAAGAGGGGAAAGGGATAAAAATGGGGAAACACCACCTATAGGTGAATTGACATGGCAGAGAACCCAGACCAACCAAAGAAGGGGACGAACAACCCTGCGGCAAAGGAGGTCTACACGAAGGCAGGGACGCTATTTGAGGAGAACAAGTTTGACGAGGCGATTGAGGCCTACTCACAGGCGATCAAGGCAGATCCCAACTATGCAAGCGCTTACTTCAACAGGGCCCTTGCATACGCAATAGTGAATAAGTACGACCAGGCGACGCTAGATGCAAGGCAGGTGATGAAGCTTGAGCCGGAAAGCTACGACGCCCCTTATGTGATGGGAATCATAGAGGAGTATAAGAAGAACTACAACGGCGCAAAGGAGTGGTATGAAAGGGCACTTACTCTCAATCCAAAGTACGAGCAAGCGAAGGCTAGGCTCGACCAGCTAAAGTCCAAAATGGAAAAGCCGATTGAGCGTGAGACAGAGGAGCCGATAAAGGTGAGCTCCACAAAATCGGAGGATACGGTTATTGAGGACGGGCAGCTAAAGTCGGTCAAGTTCCATAAGTCGAACGTCAAGTTTGCAGACATTGTGGGAATGAAAAAGCAAAAGGACCTAATTCACCAAAACATTGTGCTTGCAATCAAAAAGCCAGAGCTTCTTAGGGCGTATGGAAAGAAGCTTGGGCTTGGAGTTCTCTTTTACGGACCACCTGGCTGCGGTAAAACTTATTTCGTCAATGCCATAGGGGGAGAGACGGGCAGCAACGTGATCATCGCCGCGATAAACGAGATAATAGACATGTATGCGGGAAACACTGAGAAGAACCTCCACAGGATCTTTGAGCAGGCAAGGAAGAACACCCCGTGCATCATCTTCTTCGATGAGGTTGATGCAATGGGCGGCAAGAGGGATGGCGGAGGCGATGGAGGAGGATCGCAGAACTTCATGAGAATGGCAGTTAACCAGTTCTTGCAGGAGATGGACGGAATAGAGAAGAACCCTGAGGGAATTTTCATAATAGGAGCGACGAACCAGCCATGGGACATGGACCCTGCGCTCAAGAGGAGCGGAAGGTTTGGGGAGTCGATTTACATTCCGCCACCAGATTACAAGACAAGAAAGCAGGCATTCATGTACAATACAAGGAAGATGCCGCTTGGAAGGATAAACTTTGGAAGGCTTGCAAGAGCGACGATGGGCTTCTCGCAGGCGGACATCGCTGAGATTTGCGATAAGACCGCACTAATTCCAGCTGCGGAGGAGGACAAGACGGGAAGAAGAAGGAAGATATTGATGAGGGACTTCTTGCAGATGATAAAGCAGCACGGGGGAACGCTTGAGGCGTGGTACTCGATGGTAAAGAAGGATATCGTCAACAAGACTGAGACCACGATAGTGGACGGAAAGAAGCAGGAGATAGTGAAGGAGGGGAAGCTCTCGCCGGAGGAGAAGAACAAGTATAAGGCGCTGGTGAAGGACGTGAAGAACAACTCCAACATTGTCGTAAAGAACATAAAGCAGGCGATAAGGATGTTCAGCCTCTATGTCGCGTAGGCGATGCAATAGAGTATATTAAGCTAATTTTCCATTTAGTTATCTGAGGCATATAGATGGTGGACCCTAAGACTTTCAAGAACGAGTGGGCGGCTGGGCTCTCGGCTTACCTTGGCACAGAGCAGGTCGCGAAGGGAAGAGTTTTTGCAACGGGGCTCGGAGGAAGCGGACTTGTAGGGGAAATGCTAAAGCATGCAATGAACGGGAGAGTGGTCTACTCGAAGACTGCATCAAGAGAAAAGTTTGACTGGATTATTGCAATAAGCTACTCCGGAAACACCTGGGAGACAATTGGCGTGGTGAACGCCATGAAGAGAAAGGGAACAAAGCTGCTTGCAATAACCTCAGGAGGGAAACTTGCAAAGATGGCAGATCGGGTCATAAAATTGCCGGAAGGGATGATGGCGCGAGATGCATTTCCTTTCATCTTGAGCGCAGCGCTTGCCGCAGTCGGGGCCAAGGCAGAGCTGAAGAGGGCATTGGCGTCTGTGAAAAATGCGGATCTGGGCAGTGCGAGAGGGATAATTCCGAAAATCAAAAACAAGTTTCCTGTAATTTACGCATCCGCAGGTATGATAGTCGCCGCAAAGAGATTCAAGCAGCAGCTAAACGAGAACGCGAAGATGTTTGCGTTCTTCTCCAAGATGCCCGATGCATTCCATAATGACACTGAGCCGTTCTTTTGGAGGAACGACTCTTTTGTGCCGGTGGTATTGGGACGTGGATACCCAAGGGAGACGACCGCGAGACCGATCCCTAAGGCCATTTTCATTAAGGCAAACAGCGATAGTGAAATTGGAGACATTGCAAGGACGATGTGCCTTTTGGATTATGTCTCGCTTAGGCTCACGGAGATAAGAAAGGTAAAAAGGGACTCTTCGAGAAGATACGGAACATGAATGTTTAAAAGGAATTGCTGGTAAAGCTTGATTGTTCAAAGAGTGAGCAGATGGTAGCCAAGAAAAAAGAAAGCGGACCTATAGTGATGGATATTAACAACTGGGAAGAGGAGTGGATTACCGCACTCTCAATGTACCTAGACACTAGACCCATTGCAACCGAGGGCGAGATATTCGCAACGGGAATGGGGGGAAGCGGGATAGTGGGCGAGGTCCTAAAGCACATTGCAAATAAGGGGGTCGTTTTCTCTAAGCTGCCGATAAAGAAAAGATTTGACTGGGTGCTTGCAATAAGCTACTCCGGAAACACCACAGAGACGATATACACGATGAAGCAGATGAGGAAGCTTGGCGCAAAGATAATCGCGATAACCTCAGGGGGCAAGCTTGCAAAGATGGCAGACCACGTGGTGAAATTGCCCGCAGGAATGATGCCAAGGGATGCATTCCCATACATACTTTCTGCAGCGCTCGCGGCAATAGATTGCAAAAGGGAAATAAAGGACGCAATAACCGCGGTAAAGCAGACAAATCTTAAGAACTCCGAAAAGATAGTCAGAACGCTGCACAACAGAATTCCGGTGCTTTACTCTTCAGGTTGGATGATAGTCGCCGCAAAAAGATTCAAGCAGCAGCTAAACGAGAACGCGAAGATGTTTGCGTTCTTCTCCAAGATGCCCGATTCCTTCCACAATGAGATTGAGCCGTTCTTCTGGAATGATAAGAGCGGATTCATCCCGGTAATAATCGGAAACGGATACCTTGCAAAGGTGACCTCAAAGCTCATACCGCACGCATTCCACATAAACGCAAAGAAGACCACAAAAGTCCTCGAGGTGGTGGGATCAATATACCTGCTGGACTATGTGTCTGTGAAGCTTGCCGAGAAGAAGGGGATAGATAGGATAGCGATACCCGGAATAACCCAGGGAAGAAAAGTGATAAGCGGGCTCAAGAGCTTCCATACGAAGATGGGATAAGCAATATATACCACCAAAGGCGACTCTGATCATGGCAGCCAACGCTACATTATTTTTGACAGTTACAGACAAGATGGTCGCAAAACCTCAGTTAGGGAAAGTGAAGAGGGAATTCAAAGGCAGCGTGCTTGCGATAAGGGAAACCTCTCAAAACCGGCCCTTATACTCAACGGGAGGAAATCCGCACAGCGCTAATTTTATGGTAGAGGTCAAGGTAAAAACAAGCAAGGAGCTCCAGGAGATCACCGATGCGCTAAAGAAAATAGCAAGAGACGATAGAGTTTCTTACTATGTGACGGAAAAGAGCGGGATTAAACCGCCAGTTTAAGACATATTAGAAAAAGGGCCTAGGCCGGGAATCGGACCCGGTCTAGGGGATCCACAGTCCCCCGTGCAGCCATTACACCACCAAGGCCATAAGCGTAACTAATCTGTCTTTTAGATTATTAAGCGTTAGTGAATTGCCGTTTAATCTCTTGATTTGTGCAGAAAACACTTCACCAAATGGTCGTTAACCATTCCGGTCGCCTGCATGAAGGAGTAGCATACCGATGGGCCCACAAAATTGAAGCCCCTTTTCTTTAGGTCTTTGCTCATTGCCTCTGAAACGGGGGTTGAATAGGGCAGATCAGAGAGTTTTCTGAAACTTTTTGCATTGGGATTTGCTTCGGCAAATTTCCAGACATACCTGTCAAATGTCCCAAACTCCTTGCGTACTTCAAGGAATTTTCTGGAGTTGTTTATTATTGAATTTATCTTTGCGCGGTTCCTTATTATTCCAGGGTTTTTTAGCAGGGCGTTAAGTTTTGGGGATTTGTATCTTGAGATTTTAACAAAATCGAAGCGGTCAAGCGCCTTGCGGTAGTTTTTGCGTTTGTTTAGAACGGTGGACCACGAAAGGCCTGCCTGCATCCCTTCAAGCACAAGCAGCTCGAAGAGTTTTTTATCATCGTGGACCGGGATTCCCCACTCCTTATCATGGTATTCCACCATCAGCTCCCCTACAGCCCAGTCGCAGCGCTCCATGCAAAAATAGCGCAACCAAAAAATAAAAGGCTTACGAGAGAAGGTTAGTAAATCTTTCAACAATTCCTTGAAAGAAAACAAAGATATTTATATTAGTTTGAATATAAACTTGAACATGGCAGCGGAAGAGAAGATAGTCGTGCGTCAGGTCCAAAAGCCGCAAAAAGAGAACGTGGACACGCTCGTCTCATGGTTTTTGAAGTCGCTTGACCTCTCGGAGAATAGCGAAATTGAGCCTGAGCTGCTAAAGGAGATAGTTGGCGCGAACTTCAAGGGATCCGGGATAACAAGCCTGGAGCTACACATGAGGCTCGATACCCCAAGGACAACGGTCATTTACCACTTAAACAGGTTCATCAATTCAGGGCTTGTTGTGAGGAAGGGAAGGAAGTATTTCCTTCGCGCGACAGACATGGAGAGCACCTTTGAGGAGCTCCAGGCGGACATGATGAGGGAATTCGGCAGGATGATGGAGATTGCAGAGAAGTTTGACCAGATGATGATAGGCGATGTCAACGGAAGAAAACAAGAACCAAGAAAACTTAGCAGAGGAAAAAAATAATCTCGAAGAGCAGGTCGCGCAAACCAAGGAGGTAAGCGAGACTGACGAGCTCAAGGAGAGGCTGCTTAGGCTTGCCGCGGAGTTTGACAATTACAAGAAGAGGACCGCAAAGGAGGTCGAGGCCGCAAAGAACCTCGGAAAGATAGAGATGATAAGGAAGCTCCTTCCCGCAATCGATGAGCTTGAACTTGCGCTAGCCGCAATGAAGGGGAACGGAAATGACCAGATAAAGGGCGTTGAGCTCGTCTACTCAAATCTGCTTGAGGTGCTAAAGGTAGAGGGGCTTGCAGTGATGGATGCCAAGGGGAAGGCAGACCCGTTCAAGCATGAGGTCATGCTCGTCAAGGAAAGCGATGAGGAAGAGGGGACGATCCTCGAGGTCATAAGGAAAGGTTACACATTCAAGGAGATGCTTATTCGGCCCGCTTCGGTGATCGTATCGAAGGGCAGGGAAGAAAAATTAGGTGAATAAAATGAAAATCATAGGAATAGATCTCGGAACATCGAACTCAGCTGCAGCAGTGCTTGAGGGAGGAAGGCCAGTGTTGATACCAAGCAGCGAGGGAACATCCCTCTACGGAAAGTCGTTCCCGAGCTACGTCGCGTTTACAAAGGATGGACAGAGGCTGATCGGCGAGCCGGCAAAGAGGCAGGCTGTCGCAAACCCTGACGGGACGCTCAACGCATTCAAGAGAAAGATGGGGACGGACTACAAGTACAACGTATTCGGGAAGAGTTACTCGCCCCAGGAGCTTAGCGCAATGGTCTTGCAGAAGATCAAGAACGATGCGGAAGCGTTCCTTGGCGAGACGGTCACGAAGGCAGTCATAACGGTGCCCGCATATTTCAATGACAACCAAAGGCAGGCGACAAAGGATGCAGGGCAGATTGCAGGACTCGAGGTTGTAAGATTGGTGAATGAACCAACAGCAGCCAGCCTTGCATTTGGAATCGACAAGCAGCAGGGCAAGGAGATGAAGATCCTTGTCTACGACCTAGGGGGAGGAACGCTTGACGTCACCATCATGGAATTCGGCAACGGAGTCTTTGAGGTAAAGTCCACAAACGGGGACACCCAGCTCGGCGGAACCGACATGGACAATGCGGTCACGGAGTTCCTTCTTGCGGAAGTCAAGAAGAGCGCAGGAATTGATGTAGCAAACGACAGGCAGGCGCTTCAGAGAATAAGGGAGGCGGGAGAAAAGGCAAAGATTGAGCTTTCGACGACTCTCACAAGCGACATTAACCTTCCATTCCTTGGGATGGGCCCAGGAAACGCTCCGGTCCACTTCACATACCAGCTAACAAGGGCAAAGCTGGAGGAAATTATTGTTCCGATTGTTGAGAGAACAACAAAGCCGGTAATAAATGCGCTCAAGGACGCAAAGCTTGAGCCAGTCAACATTGACAAGGTGATTCTTGTGGGAGGACCTACAAGAATGCCGATTGTCCAGCGATACGTTGAACAGCTTTTAGGAAAGAAGATTGAAAGGGGAGTTGACCCGATGGAGGCCGTAGCCTTCGGAGCTGCAATTCAGGCGGGAGTCCTAACTGGAGAGGTCAAGGACATTGTCCTGCTTGACGTGACGCCGCTCTCACTTGGTCTTGAGACCTATGGGGGAGTGATGACAAAGCTTATCGAGAAGAACACGACGATCCCGATAAAGAAGACGCAGGTCTTCTCAACGGCTGACGACTCGCAGACAAGCGTCGACATCCACATCCTCCAGGGAGAGAGGGCGATGTCCAAGGACAACATAGAGCTTGGACGTTTCATGCTCACAGGGATACCGCCAGCCCCGAGGGGAATGCCCCAAATCGAGGTCACATTTGACATTGACGCAAACGGAATCCTTCATGTCTCCGCAAAGGACAAGGCGACAAACAAGGAGCAGAGCATGCAGGTTGTCGCTCCGCACAAAATGAGCAAGGAGGAGATAGACAAGCGGATGAAGGAGGCCGAGCAGTACTCGGAGGAGGACAGGAAGATCCGCGAGTATGTCGAGACGAAGAACAATGCGGAGGGGATGATATACACGGGGGAGAAGCTCCTCAAGGAGAATGCCGCGAAGATCTCCGCGGAAAACAAGGAGAAAGTCGAGAAGGCGATTGCAGAGACGAAGGAGGCAATCCAAAAGGAGGATGCGCAGCTAATCTCGCAAAAGTACGAGACCCTAAAGGAGGTAATGCAGAAGATGGGAAGCGACATGTATGCGCAGAGCTCGCCCGAAGGAGCGCCAGAGGGCGAGCCCCAAACAGGCGCAGAGGGCGCCGGCGAGAATCCTGACAACAAGGAAAATCCAGAGAATCCTGATCCAAAGGTAGAGAAGTAATGGCAAAAGACTACTACGAGATCCTTGGAGTCCCAAAAAACGCCAGCGAGGAGCAGATAAAAAAGGCATACAGGGAGCTAGCGCTTAAGTTTCACCCTGACAGGAACAAGGACAAGGGCTCTGAAGAGAAGTTCAAGGCAATCAACGAGGCCTACTCGGTTCTCGGGGAGCCGGAGAAGAGGCAGCAGTATGACGCGTACGGCTCGGCTGATTTCGGCCAGGGCTTTTCGGGCGGAAACGCTGGAGGATTCTCGCAGGATGAGATGTTCAGGGACATCTTCAACAACTTCGGAGGCTTTGAGGACATGTTCTCCCAGGCTGATGCGCAGAGCGTCAACCTTGCACTTTCGTTTGAGGACATAGAGGGCGGG
>JAGWHN010000070.1 GCA_028866785.1 Microcaldota archaeon
ATCGTCTTTGCGCCCTGTATCATGGAATCCGCAGCTGGAATCTTGAAGTCGACGTTCTCAGCCGACAGAGTAGGCAGCTTGGCGAATGCCCTATCCAGTAGCTTATCGTAATTTGCGTCCAGAGGAAAAACCCTACTCTATAATATCGCTTTTAAGGTTAATAAAGTGTTCTGTGCGCTTCGCAGCGCAGAAACAAA
Organism: Microcaldota archaeon; assembly: GCA_028866785.1. Next base: position 198 of record JAGWHN010000070.1, read on the forward strand.
TCCTAAAAAATACTTATAAACCCTGTGGGGAGAGTACTTTGCATGGGGGATGCAGTCGGATTAAAAGGCGCAGCTCAGCCGAGCAAAAGGGAGGGTTGCACTCCAGAGACTGCAGCAAAGATTGCAACACTCAAGGCCCTGCTGAAGAATCTTGATCCCGAGATCAAAAACAAAGACCTAAACAGCCAAAAGGCGATGCAGATTCTTGCGGAGAGGAATCTTGGCGGAATTCTTGAGAAATACCATTCTGAGGAGCTCAAAAGGAAGATTGCAAACAAGCTCCTTGACGAGATAAACAACGGTACAAAGCAGTGGTCGGAGAAAAGGGCGCTCAAGATGCTTGAGACGCTGGAGCATGAGTCAGTACAAAATGTGCTGAACAAGTACCCAGTCAAAGAGGCGATTGCAATTGCAGAGACGCTCATGGAAAAATCCTACTCATCTGGAATAGGCTACGCCTCCCATAGGGGGGCGCATTTCTATCCGATGAGAAAGAACTCGATAGACAATGTGGCACAGGTCCTCGCCCTGGACGAGGTCATGGCCCCGTTTTCAAGCTACGATCCCAGCATCGCTTGGGTCATGCTGATGCAGTACACAAACCAGCTCTTCACATTCAAGCCGGATAAGCTCAGGGAACAGGCGGTGGAATTCGCGCAGGCACTGTCGATACCACACGTGACTAATAACCTAAACAGACTCGCAGGAATAGATGATAAGGCAACACTGACTGCGGTCAGCAACCTTTTCATAGGGATGGGGAGAGTCATGGACGTGGAAATTTTCACGGAGATTGCAAACCTGCTGGGGATGTGTAACCCGTATCTTGCAAGCGCCATCACATTCGATTTCGCCCAGTATTTTGAGGGTCCGAAGAGGGACAGGAAGCGGATACTTGAAGTGGTAAGGCTGATGCAGGACAAGGAAATAATCGAGAGGCTGAACTCCAAGGTTGTAATGGGCATGTTTTACGCCACCTCATTTACGGTAAATGCGGGAATGGAGTTCAGGGACAGGGCGATGATGCTAAGGGCGATTGAATTCTACACCACTCATGAGAAAATGATCAGGCAGATGGAGGGATTGGCATGGACCGAGGGAGGGGGGGTAATCTGCAAGATAATAAAGCTGGACCTTGACGAGGTCTGCACAAACAAGCACGGTGTAAAATGCGTGATAATGTACGCCGCCTCTGGAGGCGCATTTCTCAGACCGACGAAACAGAACCTCAAGAACTACGAGAGGGAGCTGCTTGCACACCTAAAGGGGAAGTACGGACTTTCAAAGGAGCTCACGATGGAGGAGATGGGAATGCTCGCGGGGCTCGGAAGAAACAAGATAAGAAAGGGGATACAGATAATAAACGACTCTCAGGACGAGTCCGTGAAAAAATATTCGCTCAGAAACCAGCAGCTGCTCAGGCTCGATTACACCAAGGAGCAGCTGGCCGAGTACGCGGCAGTCGCACTCCTGGGATCTAGGGATGCAAAAAAGGAGGCGAAGGCCATCGGGATATTTTCGGAGATTGTGGGGAGAGACAAGCTTAATCGGGCAAGAAATGAGATTAATACAAAATACCGGGAGCTAAAAGCGGGCATCTTTGCGATGGCAAAGGCAAACTCCGGGGACGCACTGCTCTACCAGCGGATTTGCGCGATGCTCGCGGAGGCCAAAAACGAGTTCATAGGGGACACTCTTGAGGGAATCAACTGCAACGACCTCTCGGTAAAGAGCGCCGGCTTTGTGAGGGCCGCGGAGAGCAGGAACATACTCGACTATGACAGCCGCGTGCAGATGGCGTGCGTCTTCTTGCCCCGAAGCAACGACGTCTACGGTTACGCGGCGGATGACGAGATCGTAATGGTAAAGTACGAAATAGGCAAAAAGCGCCTCGGCGGGGCAATCTGCTCGATGACAGGCGGGAACTTTCTTGTCGACTCGGTGGAGGGGCACAGGATTTTCAGGAAGGACTCGATATTTGAAATTGTCTTCAGCGATCTTGTTGAGAGGGCAAGGGAGAAAAATGCACAAAGGATAGTCTTCGGGAAGAATGGCGCCAACAAGACCTCGCAGATGTTCATAAAGTACATAGAGGGGAAGGGGCTCAAAGACATGACTGTAGAATTCCGCATAAAGAAGAATGTCTATCTTGAGACCGAGAAGGGGAGCAGGGCTCTTGCGATGGAGCTCAGGGACTGATTGTTCCGCTAAAAACAACGTTTCTTAAATGCTTGATTGCAAGTATTATCGGCAGCAAGGCTGGGAGCCAGGGGTTCCCAATCCGCAAATCCCCTTTAGGCGGGCCGCATGCTTGCTGAGTGTTACAGAGTAGTGCAAGGCCTAGGCCGAAGCGTTGAGGTTTCGCCTCTA
>JAGWHN010000071.1 GCA_028866785.1 Microcaldota archaeon
TGACGAAATCCTTATGCTTGTCTACATCTAAAGGGCATAAACAATTAAGCCTTATCCATCAAATACCCTAATGCGGAGGTGGCAGAGCTTGGCCAAATGCGACGGGTTCAGGGCCCGTTTTCTTTAGTGAATGCTAGGGTTCAAATCCCTACCTCCGCATGATAGTGAACAAATGCTCTCCTTCTCCTGCGGAGGCAGCATGAACCCCTCCCAGCTGCGCAGAAGGCTGGGCCACGGCTCGATCGAGCCGCTCTACATGGCGTATCTGCCTGACACAAGACTAATCTTCCCAAGAATCTCACACAGCGACTGGAGGGTGGGCTGTGTAGCCCCCCAAAAGATAACTATTTAAATGTGTAGCCACCTAATATCCTTGTGGGCATCGAAATAAGAACTGTAAAAGGAAAAAAGAAGTATTATCTTGCTCGTCCTTATCGCCTCCTCGGCAAAGTGAAAAATGCAAGAATTTTTTTAGGCACTAACCTTTCAAAGTCCGCTCTAGCAAAAAAAATAAGTGATGTAGAATTCCTTCTAGAAAAAAAGGTAAGCGAACTAAAAAGTGTTGGAGATCCCTACAAGACTGTTTTATCTGCTTCCGAATTGGATGGGCTGAAGACGCTAGAAAGCAGAGGAAAAATTGAGTTGATACATCTTAGTGAGCAAGACTGGAAAAGGTTCGTTGAAGCATTTACCTATGACACTAATGCAATAGAGGGGTCTACCGTAACCAAAGGCGAAGTTAAAAAAATACTGGAGGAAAATAAGTGGCCCGATAGGTCAAAAGAGGAGATATCCGAGACCTCCGGAGTATCCGATGCCGTTAGTTACATACGTAAAACTGATGTGCATATCTCTTTAGATCTGCTCAAAAATCTGCACCATATAATTTTCAAAAATTCAAAAAGTTTCGCAGGAAAATTCAGAGGAAGGGGGGTGGAGGTTGCAGTAGTGAATTCTTCAGGTACTGTACTACACCGAGGTGCAAATTCTAAAAAGGTTGTTTCGCTGCTCACGGAACTAGTTAACTGGTACTCAAGGAATAAAGATGTCTATCCTCCAATAGTTCTTGCCTCTGTCGTTCACAATCAATTCGAGATGATTCACCCATTTCAAGATGGCAATGGGAGAGTTGGGCGACTGCTTCTGAATAATATCTTATTAAAACACGGGCTGCCTCCAGTCAACATCGAGCTGAAAAACCAAAAGATATACTATAGAGCACTTCAAATATATGAGGCGGTAGGCGATGTCAGGCCCATGGTTGAACTAATACTTAAGGAGTATCGCAGACTAAAGAGAATGTTAAAGTGAGTTAGGTGGCTACGCGGCTTTAAATCTGTAGCCACCCAGCGGTCTATCCTACCTTTAAATACTTTTTCGCCCCTTATTAATTGCTAATTACTCACGGCTGATTCCAGTGTTTACGATACCTAATATATACACTAACAAGAACATGAAGTTCTACATCGCGATCCCGGTGATCCTGATGGTCATAGGCGCGATACTTGCGACCCACATAACGCTTGACACCTCGCTTAGCGGCGGAGTCAGCGTCATACTCCAGACAAACGCAACAATCAGCGCATCGCAGGTATCCTCCCGGCTTGGTTCCGCGCTACAGGTGGCAAACCCTACCGTATTCACAAGCCCCGGGCAGGTCCAGATAACGATCGCAAACAACCAGAGCCTTGTAAATGCGGAGAACTACCAGCTGAACTTCTACTCATACCTCTCAAACTATACTGCCTTCAACTTCAACTATACAACGCTTCAGAACGCGCTCAGAACAAATCCAGGAAACCAGACACTTCTCAGCCAGCTCGCAATTGCAAACTCTGGAATTAATTCTTCATTTGCCGGAATGGCAAGCCAGCTCAATCTCGAGCTTGCGTCCCTTAGGCCTTTTGTGGGGACAATCACTTACAATCCAACCGACATCAACAACATGTCAAACATTGCGCAGAACGCGTACGTGAATGCGAGCTTTGTCTACAAGCAAAAGATAATCGCCGCGCTCCACTCCCAGATCCCATTTAGCTCATTCACATACCAGCAGGTCACCCCGACGCTGAGCAGGTTCTTCCTTGGCCAGGTCTGGGGAATAATAATCGCAGCCTTCGTGCTAATCTCAATTGCCGTGCTGATAATCTTCAGGGCGTGGGCTCCGTCCCTTGCGATAATCTTCGGCGCAGGAAACGACATGATAATCGCGCTTGGCGCAATGGTTTTGCTCAATATCCCAATCGGCCTTGCAAGCCTCGGAGGGCTCCTCATG
>JAGWHN010000072.1 GCA_028866785.1 Microcaldota archaeon
CAAAAAAGTGTTGGATAAATTTCAACGTATGTTGGCCCTACAAGGGTACCTTTATCATTTGGCTCAGTATTAAAAAAATGAATGTCGCTCTTTTTAATAAGGATATCTCCATCGGGAGTCTTTAGCGTTATTTCTTCAGGAAAGTTAGTTTTTACATTGATTGAAAAAATATTGCCATCAGTTTTATCAAATAATAAATAGCCAAATTCTTCCTCACGCATTAGAAATCTTTTAGACGTTAGATCACCAAGCTAGGCTATGCTTACAATTAAATAGTCCTTTCAACTAATTGGGCCAGCGAGTTCCCTTAGGCATCCCGAATTCTCCGGAACCAGATACAAGATATGCAACTACGCTTTCAACAATCTTTTCCTCCTTTTTTCCCTTATTCAAATTTTTGCCATTCATTTTTTCACCCTATGAACACCATAAAATTAATAGAAGTCTGTGGGGGCCTGGGAGGGATTTTAGGGATTTAAGGGAGTGAAAAGTTCTAAAAGAAGATTTTTCACATTCCATGGTCCCCCACGACTGGTAATTATAGTGCAGTTCGCTGTATATAAATATATTGACTTAAAAGTAAAGGAATGTGCATAATATTTAATAATTATATATTAATAAGTATCATAATGGGAATTATATGCCTGCTAACCTCAAACTCCAAAGATATGTTAGGGAAGATCTCCCTTACAGGCTGCTCAAAGAACTATACAAGAACTCCCGCGTCTCTCTGAGGGGCCTGGCAAAGGAGCTTGGGGTCTCCCACCATACGGTAGCAAAGACGCTTGAGAGGCTGGAGGAGGAGTATGAAGTGGCATACACTCTCGAGCTAAACGAAGCTGCGCTTGGTTTCTCAGAGGGTAAGCTGATAACGATAAAGTTTGAGACCATGCCAGAGAGGGAGAAACTAGTAGAGCGCTTCAGAAAAGACACTTTCATACAGGACGCATACCTGTGCACTGGGGATTTCGACGCGATACTGTATGTTGTCGGCCTGACGCCACAGGACTTCCAGAGATGGCAGTTCAACCTCAGGGTCGACCTATCACAGCATAATCCAGTTATGAAATTTTCTTCTGTAAATGACTACATTATTGGGTTCTTCCCATTGAGGAATGAGATAATCCAGAGTAGCGTGGTTCTTTCAGAAACCGAAAAGAGGGTGCTGTGCCTCCTTAATGAAAATTCAAGGATAAAGCTAAGTGACCTAATTAAAAAGGCGAAAACCACGCAGATGAAGGTAATTTACATTATGAAGAAATTAGAGGAGAAGAATATCGTAAAGGGTTTCGCAGCCTTGATGCAGAAATCAGACAAGCGTATCTTCTTAGCTTATGGAACGGCACTGAACCCTGTGAAAAATCATCCCGAACTCGCACTTAGTTTTGCCAAGGAATTGATAGGTGAGAATTTCCAGGAGGCGACAAATGACTATGTGTTAAATATTGACATTAACGGGGGCTACGATACTTTTTCCATGTGTACATTTAAGGATGGGGAAAATATGGCGAAAAGGGGTGTAGAAATGCTCCGCACTTGTTGGGCTGCGGAAAAACCTAAGATAGATAAGGCAATTTTAACAGACATTATAGTTGGAAAATGGCCGTTCCATCTAGAAGAATATGAATCGATAAGGAAGTTTGTGGGATCTTCCTCTAAATAGAGGTAAAGTACCTTACGAGTTTACTCTTAGAGCTAATCCTGCCGCCGAAGTCGTCTCTGAATCTTGTAGCTTTTCCGACTACGTTAATGCGTGGGCAACCCTTTGTAGGGGACATGACAAATGTTACTCTGCCTTCGGTTTTGTATAATTTTCCGTTTTGGTTTATTTTACTTCCCATTTTATTCCCTTAGAAACTCTATGCAGATAAACAATTTCTGTTTATTCTGCTTGTTTATAAAGCTAATCTATAGCTTCGTTTATCGTAATTTAAGGAAACGCTAATTGTACTATATTCCCAGCTGCCGCTTGGCTTCCGCTGTCGCCTTGAACTTCTCTTTTGGCATGAACAGGAACTTGCATGCTGCGGCGCCAGTGGCTACGCACTCCTCCTCCACGACATCGATGTCTGCACCCAACAGAGCTGATGCGCCTCCTGCTATGAACCCCCTTGCTATGTGGTCTACGCAGCCCTTGACCTTTCCCTTGAGAAGCCCGGATATGGGCAGGTCCTCTATCAGTATTGCGCCCACCATCTTCTCGCGGTCGAACTCGAGCCACTTGAGCTGCCCCCAACCTGAGATTACCGCAAGGTCTGTCAT
>JAGWHN010000073.1 GCA_028866785.1 Microcaldota archaeon
AATCGAGAGCCTTATCGAATGGATCGTTATGGTTAGAAGGAGTCCGGAGGTGAAGGCCAGAAGGTAAATCAAAACAGGAGGCACGGTTACGAACACGTATCCGTTTGTCGCGTTGAGGCCTATCACGTACTCTATCAGAAGATAGTATGCGATCGAGAAGATCGCGGTCGTCGCGACTGTCGCCTTGGAGCGAAAGAGCGCCTTAAAATACTCAAACCACCGCATTTAGAACACTAGTATCCAGAGACCCTCTCGATGCCCTGTATCGCAGGGAGGCTGCAGATAGGCGCGCTGTTTTTGATGCTTGCGCAGACCATCGCGATGTATAGGTCCGCTCCGCCGTACTCGGTCCAGGAGAACTGGTTGCTTGGGCTTGCGAGCTGGGCGAAGATTTGTGCATGAGTCATGTTCATCAGGGTGGTGTTGCCGTTTGTGAAAGCCACAGCGTCAGCGCCAGGGACGATGCTGTTGCCCCAGATCGTGTAAGGGGTGCCCTGGAAGGTGTTTAGCTGAGCGATCTGGTTTGTCGCATTTATGTACGCGCCGTTGCCGTTTGCAACTGCCTGCTGCTGGAAGTATGGGATTGACTGGAGCTGGAAGCCCAGCGTTATCTTTGACTGGTACTCAATCGGCAGGAAGTTTAGGTAGTTGCTTGTGTAGTTTCCACCGAAAGTGACTGCGGATGAGGCGTTGTAGAGTGCCGGAGTCCAGTACAGGGTCGGGACGTCTCCGTCCCCAAGCGAGCTGTATCCAGTGTAGATCGAACCGAACTTGCCGAATCTGCCTAAGGCTAGGGCCATGGCCCACCTGTTCTCGCCGCAGTAGATGCAGGAGATTGCGCCCAGATAAACGACCGATGGCTTGCCATTAATGATTAGCGAGTTGGTCCTTGCGACTGTGGTGCCGCCCACGTTCGGCAGCGAGTGGTTTAGGTACATCTCACCTGCCCTCTCGAAATATGATGTGGAGGCGTTGTTTATGACAGCAAGCTGCGCTGGCGTGAGAGGGGAGTTTATTCCCGCAAGCGTGTGGCCGAAGTTTGGCGCCGGACCGCTAAGCATGCCTTTTACCAGCGGGTATGCAGCAAGCAGTATTGCAAGGATTCCTATAACCAGCGCGGTGGTTGAGATTATCTTTACGGTCCTGATCGCACTCTCGAGTTTTTTCTGGGCGGATGCACCCTGATTTTTTGTAGTAGCCATTAAACCATTCCAAATTAGATTGGCAAATATTAATAGACAATGTTCGCCTATTATATTCTGCAGGGATAATTATATATTACTAGATTTGGGTTTTCCAATGTACCAAAATACCAAGCAGATGGCAAGGACAATTCAGCATATGCCCGATCTATCCGACGCTCACTGCCATCTGAACCTATTTCAAGATCCGAAGCAGACAATGATAGAGTGCGCGGCGCAGGGGATGAAGATAATACTTGCGACAGGGGGAAGCATGAAAGACAACCTTGAGGTGTCGGAAATATCTCAGGGGGAGATTATTTTTGGGATCGTGGGGATCGGGCCGGACTTCGTCAGCGAGATTGGGAGGGTCGGCGAGCTCGCAAAATTAATTAAGGCAAACCACAAGATTGTGGGAATAGGAGAGATAGGACTTGATTTCAAGATAGCGACTGGCGAGATCCAGATAAAGGCGCAGAAGGAACTATTTGAGAGGCAGATAATGATTGCAAAAGAGCTTGAGCTCCCTATAGTGATACATTCCAGGGGCTCCTTTGGCGAGGTGCTAAAGCTGCTAGACAAGCACTCCGTGAAGCGCGCGATGTTTCACTTCTTCGAGGGAAACGGGGCTGATGCAAAGGAGCTTGAGGGCAGGGGATACCTCATGTCCGTGCCGCCTGTCGAGAACAGCAAGAGAAAGGACGCGATAAGGACAATCAACCTAAAAAACCTGGTGGTCGAGACAGATTCGCCTGTTGTGGGCAAGACCCCGCTGGATGTGAAGCGCTCTCTTGAGATGATCTCCAAAATACGCGAAATTGGGGTAGGGGAGCTCGCCCAGATAACGACAGACAACCTAAGGGAGTTCTTTTATATTTAGAAGTTCAATCATTTTTACTGGGCCCGTAGCTCAGCTTGGATAGAGCGGCAGA
>JAGWHN010000074.1 GCA_028866785.1 Microcaldota archaeon
CTATGCTCTAGAGATACGGGGCTGAGCTGAAGTGTAGATAACCTTGCATCGCTCTGTCTTGCAAGGCCGGTGCTGCCGCTTCTAATTAGAGGAGTAGGCCAAATTCTTAAGATTAAATGTGCGCATCTCACTCGGAAGGGGCATTCGGACATCGCTGCCGATCCTTTCTATACCGATGCCGTTTGCAATTGCACTAATCATCCTTCCGTTGCTTGCGTGAGCTACGATTATGATATTATCATTCTGGTGTTTTTGCAGAAGTCCAAGGAGGAATTTGAAATTACGCTCGTAGAAGTCTTTTAAAGACTCGACGCCAGGATAATCAAAATCTATTTTGTAGAGGGATTGATAAAAACTCTCTTTTTGTTCAGTAGGGACTGCCTTTCCTTCTATCCCAGAATAGTTCCTACCACGCAATTGGGAAGTTAGCACAAGTGGCGCGTCAGGGCATTTCTTTTTAATAAACTCTGCAGTAAGTCTTGTCCTGGATAAATCACTTGAATAAATGGCGCTTACTTTCTCTTGTCCTAATATTTTATAAAGTTCTTTGAGCTGGGTTGTGCCTAGTTTGCTAATCGGGACATCGCTATGGCCTGCGACAATCCCATTCGCATTTGCAATGGATTCGACATGGCGGATATAGAACAACTTCATCTTACTCAAAGTGAGTTGCTTTTGGAGTTATATATTTGCAACTAATTGGTCGTATTTTGCTTCCCTTTTCCAAAAGTAGGATTTTTTAGAAATAGGATTTAAGTATGTTCTTTGCGATTTATCTTTTGGTTTGATGCGAGGACTTGTCATATTTGATGTCGGTGGGGTACTTCGAGACTCATCACTTGTTTTGCCGGAGGGGTACAAAAGGGGCTTTGGAGTGTTTGGGATAAAGTTCAATTTTACGCCAAGACAGGTTTGGAAGTTGAGGGGGATTGGAAAATATAACAATGTAGTTTTAGGGGCAAAGGCGTTCTTCGGAATAATAAAATCTGGTATGGATATAGATTCTATAATTAAGGACCAGAATTCGGAGGCATTGATTGATGAGATAGTCGAGCAGAATGTAAGACTAGAGGACCTGGTAAAAATTGAGGCTGTGGGCAGGATTTATCGAGAATATTTTAATTCCGATGAGGCAACTGATAAAATACGGCTTTTTGATGATGCAAGGGAATCTATACTCAAACTGAAGGAAAATGGATACGAGGTCGCAATTTTCTCCAATGGGGCAAGAAACTCGATTAAGAGGGACGTTGAGCCACTGGGACTTGGCAATTTCACTGCAATAATGGGGGAGGAAGACGTGATAAAAAAGAAGCCTGCCGGAGACGGGATAATAAAAATAATGTATAAGTTGAATTATCCGTTTGAGAGGACCTACTATGTGGGAGATGTCCCAACAGACATAATTGCTGCAAAGGATGCAAAATGCAAATCTATTGCACTCTTGACAGGAATGGGAGCAAAGAAGAATCTTGAGGCGGAAAAGCCGGATCTTATTTTTGAGGACCTGACCTCAATGACAAATTACTTAGTGAGTCAGTGAAAAAAGGTATAATGAAGAAACCGAAGTTCACCATTGCGCAAATAGACCCAGCACTTACGGCCCTTGTGGAAAAAACGGATAAAAGAACCTTGGCGCTTTGGGCAATTGATTGCACAAGAAGAGTTCTTCCTTATTTTAAAAGGGAATTTCCAAATGACGCAAGGCCACAAACAGCGCTTAAGGTTCTGCAAAAATGGAGGAGAACAGGAGTCTTCAGGATGTCTGAAATACGCAAGGCCTCACTTGATTCCCACGCAGCCGCACGGGAGGCTAGGGAAGATAGCCCTGCGCGCTCAGCGGCAAGGGCTGCGGGGCAGGCGGTTGCAACAGTCCATGTTATGACGCACTCGCTCGGCGCTTCAATTTACGCGCTTCAGGCGATTTACAGGGCATCAAAGCCGTCCAATGTGGAGAAGGCAATCGAAAGGGAGAGAGCCTGGCAGCATGCGCGCCTGATAAAACTGAGAGAAAGAGCTGCGGGAAGTAAGCTTTAAGTATTAAATTCGACATATTAATTGCGTGCCCAGGTCGCCTAGTGGTAGGGCGGCAGCCCGCTA
>JAGWHN010000075.1 GCA_028866785.1 Microcaldota archaeon
TAGCCGGGAGTCGTCTTTGTTACCCCCTTAAACATCTCAAAGACCGCCTCCGTGCACCAAAAGCACCCGCCTCCAAACACAATTGAGCTGCCTGTCATTTCTTCTCCTTTGGTATGAACTTCATCGAGATTGAGTTTACGCAGTGCCTTGTGTTCTTATCTGTATAATGCTCCCCCTCAAAAACGTGCCCTAGGTGCGCGCCGCAGTTTGCACACTCTATCTCAACCCTGTATCCGTCTGGATCAGGAAGCCTCTTCACGGCCCCCTTTATCTCCTGGTCAAATGCTGGCCATCCGCAATGCGCGTCAAATTTGTCCTTAGAATTGTAAAGTGGTGCATTGCACCTCCTGCAGATGTAGATTCCCTCTCTGAAATTGCTGTCATATTCTCCCGTGAAGGGCATCTCCGTTCCCTTCCCTACTATAACGCGCTCCTCCTCCTTGGTGAGCTTGTTTAGCTTCATACACTAAGACATTGCCTTTAAAGTTAATATAGCTAATGCCCAAGCTTTTTATTCTATTGCAGCCAATCCCTACTATGTCACTTGGCAACAGGCTGCACAGCGCCTCGCACTCGATTTACAGGAGGGCGCTTTTCTCGCTGACGCTTGTCGTGCTAGTCGTCGGTTTCGGCACTATTGCGCTTCACTATATCGAGGGCTATTCTTACCTTTACGCCTTCTTCTTCATGAGCATGCTTGCGACGGGCCAGGGCCCTCCTATAGTTCCAGTTACAGACATGGGAAAGCTCTTCACCTCCCTTATGGCATTTGTGGCGGTGGGCACGACGATATTCTCGCTCGGTTTCCTGTTCGGTCCGGTCTTTGCGAGAATAGTCAGGGCGAGCGAGGAGAAGCTAAAGGAGGAGGAGAAGATGATAATCAAGAAGGTAAAGGAGTACGAGGAGGAGATATAGCCCTCTTCCTGGAGTGATTTAATGGAGATAAAGGTAAGGGTAACCCCAAACTCGAAAACCGCGCACGTGATGAATGCGGTCATAAAGATCGACGAGACAAACTTTGCAGTAAAGGTGAACGCCCCAGCGACAGAGAACAGGGCAAACAAGAGGCTGGTTGAGATAATGGCGGACTATTTCCATGTGCGAAAGTCATGCGTGAAGATAATTTCGGGCCTAAACAGCAGGAACAAGGTCCTTGAGGTCACGAAATAAGCAGGATTAAATAGATTGATTATGAATACCTATCAGGTATGATTATGCGAAGAATAACAAAAAAGGTAAGGCACCAGCTCAAGATCAAGAGAAGCAAGAGATCCACGAAGTAAGCTCAATTTCTGGTCCTCAGATGGCTAAATCGGACAAGATCTTGTTATTGAGATAAACGCTTGACAAGTAGGTAGATTCCAATGCTCTTAATAATCCGAAACGCTAACCATTAATTACCACCAAATTTACCCCATGATGGTACTGTATTGGTTGGCACAGTGGCATTAGGTGTTTGTGGTATTCCTGTCCCTTTAAATCCATAATAAGTCATGGAAAAAGTAACATTTATTGGAAATGGATTAATGCCGTGTTGTTGGTTAGCATTTCCATTATAAAAGAGTACATAATTAGTGCCATTTTTTATTGGCACTATAAGTGTCTGATTATTATATGAATATAGCGCAGTCCAAGGCTGTACCGAAGCAAGGATGGTCCAACCTGGGCAGAAAGAGGTATTATTGTACGGTTGAGGTTTGAAATAACGGGGCTTTTGTGTAGAAATATATGCAGAAAAATAGAAAGAGCTAAAATTAGCTGGTATACCTGAGTTAGTTTCGTTGTAAACGATGTATCCTGGATATGGTGCGTTAAAAGAGAAATTATAAGCGCCATCAGTCCAATAACAACCTATTACATAGTTATAATATGGATTGTACGAAGCTGCCGGCAAAGAAACGGTTCTTT
>JAGWHN010000076.1 GCA_028866785.1 Microcaldota archaeon
CCGCAGTAGCTCAGCCCGGGAGAGCGTCCCGCTGAAGACGGGGAGGTCGCATGTTCAAATCCTGCCTGCGGCATACTATATCAAACGACTACTAGCGGATACGAAGGCTGAAAAAGCTATTTAAAACAGGTAGCGGATACCTAAGTGGTTAAATGAAGACAAGAAATATTCCGGAGCAGGTAAAGGTTTTCGACACAACGCCAAAGAACAGAGTTAACGATGGGCTAAACGATCTGTTTGACTACAGGACCGTTTTCAAGATCCAGACCAAGGATGTTGAGCTTCTAAAGAGGGTCGCAAGGAAGGCTGCACACACAAATTTTTCAGGGCAGGTGGAGACATTCGGAATTGACCGCGCCTTAAAAATCAAAAGGGTAAACGGGGGCGCAGCTGCAGTTGTATCGATTAACTGGTCCGCAGACACCTTTGAAAAGACGCTTTCGAAGTCGGCAATCATGGTGGAGCACATTCAATCAGAGATGTCCCGGATGGAATCCAAGATATCCAGCGCGATTTATTATGGGGAAAAGGGCGCAAGGGAGTTTTTTGAATCGGTATAAACAGAAATTTTCGCCAAGGCTATAAACCATTAGACAAAAATCAGATTGGTGGCAAAGTGGCCTTGAAATATGAGCTTTTTCTTTTTGATTTGGACGGCACCCTAATCGACAACAGGATTGCAATACGCGATAGCGTAAACTTTGCGCTGGGAAAATTCGGGCTTGAGATGGCCTCGGGCCCAAAGATTGACTCTCAGATAGGCAAGCACCTTCCCGACATCTTCAGGGCGCTAACTCCAGAGGGCAAATGGAATTTGGCAGAGGAGTTAAGCAAGGCATACCGCGAGAGATATGTCCTGGAAAGCGACAAGGGGCTAACAATATTTGACGGAGTTGAGCAGGCACTGGACATGCTAAAGGAAAGGGATATTGAGATAGGGATCGTGACAAACAAGGTTGAGGGGGTAGCTTTGCTCCTAAAGAAAATAGGGCTCTATGAAAGATTCAAAATAATAATCTCGCCAAGCAATGAGCTTCGCCCAAAGCCATACCCAGACATGCTGCTGCGGGCGCTGGAGGTTGCAAAGGTTAATGCGAACAGAGCCGCATATGTCGGGGATACAGCAATAGATGTAAACTCAGCGAAAAATGCAAAGATTACATCGATAGCCGTAATGACGGGCGCGGAGATAGGGATGGTCAACCTTCGGGAGCTAATGGAGGCAAAGCCGGACTTCATCATACCAAACCTGCTTGGCCTTGGGGCGATTTTGTCCAAGTAGTGCGACTTAAATTCTT
>JAGWHN010000077.1 GCA_028866785.1 Microcaldota archaeon
AGAGTACTATGAGAAATTGCACAAGCACGTTGAGGCTCGGATCCTTTACGAGCTTTGTTACGGTGTACTTGTCAAGTATGTTTGTTACGGCAAAGATTGCTGCAGACAGTATGGCAAATATTGGCCAGAGCATGAATAGTTATGAATGAGATATAGTTAATAATATTATCAGACAAATGTATTTTGCGCACCTGTAGCTCAGTGGTAGAGCGCGTGCATGGTAAGCACGAGGTCGCGAGTCCAATTCTCGCCGGGTGCTTTCTGCTTTCGAAAAATAAAAAATAGTGGGGGACTCGGCAAAGGGCCAAGTCCCGATGTTTCTAAAAATTAATCAAATTACTTCTTGCCCTTCTTCATCATGCTATTTGCAAGATAGAGGACTACTCCTACGACAACAATCCAGACGACCAAATCGATCACAAGGCCCGTCCAGTCTACTGCCCATGGATTGTACTGTGGCGCGACCACAAGCTTTCTTATCCATGTGACAGGCAATCCGTACCATGCTGCTCCAACAAGCCCGCTAGGGGTGCTGTTGTAGAGCCCTGTAATCAGGGTTATCACTGCCCCTGCAACTACCGACTTTACCGCAAACATCTTTGAGATTTCCATGCTGAGGAGTGGGAAATCTAAGCTTAAAAGGTTTGCTGGGCTGCAAAAATGAGATTATCTGTGGAAGCTTCTCTTGTAGCGCTTGTTGAATCCGCCGCTTGAGCCATGGCCCTCGCTTCTCTCGCCTCCGCCTTCCCTGTGGTGGCCTCCTCCCTCTCCGCCCCTTCTGTCTGAGCTTCTGTGGAATCCGCCCCCTCCTGGTCTGCCAAAGCTTCTTCTTGGGCCTCCTGAGCTTGGGCCGCCTCTGCTGAAGCCTCCCCTTCTCCCTCCGCCGCCGAATCTTCCACCGCCTCCTCCGAAGCTTCCCCTGTTAGGGTCGCTGATTGGAAGGTCGAGGTTCCTAAATGGCTCGAGGTTTAGCTCGATTTTGTCCATTCTAACATTAGCGTAATCCTGAATGTCGCGCAGCTGCTTTCTCTGCTCAGGGTCTGCGATTGTGAGTGCCCTTCCTTCCTTGCCCATCCTTGCGGATCTTCCGACCCTGTGAATGTATGTGGTTGGCTCGTCCGGAGCACCGAAGTTTATAATGTCAGGCTAAATAAAAATACCAATAATAAAGTCTTGAGATCTTTCTATACTTGGATGGGAAAATTAGATGATGGAAAATTTTTAAGTTTTAATAATTTGAAAAAAAGTTTGACCCTTTTTGGAATAGTCTTA
>JAGWHN010000078.1 GCA_028866785.1 Microcaldota archaeon
AAATCGCAGAGCCTTTGTCTGCAACCATTTTGCCCAGCTCCCTACCCAGATCCACCGAGCCTAGGGTATGGCAGTATCTTTTGATCTCGGCAGGCAGCGAGGTCTGCTTTGTCACCAGCACCGGAACTCCAAGCGCCAGCGCCTCGATTGTTATGATCGACATCCCCTCCCTTTCAGAGAACATCAAGAGAGCAAGCGAGTTTCTGAGCTCTTTTAGGAGCTGTTCCTCCTTGACTGCCTCAACGAACTTTATTCTGCTCGAGGCTCCGAGCTCCTTTGCCAGCGCAATTAGCCTTTGCTTCTCCGGCCCAGATCCTATTATGGTTAGACCCGCTTTTGTCTTTGAAACCGCCCTTATGGCAAGGTCCACGCGCTTTTCGGGTATCAGCCTACCTATGGCTATGAACTTCCCGCTCGGTCTTCTAGGGTTCTTGCCGGCAAACGCCTCTAGTTCGCGCCTTGAGATTGCAGCAGGGAAAACCTCTATCCTGCCTTTCTCAACCCCAAACACCCTGACCAAATCGTCCCTGGTCGGGGTTGTGTTCGCAATCACGTTGCTGCTGAGCCTTGCAGTCAGCTTCTCAGCAAGATAGCCCAGCCCACCAAAAGTCGGGAGGTACTTTTTCCAGTATGTCTTGTCCCAGACCTCGTGCCAGGTGACCACAAATTTTGCATCGATCAGCCTTGCGTATGCTGCGAGTTTTGGTATGTGGAGGAACGGAAATGCGTCCGCATCTATTATGTCAAACTTGTAGTCGATTATCTTGAGCGGGAGCAGCGCCGCGTACTTTATCGGCCAGCTCATGTTCCTTCGGCCGTTCTTGTACATCGAGCTTTTCGGGACCGCCATCCCCACGCAGTGGTAGTGGACCCCCTTGTACTCAAACTCCATCCCCTTCATTCCCTCGCGGTACATGGTGAAGCAGTGGATCTCATGGCCTGCCCTTTGCAGCTCCTGCATTATCAAAAATCGCCTCTTCTCAATCCCTCCGTTGAACCAGGGGTACGCTGAGTCGTAGGCAAATCCAATCCTCATGATAGTATATCTAATGAGGCTAATTTAAGCCTATTCTCTCTCCTCTTGCACTCGCAAAAGGGGTCCATTTTTGGCCTGCTTTGCCCAAAATTGGGTATATAAGCAAGCCTCCAACTTCGTCATAAACCGAACTTTTAACGAGGCTCCAACATACACTTAAAAAGGCGGAATCCGAACTATTTATCACGTGATATAATGGCAAAAGATGGAAAAAATGCAGGA
>JAGWHN010000079.1 GCA_028866785.1 Microcaldota archaeon
ATGGAAAAATAAAAGGCACGGTTTACAAGGATTTCGCGGAGTTTGCAAAAGCAACTTCGTAATAGCCTAATTCTGGGTGTTGCATAGGACGGACCTTGGCGAGAGGATGAGATGCCTTATTCGCTTTTCGTACCAAATAAACTCCAAAAGGAGTTAAACAAACTTAGAAGAAGGGACCTTGCGACGCACAGGCAGCTATACAGAAAGATTGGCCAACTCCTCATTAATCCTAGAATTGCAGACCCGATGAGATCCTACCTAAAAGGAATATGGCATGTGCACATCGGCCCATTTGTTTTGGAATATACAATAAATGAGGAAATACGACAGGTAGCACTCAAATCCTTTGAACACCATGATTATTCCTACTAAAACCAAAGCATTTTAACCATTTATCCACCAATAAGTAGTGGGTGTGTGTCTCGGTAGTGTAGTGGTTAGCACACTAGCCTGTCACGCTGGTAAGCCTATTAGTTTGCTCTAATAGACCCTGAAACCCGGGTTCGAATCCCGGCCGAGGCGCCACCTGTAGTGCGTAAGTGAAATTTAGCCTTGAAAAAGGGACTCTTAAGTTCGACAAGACGCTTAACGAGCTTGACAGGATCGTGCTAGATTTTTTGGACCTGGTTTCAAAGTCCAAGATAAGATATGTAATAGTAAGCGGCTACGTTGCGATCTTTTTGGGCAGGAGCAGGACCACCGAGGACATAGATCTCTTTATAGAGAAACTAAGTTACCGAAGATTCTCCTTGTTTTTTGACAGGCTGATTGAAAATGGATACTGGATAGTGAACACCGACAGCAAAAGGGAGGCTTTTGGATTCCTTGAAGATGGGCTTGCAATAAGAATTGCTGAGAAGGGGAAATGGATACCGAATTTTGAGATAAAATTCCCGAAGAAGGTCCTTGACTTGACGATTCTCAGAACGCCTTTGAAGGTAATCGTAAAGAGAAGGATATTTTTCATGTCGCCACTTGAGGTTCAGATACCATTCAAGCTCTGGTTGGGATCAGAAAAGGACATTGAGGACGCAGTTCATATAAGTGAGCTCTTCAAGGGCAAACTTAATAAGGAATTGATGGCAAAGATGAGTAAGGAACTTAAGGTAGAAAAGTGGATG
>JAGWHN010000007.1:0-4991 GCA_028866785.1 Microcaldota archaeon
TTAGGTCGTCAAAGCTCTTTGCCCCGGTGCTTATCTTCCCGAGCGCCTTCGTTTCCTCATATGCCTCGGTTCCAGTCTGGAAGGTGAGCGTTGTTGCAGCCTTTGCCCCGTCGATCGCCTTCTTTGCGACCTCGGTTGAGATCCCAGTCTTGTCCGCAAGCTCGCCTACCAGTGCGGAGGCTACCTTGTCTAGGGTGTCATAGCCAGCATCACGCAGCTTTTGGGCTGAAGTAGGGCCGATTCCTGGCAAATCCTCTATCTCCTTTACCTTGACCTCCTTTGCCATTTACATCAACAATTAGACAGATTTAATGGGGTAAATAGAATATTAAACCTTCTTAGAAAATCAGGATTTTTGCTTGCGAAGCGCCTCAACATAGGGAGTAAAGCTCCATTGAATGTACGGGATCTCTTTTACTAGCACCTTCCTTATCTCGTTCTTGAACTGGGCATCTTTGCGGTCGTCTAGGCCAAGGAGAATTGAGTCCACTGTCTTTGCGATTACCTGATCTGGATACTTTTTGGAGTCTATTAGCTCCAAAACCTTGTTGCAAAGGTCCAACGTGAGGCGGCGATACCTATCCTCAGGGGCGGTTTTGAGCGGGTTTGAGAGCCTAAGTCGCTGCATGATGAGATTAGGCCAGCGTAAGGAATATATAGCTAGAGCTAATCATTACATCTGGAATTTTACTAGGGAGACTTCCAGTAAGGAGTTGATGGTTGTCAGGAAGAGGCCAATCCGTTTGCACGGACTGGCAAGGCGACCAGTTTAACCCTTCCTGCAGTAGAGAACCCGTGATAATATTGATGGATTTAAGGTTTAAAAAGCTATGTTATTACTGGAATAATTCATAAAAATGGAATGACAAAATGTTTAGTTTTCTGACGTTAGATTGGAGGGGAATCATCTTTGCGATGCTTTTGGGAGCGGGACTTTTCGCATTTGGGGGATCAATGGGAATCTTCTTCCTTTTGGTGATGTTCTGGTTCCTCCTGCTTTCAGGGATTGTGACCTGGATCGGGAGGCAGAGGAAGTCCGCCATGGGGGTCTATGAGCGCTCAAGGAGCTGGGCAAACGTGGTCGCAAACGGGATAGTTCCACTTGCAATAGTCATCTTTTACTACTACAACTCCTCTGCAGGGATAATTTCGCAGGATTTCGTGGTGGTCTCATACGTGGCAAGCGTTGCGGCAATCACCGCAGACAAGTTCTCAAGCGAGATTGGGGTGCTTGGGGGCAGGCCTTGGATGCTTCTCACTCTAAAGAAGGTTAGGCAGGGAACATCAGGCGCCGTAACCGCCTTCGGATTTGGCGCAGGGCTCTTGGGCTCACTTTTGATAGGAATCAGCCTGATAAACTCAGCCAACTACGGCATTTTGCTCGTGGTGGTGATGGTTTCAGGGCTCTTTGGGAACATCGTAGACTCAATTTTGGGATACTTTGAGGAAAGGAAGATCGGAAACAAGTTCACTTCGAACTTTGCCTGCTCGCTTGCAGGACTTGTCGCAAGTCTTGTTCTGCTTATTTTTGTGATTTAAGCTTTAGTTTACCACAACTTCTGTCGAGTTTAGTAGATTTCTCTTTGTGCATCCTTCCCTTAGGAGCCTTGAGAGGAACATCCCGCTGCCTTCTGGATTAGAGGCGGTATAGATGTCGTTTTCTGCGCATTTGTGCTCGACTGCAATTGCTTTGTTTAGGATTTCATCCACAACAATCGCGTTCTGATTGAAGATATCGACAAATATGAGCGTCTTCTCCTTGTTTTGAGAGATCCCACGTATTGCGGAGTAGAAAACGTCCTGGCTAAGGCCCGACTTTTCGGCAATCTGTCCACCGGTGAATATCACGTGCTGTATGCCCGCAGGCTGATTCTCCATGAGCTTTTCCGCCTTTTGAGAGATAGTTGTTTTTTGTGACATGAAATAACCTTTAGCGAACCACAGAAGTTCTTATGAGCGTGTAAAATTCAGGATCGGTCTTTGCAAGGTCTTCTATCTTGAGCTCCTTGAATGCAAGCATGAAGTTTATGGAGCTAATCGCATTTTTTAAGGCCAAATCGATAGGGTTGTTGGGCTCCGCTCTTTGAAGAGTAAAGTTGCCTCCGGAGTTCATCAGCCTGTCTGAGGCATTCTCCACCAAAAAATCTGCGAAGCTCTCACTTACGACACGTTTTGCAAGGTTCATTACCTCGACGTTCCTCTTGCTCTCCTCTATCCTTGCTTTATTAATCATAAAAATCAGTTATGTATCATCGCAGACAGCTTCTCGCCAACGAAGGAAAGAAAATTATCGGTCTCGAGCAACTTGCTGTGGATTTCCGAAAGCTCGGTGCGGTTTTTCTCAAGCTCCGTTCCCAAAGGAGAGGGAAGGCTGCGCACAATGTGGTCGCTTAGTAGTTTTGCGGTTAGCGCGTCGTGCTCTACGACAGTCTTAATCTCAAGAACCACCCTCTCTGCAAGCTTTGTGTCGTTAGGTGAAGCGCTCTTAGGCGTTACTACCACTTCACCGTCACTCATGATTTTAACCATGGAGTAGAAGGTGGTTCGGTCTAAGGCATGCGGCCTTGCATTCTCAAGATTTGAGCACGCATGCTCGCACTGGGCCTCTGATGCCAAAACTTTTGAGTTTTTGAGGTTTAAGGACATTTATTCACAGGCATATTGGGTTTTCCTTATTTAAGAAGCTGACTTAATAAGCGTTTTTGACAAAGATTTTTGTGATTTTGTAAACCATGCCACGGTTATTGGATTCGCTTTAAGCGGATTTTTATTTGGGTCCTTCTTTTTCCCAGTCCTCATAGCTAAGATTACCCTCAACTCGCTTCTGCTCTATAAGTTTCTTGCCTCTTTCTATCACTTTAATTGTCTTGCCGCCAATCTTACCCCGAATCTGGGTATGGTCCGTGACATTAAGTACGACTACCATAGTGCTTAGAGTTGCCTCGATTCCCTGGATGCTATCCTTCTTCAAGCCCTTATTTGCAGAACCCAGAAACTTTTTATATAGTGAGACAAACTTCTCTGTCATCTCCGTGTAAAATGAGGGGCTCGCATCTGCCAGTTTAAGAAGCTGCTTGAACTCCTCGCCCGTCGGATCCCTGTGTTCTTTAACGTCTCTTTTCATCTTTTTGTAGAGTTCTACAAAACGGATATTATTTAATTTCTCAACAGCCTCGGATTTTTGGGAATCCTCCAGTCCCGCTAATTCAGAAATGCTCACAATTAATTTGAGAACTTCTGGTTTTTTGTCCTTCTCCGTCTCGCGGAACAGTTGGGATAGAACTTCTCGCTCCTCTTTATACAGCAAAACAAGCTTCTCATTAGGCAACGTGGATTCTTTTAGCAGCTCGTTTATCTCTGTTATGTTTTTGAGTCGTGTACCAGGATGAACGTATCGCCCAAAAAATAAGCTTTTTGAGGTCTTTGCATCATAGAATGTTCTCTCAGTAGCTTGAATTAGTGCCTTGTGCTTGAGGCTCTCTGGAATTTCATTTTTCCTGGCGTAGTCATAGGCCAAAGTGAAATAGTATGCCGAATATCCTGGGTTTTTGGCCCCCAAAGCGTCGTTTACCAGTTCCTTGAAGTTTGCTAAATCTGCCTCCTTGGAACCAACTTTTTGTTTTTCTGCGGACATGTTACCGACTCTATGTTGTGGACGCCTTTAAATGCCTTATTTAGGATTTGTTTTAAGAGATAAAGGTTGCGAGTGCCGGGATTTGAACCCGGGTTGCTGCCTTGGGAAGGCAACGTCCTACCAGGCTAGACTACACTCGCACAGCTGATTATTTACGTTGAATTTTATATAGAGATTAGATTACCTGATGTATGTGAAGTTCTCCTTTGTGGGCCCCTGCTGCTCCTTCTTCATTGCCTCCTCCATAGACTTTACCATCTTTTCCGTCTCCTGGCTGATCTTCTCCATGTTCTCGAGGCTTAGCTTCATCTTGAGGTGCTTACTTAGCGCTTCGAGTACCGCCTTTGCCGCGTGCGCGTCGACTTCTAGCATCCCCGTCTCGCCCATGATGCAGACTCCGGTGAGCTTGTGCTTCTTTGCGAAGGCAAGGAGCAGTCCCGCTGATCCCCAGATCATTCCGGATGCCTGTCCGAAGATTATCTTTGAACTCTTTAGGGCGGGAATCATCTTCTTGTCTGTCGTGACCGCAAAAACTCTCGGATTTTGAACATACTGGTTGCTCGTGTTGTATCCACCGATGGTGTAGATCGTCTTTCCCCCGATCTTCTTGAAGAACTTAACGATTTTTTCATTTAGCTCATACTGCCCTTCCGAGGACATAGCCTGGAAATCGCCCACAAGGAGTATTATGTCCCTTGCATCCTTTCCCTTTGCGGGATTCTTCCAAAGATAAAACCTGTTGCTCACAAGCCTGATCCCGCCCGACTTTAGCATTAGGACCTGATGGGGGAAGTGAGGGGAGTAGAGCGTCGCGTACTTCTTTGCCTTGAGCTCGCTCTTTAGGTGCTCGCCGACAAGGCTGCCAACGTTCCCGATTCCCGGAAGGCCGACCAGAAGGATCGGGTTCCTAGGCTTCATCTTCTTGTTGTAGTAGATTTTGGAGTTATGCATCCTTGATCTTCTCTTTTATAAGTTCAATTGAGCTGTTCTTGAGCTCCTTCTCCAGGATATCGTTTGCCTTCTTGATCCTATCCTCCGCTTTTGGATAGCTCATGTCCTCCGAGACCATCCTGTACCTTGGCGCGCCAAGGTAGAGGACCGTGACCCCGAGCTTCTCTATCTCGGTGAATGCCTTCTTGATCAGCGAAATTCCCGCCTTTGTGTTGTAGACTGAGACCTGAGCGATGTATGAGACTGTGTAGATCTTCGGCTTGATGTTCTTTGCAACGATCTCCTTCATCGCGGTTGCAAACTTTGCATTGATCTTAAGCCCCTCAAACGGGTCCTTGCCGTCCACTAACATGTTGATTATGTCGTTGTAGGTCTGGTACTTCTTTGTGATTTCAGGGATGACTTC
>JAGWHN010000007.1:5229-38963 GCA_028866785.1 Microcaldota archaeon
GGCAGATAGGAATCGTGGTTGTTATACTCGGTAAGCTCGCAGTATGCCCCGAAAGGCATCACCTTCTTTACCCTGACTAGGACAAGTTCGCCGACCTCCGGCATTGCCTTGTGTATTATCATCTAATTCAACGCTTGATCTCAAGCTTCTTCTTTGTCCTGTTTCCAAAGACCCGCTGTATCGACTTGTGGCACTCCTTGCACTCAAGCAGCGCCTTTTGCTTCTTTGCGAGCTTCTTGACCGGAGTCTTAGCCTTGACCTTACCAACGTAACCCTTGATCTTCCTGTTGTGACGCCTGTTGCTCACGCTCATTCCCCTGCTTGGGTTTGCAGGCTTTGGCCCAATTACGGACTTTACGACGTGGACTGTGTGCTTGTTGCAGTAAGGGCAGTATGTTGAAATCTCTTTTGCTATTTTCATTTTATCACTTCTTTAGACTTGTTCTCCAAGCTTGTTGTTTAGCAGGAACTCCGCCTCGTAGTTGTCGGACATCTCAAGCAGCTGGTTTTGCTTGTACGGGCCCGATTTGAGGCCGTTTGGCATCACCAGCTGTGGCATCTCGGTAGTTATTCGGATGCGCCTGAGCTTTTGCGAAGGAGGCTCATTGCTGTTAAGCAGAAGCTTTACCTTGCTGTAGAGCTCTTCCTCCTCTTCCGGCACCTGACTCGGTAATAGTTTATTGTAGGCTAAGTATATTAATAGTTTTTGTATTCGCCTTTCCTTGACGGATGTGAGCAGTTTCTTGAAGTTTCCAAAGTGCTGTTGATCTGAGTCTGATTCCAAAAATTTCAGCTTCGATTCGGCAACTTTGTAGAAGTCTTTAGGCAAAGGAAGGACTTCCCCTGTTTTCTTTTCAGATTGGGACATGTTGTATAATTGCTCAACAGTAATTTCCATGTTAACTTACCTAATCATTCAAAACTTATAAAATCTTCCCAAAAATCAAACTAACAGCCCTATGGTTCCACTAATGAAATAAAAAATCAAACCAAGAGTATGGTTTATTTGATGATTTATTATTTGTTAATTATATATAAGAAGCGCGATTAGTGGAAGTGTGGGGTGGTAGTTGTATGTTAGTCCCGCCATATATAGCTAACTTATTTTCACAAGCGATTGTCAATAGTTTCATCAACGAACACTTATCTGGAAACAGAGTTTGAAACTCGCTTAGCTAGGTGTTTAATTGTTTATAGCGAGGGATGGATTTGGACCATCGATCTCCGGGTGTCTCAATACTGCACAACGAAATAATTATCAGCCAAGTTTTTAATTTTTTCTTGGTTTTCCGTCAATTTTTGTCCGGGTTTCTTAAACTCAACGAAGCAAACACGATTGTCTTTTATTGCAATCCTGTCACAAACGACTGTTGGAGAAAAAACTTGCCAACCTTCTTTTCGAAGTCTTTCAGCAGCATCTTCCTCCATTTTCATTTGTTTATATCTTCGTCTTCTCTGGACTTCAGAATCTGAATTTTTCAAATTCTCAACATTTGACGTGTTGTACACCTTTATGAGCCCGGCGGGCACTCCAGGCTACCCTACCTCGCTATATGAGATAATGCACAAAAAGACTATAATAGCCTTTCGATTTTTTGCTATTTTTAAATTTGCTTAGGTCCTAAGGGCTCCTTTTACTTCCAATATGAATGCGTAGCTTTCGAAATCCTTATGCTTCCAAGCTATTGCCTCAAGCGTCATTCCTGTCCTGCTTAGAACAAAGAAATCCGCATTGAACTCGTAGAGGAGCTTGAGAGCCTCAACCCCGTTCCCGCTTGCTGCCGCCATTTGCGCTGGCGTATGTGCGTGGGTCAAGCTATTCTTATCAAACGCGTCAACCGGGACCCTCCTGACCTCAAGGAGATACCTCATCTCTGTGAGGTTCCCTGCCTTGGACTGATGCTGCAATGCGCGCATGTCCTGGTCTGCATGGTTCCTTCTAACAGGCATAAATTTTACCTACAAAAACTTCTCAGAGAAGCCTTCCTTCCTGGGTGATTAGCTGCTCGGCCTCCATCTTGTTGACCTGCTTCATCACTCCTCCGCACTCATGCTTGAAGTTCATCTCAAGCGCCGTGTCGAATGGGAAGATTGTCTTCTCCTCGGCATAGCATTTGTTGCAGATGAAAAAGTCGTTGCACCCCTCCGGGAGCTTGTATGAGCCCTCTCCGCTCCTAAGCACAATTTGCTCCTTTAGCTCAGTTAGCTTGTTTGCGTCGATGTACCATTTGAACGTGAGCCAGCCCTTGCTGTCCT
Source organism: Microcaldota archaeon (assembly GCA_028866785.1). The sequence continues at coordinate 7,486 of JAGWHN010000007.1, forward strand.
TGTTTACGTTGTACCTTGTCACTCCGTATGTGTTGAGGGTGTTTAGCATCCTCCTTACTTCGTTAATCTTGATTCCGAGCTTCTCTGCGACCGCATCGTCTGTCTGCGGCTCCGCAAGCAGCTGGATTATCTCCTTTGCCCTCTTGCCCACGCTCCTTGAAACGTGGTTTGAGAAGTGCTCGTTTGAGACCACTGCGCCGATTAGCGCCTCGTCTGCGACCGTCATTGCCCTAAAATCGGGTGCAACAACCTTTTCCTTCTTTGCCCTCTCCTTTCTTGGAACTACCGCCTTTGGATGGACCTTTGCCTTAGAAATTGCCTTCTTTGCCTGTTTAAACGTCTTTTTTGATGCCTTTGCCTTCAAAGCCTTCTTTGCCTGCCTTACAGGGGCATGCCTAACCGGCTTCTTTGACATCTTCTTAGAGTTCAGCTTTTTTGTCGCCTTTTTGTTTTTTATTGCCATGGGGAATCACAAGAAATGGTGGTTAACTAAAATATGCCGCTTTTGGTATATAAACCTTATTCTATTTTCCAAAATACACGCCATTATTTGTGATTTTGTAATGGCGCATGAAATGTAAATGGGCTCGAGGGGATTTGAACCCCTGGCTTGCTGGTTAAGAGCCAGCCACTCTGACCAAGCTGAGTTACGAACCCAAAAATAACCTAACCTTCTTTCTTTACAAAATTAATAATGGTATCTGAAAGGGCGCTCCCGATCTCGGAAAGCTCATACCTCACGTTCACCACCGGCCTCTTTAGACGCAGAACCCTCGAGAGCTCAATTGGCGTCGCAGACACTATAGTATCGCACTTTGCATTATTTATAGTTTTATCTAGGTCCCGTATTTCCGCCTTGCTGTACCCCAGCGCAGGGAGCACCAATTTCAGGTGTGGGTACTTCTCGTACGCCTTCTCTATCTCCCCAACCGCCGAGAGCCTTGCATCCACAATGCTCCTTGCGCCGTACTTCTTTGCGGCCACAAGTGCTGCCCCGAACTTCATTCCGCCGTGGGTGACTGTCGGCCCGTCCTCGATCACCAAAACCCGCTTTCCCTTTATTCCGGCCGCGTTGTCTACGCTTATCTTGGAGTTGGACAAGATTATTTTTGCCGCAGGATTTAATCTCTTCAAATTTTCCCTGAGCTGCGCAACATCCTTCTTTGTGGCCGAGTTGACCTTGTTGATTATGAGGACCTGTGCCATTCGAGCCACAGTCTCTCCTGGATAGTATGTGAATTCGTGCCCGACGCGAAGCGGATCTGCGACAGTGATCATCAAATCCGGCTTTATGAAAGGCGCATCGTTGTTTCCCCCGTCCCAGATTATTATGTCGGCCTCCTTTTCCGCCTGCCTGATTATTTTTTCATAATCGACTCCCGCATAGACAATTGTGTTGTTTTTTATGTGGGGCTCGTAGTCCTCGCGCTCCTCTATTGTCGTCTTATGTATGTCAAGATCCTTTAGCGTCTCAAACCTCTGGACTATCTGGCTCTTGAGGTCGCCGTAAGGCATCGGATGCCTTAGCACCACAGGCACCTTGCCATGTTTCCTGACCAAGTTCGCAATGTATCTTGAAACCTGGCTCTTGCCGCAGCCCGTCCTAACTGCGCATACCGCAATCACTGGCTTTGTCGACTTTATCATCGTGTGGGACGGCGAAACCATCCAGAAATCCGCACCGTTCGCATTTGCCACACTTGCCTTGTGCATGACATCCGCATCATAGACATCGCTATATGACATCACGCAGATATCCGCACTGTATCTTTCAATCAGCTCCGGCAATTTTCCCTCGCTGAAAATCGGAATGCCCCTTTTGTACAATTTGCCCGAAAGCTCTTTTGGATAAATCCGTTTTTCTATGTAAGGGATCTGCGCTGCGGTGAAAGCGACAACCTCAAACTCCGCATTTTCCCTAAAAAGCATGTTGAAATTGTGGAAATCGCGTCCCGCCGCTCCTAGAATTATCACTTTTCTGCGCATCAAAACCATGTATAACTAAGTTGTAATAATTATTATAACAAACGGGTTTGATTTTCCGCCACTTTTTAACTCTTTTTACGACGACAAACCCTCCGCAAAAGGTTTATAAGGATTGAATCGCTTATACTATGCGGGAGTATCGGTTTTGATTGCTATGGTAGAGACGCAGGACGAGTATAACGCATCAAAGATTGTGGTACTTGAAGGAGTCCAGGGAATCAGGAAAAGGCCGGCAATGTACATCGGATCAACAGGGCCTGGAGGTGTAGTCCACCTGCTCTACGAAGCGCTTGACAACGCTGTGGACGAGGCGATGGCGGGCCACTGCAACACGATAAAGATTACGCTTAGCACTGACGGGACAGGGGAGATCGCAGAGCTCTCCGACAACGGAAGGGGAATCCCGATTGACATAATGCCAAAGTACAACAAGCCCGCTCTTGAGGTCATAATGACCTCTCTTCACTCTGGGGGAAAGTTCAACAATGATGTTTACAAGACTGCAGGCGGTCTGCACGGCGTCGGACTTACCGTAATAAACTCTCTTTCTGAATTCACCGAAGTTTATGTCCACAAAAACGGGAAGAAGTACCAGATGACCTTCAGCAAAGGTTATCCCACATCAGAGCTAACGCAGGTTGGCGAAACCACAGAAAGAGGAACGACAATTAGGTTCAAACCAGACCCGGAAATATTCAATGCGCCCCACTTCAACGCGGATGTGCTAAAGGACAGGCTCAGGTACACAACCTTCCTAAATCAAGGTCTCAAGATAATTCTTGTCGATTCAAGAACCGGCACAGAAGAAGTTTCAGAGTTCTTTTCGCAAAAGGGACTTGTCGATTTTGTTGAGTATCTCAATAAGGGAGTTGAGGTAATCACAGCCCCTATTCATTTCAAGAAGGAATCCGAAGGGATAACGGTTGAGATTGCCCTTCAGTACAACAAGGAGTATGACGAGAAGATAGAGTCGTTCGTAAACAACATCAGGACCTCTGAAGGCGGAACCCACGTCATAGGTTTCCGTTCCGCGTTCTCAAGGGTCATAACAAATTACATTGCAAAGAACGGAAGGGCCGACCAAAAGGAGATAAAGGTCGGAGGGGATGACGTCCGAGAAGGTCTTACAGGAATCATAAACGTCCTGATGCCTAATCCTGAGTTTGAGGGGCAGACAAAGGAGAAGCTCGGCAACACGCAAGTGAAGAGCCTTGTTGAAAACGTTGTCTACGCACAGATCTCAAGGTATCTTGAGGAGCATCCTGCGGAGGCGCGAATAATAGTCGAGAAGGTGATCAACGCCGCAATGGCGCGTGAAGCGTCAAGGCGCGCAAGGGAGCTTGTCAGAAAGAGGAGCATATTCGAGAGCTCTGTGCTTCCGGGAAAGCTTGCGGACTGCCAAGAATCCGATCCCGAGAAGGCGGAGATATTCATAGTTGAGGGTGAGAGCGCAGGAGGCTCTAGCAAGCAGGGCAGGGACAAGAAGTTCCAGGCAATCCTTCCGCTAAAGGGAAAGATACTCAATGTAGAGAAGGCGAGCGTTGACAAGATATTTGACAACGCAGAAATCCACGCAATGGTCGCCGCGTTCGGAACAGGGATAAAAGAGACGTTCAATCCAGACAAGATAAGATACAAGAAAATAGTTTTGATGAGCGACGCCGACGTTGACGGAAGCCACATTAGGACTCTGATACTGACATTCCTCTACAGGTATCTCAAGCCGTTAATCGAGAAGGGATATGTCTACATCGCGCAGCCTCCGCTCTACAAGGTGACAAAGGGCCGAGAATCCTCATACTGCTACAGTGACGAGGAGCTTGAGGCGAAGATGAAGAATTACGATGGAAAGGCAGGAGTGCAGAGGTACAAGGGTCTTGGAGAGATGAACCCTGAGCAGCTCTGGGAGACCACAATGAACCCCGACAACAGGGTGCTAAAGAGGATCAACATACTTGACGGAGCAAAAGCAGATGAGCTCTTCACAATACTGATGGGAGTGGATGTCGCAAGGAGAAGGAAGTTCCTTGAGGAGCACTCCGCGGAGGTAAAGTTCCTGGACGTATGAGGGAGAAAAATGGAAAACATAAAGAACGTCCTCCTGGAGGACGAACTTCAATCAAGCTACATTGACTACGCGATGAGCGTCATCATTGGAAGAGCCATCCCTGACGTCAGAGACGGCCTCAAGCCGGTCAACAGGAGAATACTCTATGCCATGTACAACATCAACAATGTCCACAACCAGCCCACAAAGAAGTCCGCAAGGGTTGTGGGAGACGTAATCGGTAAATACCACCCTCACGGAGATTCTGCCGTATACGAATCGCTTGTCCGAATGGCGCAGGACTTCTCAATGAACCACACATTCGTTGAGGGACAAGGAAACTTTGGTTCGGTTGATGGGGACCCTCCAGCAGCAATGAGGTACACCGAAGTCAGGCTCACCAAGCTTGCGGAAGGAATGATCGACGACCTTGAGAGAAAGACCGTCGACATGATTCCAAATTACGATAATACGGAGCAGGAACCGGATGTGCTCCCTGCAAAGATTCCAAACCTTCTGGTCAACGGAACCTACGGAATTGCAGTAGGCGTCTCGACAAGCATGCCTCCGCACAACCTGATCGAGGTTTGCGATGCGATTTCCTATGTGCTTGAAAACGAGGCTGCAACACCAAGCGACATACTAGGAATAATCAAAGGTCCGGACTTCCCGACCGGCGGAATTGCAATGATCTCCGAGAACACCTACAACGGATACAAGTACGGGAGGGGCCAGGTAACAATAAAGGCAAAGGCAGAGATTGATTCAAAGGAGAACCAGATAATCATACACGAAATCCCATACAGCGTCAACAAATCCGCGCTAATCCAAAATATCGCAGAGCTTGTTAAGGAAAAGAGAATCGTCGGAATCACAGACATTCGCGATGAGAGCGATACCGAAATCCGAGTTGTAATCGAACTTAGGGGAGACGTTCAGCCTGAGGTCATTCTCAACTCGCTCTACAAGCACACGCAGCTTGAGACCACATTCCCTATAATCAACCTTGCAATCCTCGGAAAGAAGCTCAAGAACTTCAACATCCTTGAGCTCCTTGTAGCATTCATCAACCACAGAAGGGAAATCATAACAAGGAGAAGCACGTTCGAGCTCAATGTCGCAAAGGATAGGATACACATCGTTGACGGACTGCTCGTTGCGATTGCAAACATCGACCAGATGGTGAAACAAATTAAGGAGAGCAAGGAGCTCGCCTCCGCGCGCGCGATGCTGATGAAGGCATACGAGCTCTCCGAGAAGCAGGCGAATGCGATTCTCGACATGAAGCTCAGCAAGCTCACAAACCTCGAGTTCACCTCTCTTACGGACGAGAAAGTCGAGCTCGAGGGAAAGATCTCATACTACTCCGGCCTTCTTGCAGACCCGAAGAAGATCGATGCGATAATCAAGACGGAGACCCTTGAAGTAAAGAAGGAGTATGGAAGACCGAGAAAGACCGAGCTAATGCAGGATGACGGCTCATCGGACAGGACAGAGGAGGACCTTATCGCCGATGATAGAATCAGCGTGATCTTCACCAATGTCGGATACGTAAAGAGAATGAACCTCACCACCTACAAGGAGCAGGCAAGGGGCGGAAGGGGAGTCATTGCAATCAACCTCAAGGACGGCGACTTTGTCAAGCAGATAATCTCATGCAAGGCGAAGGATTACCTGATTTGCATTTCAGACAAGGGAAGGGCATACTGGCTCAAGGCTTACCGCGTCCCTGAATCGAGCAGGTATGCGGAAGGGAAGGCGATTGTCAACCTGCTCAACCTCAAGGACGAGAAGATTGTCACGATAATGAGCATCAAGAACTTCGAGGACTCAAAGATAATGTTCCTGACCTCCCACGGCCTGATCAAGAAGATTAGCGCCAGGCTCTTTGCAAGGCCAAGGATAACGGGAGTCAGGGCAATAACGCTAAACGAGGGCGACACGATTGCGGATGCGGCAATCTACACGCACGAGAAGTACATCATGATTGCGACAAAGAAGGGCAAGTCCATCAAGTTCGATGACGCGGACGTGAGGACCCTTGGAAGGGCCGCGATGGGGGTGCGCGGAATAAGGCTTGCGCCTGACGATGTTCCAAACAACATAATCCCTGTGGAGGAGACGGGATACCTTCTCACCGTCACCGAGCACGGATACGGGAAGCTCACCGAGATCAGCAAGTACCGCGACCAGAACAGGAGCGGAAGCGGAATAATCAACCTCAAGGTCTCACCAAAGACAGGAGATGTGGCAAAGTCTGTATTCGTCCACGGAAAGTCGAAGGTGCTTATCATTAACTCTAAGGGAGTTACGATCAAGTTTGAGGTTGACGAGATAAGAATAACCGGGCGAGCAGCATCCGGAGTGAGGCTCATGAAGGTTGAGTCATCCGCAAAGGTGGTCGATGCAAGAGTCCTTGACAGCTCCGAAGTCGTTGATGCGCCGTCGCTTCCGCCGCAGCCGACAAGCGATCCCGAGCCGGCAGCCTAGCGCCCGGCCCAGTACTTCTTGTTCTTCACAAACTGCTTTTGCGCACTGATCAAATCGATTAGCAGCAGCTTTGGCTCCTTTCTTAGCATTCTTAGGACTCGTGCGGCCGTCTTCAATCCGACTCCATACGTTGCAAGCGCCATAAGCGCCCTAAGGCCGTACGCTTCAACAAGGCTTGCGCTCACAAGCGCGTTTGCAAGCGTTTCCCTTTCGGATTTCTTGAGCCTCTCTTCCTTCACCCTTTTCAAAATGACCTCCTCATACTCTTTTGAGTAGACCGCAACCATCGGGCTCTTACATAAGATGCACAGTATCTTCTCCCCCTCCTTGATGTCGGAGAGCTTTTTCTTGAACCTAAAGCCGCAGAAAGTGCAGATCAGCTCCGCGCTCTTTCTCATGATCCCTTCGGTGAACTGCTCTAGCTCTTCGCTGCTTGGGACCAGCGGATTGAGGAGCTCCCTGTAGAAGTATGCGGACTTTAGCATCTCACCTGCAATCGCGGAGCCGTAGCTCTTGTAGACAAACACCTTAGTCTCCTTGCTCCTGAGCCTTCGCTGCAGGTCCATCACGCCTTCCACATCAAAGCTGTTGTGCACAAGGTCCCTCACCGCCTCATCAAAGATGGGGGAGCCCTTGTAGAAGCTCATCAGCTTCATGGCGACGCTTCTTGTGACTGTCGCCTTCTTCTCGATTACCCCAAAGAGCTTTGCAACTTGGATGAACTTGTAGCGGAACATGTCAAAGTTTGCGACAAACTCGTTGCTCCTGACCAATTTTTCAACCCCATATTCCCCAAACGCCTCAAAAATCTTTTTCAGGTCGGGGATCCTGTGCGCTCCCTCATATTCGACTATTATTGCATATGGCGTTGCACGCGTTCTCACAAGCTTGCCCACGCTTGCCGAGATCAGGCTTCCAATTATTTTTGCAAGAAGCTCATTTGCCTGCTTGCCAAGAGCCGTATACATTATCGCCCTCTCATCTGTCTCCTCGATGTATAGCGCGCCCGCCTCAATCGGAAATGATTTGTCCTGCTCGTCGATCGCCTCGATCACAGTATTGTACGCAGCCGTCCCAAGCGCCTCCTTTAACTCGGAGGTCTTCTTCTTGTCAAAATATCCGAACGCCCTTGTGGCCACGTGATATGATACCGGAATATCCTCCCCTTCCCAGTCTGGTATCGCTCCGTCAACTTCCACGCTCGGCTCAACGAAGATTGTGGATTCCTCGACGCTTATCACCCTCCAGACAAGCCCCTTTGTGACGAACGTGACTCCCTCCTCGACATTGTTGTAGACAAAGTTCTCATCAAGATATGAGATTACCTTGTTGCTTGAGACATTCTTGACCACAAACTTTGTCGCGTCAGGTATAACGCTTATTTTTTCGTAAAGATACCTTCTGCTTCTTCTTCCGAGCGAAAGCTTTCCGCCCTGCTCCCTGACCAGCCCCTGCTCCTGCGCAAATGCTACAAGCGAGTCAAACCTCCCCCTTTCGAGCTTTGAGTAGCATGAGCTTCGCCTGACAAGATTGTATGCGAACTGGGCATCAAACTCCTTGTACTCAAGCGCAATCGCCGCGATTTGGTTTAGCAGGACGTCAAGAGCGTTCTCCTGAATTGTCCTCTTCTCCAGCCTCCCCTCCTTGCTCAGCGCGACAATCGCCGCAGATTCTATCGCGTCAATCACGCTTGCAACAATTATCCTTCCGTTTGAGACTCCGCCTTCCGTGTGCCCGCTTCTGCCCATTCTCTGGACAAGCCTTGTTACCTGCCTTGGCGATCCGTACTGTATGACTAGGTTTATTTTTCCAATGTCGATCCCAAGTTCAAGGGAACTAGTTGCGATTATGCTCTTTACTTTCCCCTCCTTAAACGAATTTTCCGTCTCTATCCTCTCCTCCTTGTCAAGCGAGCTGTGGTGCACCCCGATACCGCCAAAGTTTGAGATCGTGTTGAAGTAGAGCAGCTTGTTTCCAAGGGACTCCACAACTTGCCTGGTGTTTGCAAAGATGAGCGCCGCCTCGGACTTCTTTATCTGGGAGGCGATGTACTCTATTCTTGCAAGCGCCTGCCTGTCAAGGTTGAATCTCTCCACAAACGCGCTATGTTCCTCCTTTGGGTGCTTTGGCATCTCGATCTCAATTGAGAAATTCTTAATTCTCTTAACCTCGACTATGCTCACCGGTCTTGCGGCGCACAAAAAGAATGCCGCGCTGTTTATGTCCCCGATCGTCGCGCTGATCCCGACCCTCTGAAAATCTTTTGAGATCTCAACCAGCCTCTCAAGCGCAATTGCAAATTGAGCTCCCCTCTTGTTGTAGTAAAGTTCGTGGAGTTCATCGACAATCACGCAGTCAAGGTGCTTTAGCGCCCTGTAGAGGTTCTTTGTCATTAGCAGGCTCTGCACGGTTTCGGGCGTCGTTATCAAAATGTCTGGCGGATTGTTTGATTGCTTGGTTCTCTGCGCCTGTGTCGTGTCCCCGTGCCTTACCTCGATTCGTATCCCGACCCTGTCGCAGAGCTTCTTTAGCCTCTTGAATAGGTCCCTGTTCAGCGCCCTGAGCGGAGTGACATAAAGCGCGCTCACTCCCTGCCTCTCCTTGTTTTCGCTGATGCGCTTTAGGATTGGTAGTATTGCAGCCTCGGTCTTTCCGCTTCCCGGCGATGCTGTGATGATCGCATTCTCGCCGCGCTCAACTACAGGGAATGCAAGTTCCTGGATGTCGGTGAGCTTTCCGAACTCCTCAAGGAATGCAGAGTAGACTTCATCCAAGGCCACCACTAGGAGGAGAGGATATTGATTGTCGCATTACCCGCGACTGAGCCTGTTGCTCCGCCTGAAGTGTAGTTTAGTAGGAGCTTTAGCGTCAGCTTTAGTGGAACCCCTGTTATCGGTCTCCCAAGACTGTAACAAGTCGCTCCAATCGTGTTTGACGAATGCGCCGCGACGGTTGCGTTCACCGAGGTCCTAAATCCGGAGCCCGTCTCATAGCATCCAAGCGCGTTTATCTGCGCGCTCTGGTTCATCGTGTTTGTGATGTTGAGCCTGATGGTTCCGTTAAGGAAGGTCGGGTTTGAGCAGGTGAAGGAGCTGTTGAAGCCGCAGCTGCTCGTGAATCCGCTGCTGAAATTTCCTGGCGCCCCTGAAAGGTTTAGCGCCTTTATCGATGCAATTGCAAATGGGATGGACGCGTAAACCGCAGAGCTATTGACAAGCGAGAAGACGCTTGCATTCACCTTGCCTATCTGGGCCATCGTCTTGATTAGCGCAAATCCGCTTATCGCTCCAGAAGGAGGAAGCAGATAGACGCTGCAGAATGTTGTTCCGTTTGCGGTGCTCACTATTCCGTAGCACTTTGCGCTTGATGAGCCGTTTAGCGTTATCTTAGGCACCACGAAAGCGGATCCTGCAACCGATAGCTCGCCATAGCTCGAGGCCCCGCCGTTTATTCCGCTGTAGTTTCCAAGCAGCGTTGTGTTAACCTCTGTGTTGTTTATCATCCTGTTGTAAACTGTCGCATTTATGATTACTGGAGACGAGTTTAGGGTCTTGATTGTCCCGTTGTATATTCCAAGGCAAGACGCGCTTGAGTTGCCGTATGCTACGCTCTTTATCCACCCGGACTCATACCAGCTGCAAAGGCTAGTTGAGTTGCTTATCCTCACGAATGTGACCGTGTTGCCTGCAATCGTGTAGTTTGTCACGTGGTATCCCGCCCCCACGGCCGCTGTTCCGATTATGCTCGGCTTCAGGTATCCCCTAATCCAAACAGAGTACGCATAAGTGCCGTTTGAGTATGTCGCCCTTGCGCTTGAGACATTTCTTACATATGTCTGGGTGAGGTTTAGCACCGAAAGAATTATTTTGTCCTGCGGGCTCGTTGATGAGAACATGTTTATGCCATAGCTTGAGTAGAGGAAGCTTGATGCCAGGAATCCGCCCCTTCCGAGGTTCATCTGATTGTAGCTTGAGACATTTCCCTTTGGCAGAAGTGTGTAGATTCGGGGTGAAGAGAAGTTTGCGATGACAACCGTTGTCGTGTTCTCGGCTCCGTTCCTGTTCTGGACATTGTACACCTTTGCCGGGTCCGCAACCACCGTGATGTTGTATGTGCCTGAGCTAACAGGGGTGAAGTTGTACTGGATGCTGACGCTCTTCCCAACCGGGATCGTGAGCTGGTACGCCTGCTGCTGGTTCCCGTTTGAGAGCACGCTAAAGACAAGGCTCGAGATTGCGCTGCTGCCCGTATTTGTAACTGTTATCGGAAGCACCACGTTTTGATACGGGTAGATTGTGTTTACTGCCTGAGGATTCGCAAGGGAGATAGACATCGCAATCGTCTGCGTGCTATACAGCCTGATGTAGAGCGAAACTACCACTATCACGATTACCAATAATGCCCAAAAAATCCATTCCCTATTCATATGATCACTGTTGCTTGTTTTTCAGTTCCCTTATTGCGTCCCCAATCTTGGTTGCGATCTGCTTATGCTCCTCCTCAAAGAGCTTTGCGGCCCAGACGGTCGCGTCAAAGCGGTCTCCAAAGCTTGGGGGCCTGAAGTAAAATTTCCCCTTGCTGTTTTCGATTAGGCCCATGTTCTTCAATTTGAGAAGATGGTACCTGAGGGTCTTCTCATTCATCGATTCCCAATTATCATTAATATACTTTTCCAGGTCCGCGTAGTTCGGGTCGATTCCCCTGACAAACTGGAAGTTTATCATCGCGTCAAGAACCGCGACCGCGCTCAGCCTTGACTCCCCAGGGTTTATCACGCCTAAAGAGAGCGCAAGCCACCTCGCAATCGATCTGCGGGTTTCAAGCACCTCGTTGGTCATCCTAAGGTTCCTGAGCATTATCTCAGATTCTATGAGCGAGGCCTCGTTTAGCTCCATTAATTCACGCGATAATACCTCTATCCTTGTAAATTATATAAATGCAAAGGCTAGCAAGCTATCTTAAAGCTATTTTCCCCACTACTTCCATGCCCGAGATACAAGCAAGCCTCTCCCTTGCGCCAGAGCGCATCAAGCCATTTGGATACGTAGAGCTTGACCTTAGCCTTTCGATTTCAGTAAGCGGCAGCGAGCCATACTGGGTTGAGGCGGTCTATGAAATACCCTCCCCACTTTCGCTCGCCCCGGACAAGAATCTACCGACAGCAAAGGCGCTCATCGGAATCCTCCAGTCTGGAGAGACAAGGGAAAAGAGGGTTAAGCTGTATGCCGGCAGCGAAACCTACCCCGAAATATACAAGATAAAGGTGACCCTCTACTTCTACGACAAGGACGGCGCAATCTCGGAGCGAAAGGAGTACATCAAGGAGCTGGAGTGCGCGGAAGTGAGCGCAAAAGTGGCCCAAAAGCCCTAATTTTTGCCCCAAAAGAAAGACGTATAATACTTGAAGTCTAATTAGATTGGATTATCATGGCGGAACAAGCGGCAAAGCCTTCACCACAGGACGTTGAAAAGATGCTTAGAGACTATCAGATGATCCAAGAACAGATACGTTCATTTTCAATGCAGATGGAGCAGCTTGCAATTCAGAAAAATGAATTTGCCACTGCGAAGGAGGAGATCGAGAAGGCAACCGGAAAGGTTTACGTTACCGTCGGCGGCGTGATAGTCGAGACAAATAAGGAAGCGGCGCTCAAGAACATCGCCGAGAAAGGCGAGTCGGGCGAGGTAAGGCTTCAGTCTACAAACAAGCAGCTCAATGAGTTGAAATCTAAGGAGAAGATCCTAAGGGAAAAGATAACCCAGATTTCAAACACGATGCAGCAGTGAGAAATTGGCGACCGAAATCGAGCTCAAGGACCTTCTAAATTTCCTAATCCAAAATAAAGAGCAAAAGTTCCTGATCACTTTCCACTCAATGGGTGATAGGGACTCAATCGGCGCCTCATTTGGCCTAAAAGAATACCTCCATAATTCCGTAATTGCAATTCCTGACAGAATAACCTCAACTTCTAGAAGGGTTCTTGACGCTCTCTCTGAGCCGGAGCTGATTGTTGGAAAAATTCCAAAAGATATTTTCGGAATAATAATCGTCGATGCAAACAACATCGAACTTCTCGACGAGTTTGGCGCAAAGGTGAAGGCGTCAAAGAAACCTGTTTTATTCATTGACCACCATGCACCACACAAGGCGGATACATCAAAGGCGACCATGTTCAATGATGAAGCATTCAACTCAACATCAAGCCTTGTATATTCCCTTTTGCAAAAGCTCGGCGTTCGGCCTGGCCGCGACGCCTCGGTTGCGCTGCTAAACGGGATAATCGCAGATTCCTTTGAGTTCCACAACATGCATGCGCTCACATTCAGGCAGGTCGCGGAGCTTCTTGAAAGCTCCGGGATGGGGTACTCCCACTTCATGGAGGAGTTCGGCGAGAGGGTCCCCGCCGTGAATCGACTCACCGCAATAAAGGACCTATGCGCCGCAAACCTTGAGATTGTCGGGGACTATCTGCTTGCATCAGGGGTTGCATCGATACATGCAAATGTTGCCGCTGAGCATGCGATAAAATCCGGTGCGGATGCAGCTGTGTTTTGGATGGTCGGGACAAAGGAGGTCTCCATTTCCGCAAGGCTAAAGCCGCCGCTCGACAGGAAGCTTTCCATTCATCTTGGCAAGATGATGCAGGGCATCGCAGGGCTTATTGGCGGCGATGGCGGAGGGCACCCGGGAGCCGCAGGCGCGTACGGGCCAAACAAGGCGAATGCGAAGAAGGCAGTGGATAAAATACTTTTGCAGCTAAAAGAGAGATTGGAAGAAGGATAGAGATGAAGATCGCAATACTGTCTGATTTCCACTTAGGCTACGAGCGATTTGTGGAGGACGCATATAGGCAGGCGGAGGAAGCTATGAACAAGGCAGCGGAGCTTGCGGACATGATGATAATACCTGGCGATATTTTTGACGTGCGGAACCCAAGGCTAGAGTTTTTGGCGCAGGGTGTTAATCTTTTCAGGACAGCCACAAAGAAGGAATGGAAGGCAAGGGTTGTCGCATATAGGGGAGAGAAGAAAATATTCACAGACATACCTATAATTGCAATACCTGGAACCCATGAGCGAAGGGCCCAGGCTGCGGGAAACTCGGTTGAGCTTCTTGGGCTTGCAGGCCTTCTTGTCGATGCAAGCGACGCGACAGTTGAGATAGAGAAGGACGGAGAGAAGGTTGCTGTGTTCGCGCTCGGAGGGCTTGCGGAGGAAAAGGTTAGGGAGGTCCTAGCACAATTAAACCCAACCCCTGTTGAAGGCGCATTCAACATATTCATGTTCCATCAGTCAATCTACGAAATACTTCCGTTCAGCACGGACTTCATAAACTATGATGAGCTTCCAAAGGGATTTGACTTGTATGTCGACGGCCATATACACAGCAAGATTGAGCATACTGTTTTTGGAAAGCCGTTCCTGATTCCAGGGAGCACTGTTCTCACGCAGCTAAAGGACGGCGAGGTGGAGCAAAAGGGATTTTTCCTATACGACACAAAGACGCTGAAGTACGAGTTCGTAAATATCGATTCAAGGGCATTCCACATTGAGAAGGTAAGCGTGAAGGACAGGGAGCCTCGCGAGATTCAGGAAGAGGTTGCAAGCAAGATTGAGAAAGTAATTGCAAATTCGAAGGAAAAGCCAATAATCAGGGTGATACTTGACGGCGAGCTAAAGTCGGGGTACAAGAACACGGACCTTGACTTCCTTGACATAACAAAGCGCTTTGCGGAGAAGGCAATAGTCGAGATAAGCACCAACAAGATAGAGGACAAGGAGTCCGCGGCAGAGCTCGAGTCGGTGCGAAAGGGCGCATTTGAGAACATGTCGATTCGCGACTATGGGCTTAGCATCTTCCTTGAGTGCCTCAAGAACAGCAACTATACGCTCAAGAAGAATCCGACCGAGCTGTTTGACGCACTTAGCTCTGGAGAAAAGAAAGAGAAGATAATTAACGACCTGATCGTGCAGCTCTTCGAATGATCAGACGACTCCTTTCCTGTAGTTTGCGTACTTTAGAAGCTCCGCAAGCGAGTTTGCCGCGGCTGTCGGCGAATCGTAAACGGGAACGCCCTCATTTTCCATCAGGATCTTCCTCTCCTCCGTGTACTCAGAACCTGCGCTGATTACGACCATTGGCTTGTCCATTTTTCTTTTGTACTCAATTAGCTTCTGCGCAAGCTTCTCATCGGCGCCTGGTGTCTGGAAAAGCGCAATCACGATCACCATGTCGATGTTTGGGTCTATCGATACTGCCGCAAGCGCATCCGCATACCTTTTCACATCAGCGTCTCCAACAACATCAAGCGGATTTCTTACATTCACCGTCATCGGCATCGTTTTTTTCAGCGCCTTTACCGTTTCCTTGCCGTACTGTGCCATCTTAAGTCCACTTGTGTAAACCGCATCAGTTGTTAGAACCCCCGTGCCACCTCCATTTGTTATTATCGCAACTCTGTTTCCCTTTGGCATCGGCTCGGTCGCAAATGCCTTTCCGAAATAGAGCAGGTCGTCTAAGTCCCTTGCTATTGAAAATCCACACTGCCTAAAGACTGCCTCATATGCCTCATGGCTTCCCGCAAGCGAGGCAGTGTGCGAGTGAGCAGCAGCAGCGCCTGCCTCGGTAACGCCCCCCTTGATGATCACAACCGGCTTGATCTTGCTAACCTTCTTTCCCATCTCAAGGAACTCCCTGCCCCTCTTCGCTCCTTCAAGATAAACAATTACCACTTTTGTCTCATCATCATGCATGAGATATTCCAAAATGTCAACTTCATCGACCTGCGCAGCATTTCCATATGAGAGAAACTTTGAGAGCCCAAATCCCTCCTTTCCGATCAGGTCCAAAACTGTGCTTCCAACAGCGCCGCTCTGCGAAACAAAGCTTACTCCTCCAATTTTTGGCTTGCTGAGCTTATATGTTGGCAGGAACATCGTGTCGCTCCTTGCCCTTGGGTCCATTACGCCAAGGCAGTTAGGGCCCATCATTGACATGTTGTATTTATCCGCAATTTTTACTATCTGTTCCTGCAGCTCCGCATTTCCAGTTTCCGCAAATCCGCCGCTTACAACTACAACCGACTTTACTTTCGCCTTGCCACACTCCTCAAGAACCATCGGGACTATCATCGCAGGCACAGCGATTACCGCAAGGTCAATTGGCTCGTGAATGTCCTTCACGCTTTTGTACGCCTTGATGCCCATTATCAAATCAGAGTCCTTATTCACGGGATAGATCTTTCCCTGGTATCCTCCCTCTACGTAGTTGTTAAGTATGACGTGCCCGACTTTGTCCGGATTGTTTGATGCGCCGATTATTGCAACGCTCTTTGGCTTGAGCATCGGTCCCAAATCTATCTTTCTTTTTGCCATGCAATTACCTCAGCACCCTAATGTCCACCACATCATATCCATCCTCCCTGATTATGACAGGATTTAAATCAAGCTCCTCAAGCTTGGTCCTCACAAGAAGCGCGGAGGTCTTGAGCAGAAGATCCTCAAGCTGCCTTTCCATTTTTCCATTGTACGTCACAATATTCCGTGACTTTAGCTGCGCAATCATCGACTGCGCGTCAAACCTTGTTATCGGGCATGCGCGAAGCGCAAAATCCTTGAAGGTCTCAACGTAAATCCCCCCGAGCCCGAGGAGTATCATCTTTCCAAACTGGGTGTCATTCCTTCCCCCCACTATTATCTCTATCCCGCCCTGCGCCATCTTCTGCGCGATGATTTTGTAAGGCGCAAACTTCTTTCCCTTTTTTACAAGTTCACTAAAAGCATCTTCTATCTCCCCTGGTTCTGAAAGCCCGACCTTAACGAGTCCCATCTTTGATTTGTGGAGCGCTTTGCTTGAAAGTACCTTTAGGACGATTTTCTTGCCCTTTGAAAATGAGATCGCATCCTTCGCGTCCTTTACGTACTTGCTCTCGATGCTCTTTATCTTGTAGGAGTTGACAAGCTTTGCAGCCGCGCCGTACTCCATTAGCTCCATATCTATCCCAATAGTCCCTGGCTCTTTGCCACCACCAATGCAGCGATGACTATGATTATGAGCAGCACAATCAGCAACGGAGTTCTTCCCATACCCTTCTTTGCATTCGGATCCTGCTGCGGCTGCGCGTTGCCCTGCAGCATCTTCCCTATCTGGCTCATTGACCCGCTGCTTCCCTTTTGCTGCGCAACATTCTGCGCCGCGTTTGGCGCAATCTCCTTGACCTTGAGGAATCCCCCCTCTGTAAGGAGAAGCTCAACGCCACCGTTCTTCAGGTCATAGATGAGGAAATTCTGTTTGTATAGTTTGTAAATCCTAAATGCAAGGTCCTTCCCCCTAAGGTTGAGCGTGTTTGCAAGCTCAAACGGGAGCCTCTTCCCTCCGGACATCTGGACAAGTATTGTCGAGTCGAGCGCGTCAAACGGTTCAGCGCCCTTCGCCTCTGCCTCCGCAAGCAGCGTCTTTCCTGCAGCAGTCACAAGGATCCCGTTCGGTCCAGGATAGTCATTTGTGAACTCTATCAGCCCCTTTTGCTTGAGCGTTCCCGCGATCGTTGAGGCGTCAAAAAAGCTGGTGTTGATGAGTCCGCCGAATTTTTCCATCACCGTGTCCGGCCCTATTTTGAGCAGGCATGCCATGTCCAAGAAGTTTATGTCCTCTACTACCATTTGATCGCCTAAAGCAAAAGCTAAAGATACTTACAAACAAATACTTAAAAGGATTATTTTTCTGTTTAATCGGATGTGAGCTATTGGAAATACAATTTTTAGGTGGAGCGGGAGAGGTAGGCAGGTCGGCATTTTTGCTAAAGGACGACAAGAACATACTTCTTGACTACGGGGCAAAGAACGGCACCCCTAGGCTGGAGTATCCCTTGATTCCCGCAAAGGTGGATGCGGTGGTGGTGAGCCATGCGCACTTTGACCACACAGGAGCGCTCCCAATACTATACGACGGGCAGCTTCCTGTCGCCTTTGGAACCAAGCCCACAAAGGAGCTCTCCGAGCTCTTGCTCGAGGACTCGCTTGGGATCAGCAAGAAGCAGAACATCAAGCCGAAGTACACTAAGATGCAGATGAAGAACTACCTAAGGAAGTACCTTTCATACAACTACGATTCGGAGATCGATTTCGCAAACTACAAGATAACCTTCAAGGACGCGGGCCACATAACAGGAAGCGCGGTAACGCTGATCGAGAAGACGCACAACGACAAGAAGCTTGTCTACACGGGCGACTTCAAGCTCTCCCCGCAGGTCTTGCAAAAGGGTGCCGAGATAGTGGAGAGCGACATACTGATGATCGAGTCCACATACGCAACAAGGAGCCACCCTGACAGGAAGGAGCTGATCAAGAGGTTCATTGATGACGTGAAGGCGACGCTCGACAACGGAGGGACGGCGCTTGTTCCGTGCTTTGCAGTGGGAAGGGCGCAGGAGATGATCGCGATACTCTACCAGCACGGGCTTGTCGATTACACCTTCATGGACGGAATGGCAAAGAAGGCTACGGAGATTGTCATGCGATACCCCGAATTCACCCCGAACCGCGACCTTCTGCTCAACGCGATGAAGCAGTGCAACTGGATCGGCGAGCACAAGGACAGGGACAAGGCGCTCGAGCAGCCTTCGGTTATCGTGACGACAGCAGGAATGCTAAACGGCGGGCCTGTCCTGCACTACATCACAAAGCTAAACGAGCAATCAAGGATCATGCTTACCGGATACCAGGTCGAGGGAACAAACGGCAGGCTGCTTCTCGACGGGCACGAGCTTGAGATTGACGAGCAGAAGTTCAGGATAGATAATCCTGCGACATACTACGACTTCTCCGCGCACGCAAGCAAGGAGGACATCTACGAGTACGTGAGAAAGAGCAACCCTGAGACGGTATACTGCATCCACGGGGACAAGGCGAACACGGAGGCGCTTGCTGAGGCGCTGAAGCTCGAGGGCTTTGACGCGCACGCCCCTAAGTTCGGCGATCGGCTGCACGTTGATTTCTAATTAAACAAAGAAGCTGCAAAGCAATAAGTATGCCCCATTGCAAGTAGAGTCGGTGTTGCCGTGCCCCGATTTAAACAAGCCTCTTTCAACCGCTCGATCCTCACGAATAATCTCGTGGGATTCTACGAGCAGCCAAAGGAGCTTGCCTCCGGCAGGGTCTCCAATTTTTTCATACGTTGGAAAGAGATGTACAACAACTACAACCTGATAAAATCAACAATAAAATTCACCCTAGGGTTCATCAACGAAATGGGCCTGGAGCCTATGTCCATCTTGGGCGTTCCTGAGGGGATGAACCCTTTCGCCGCATCAACGCAGCTTTCATACATCGCGGGAAAGAGCTCTATGGAGCAAAGCAAATACACTGTGGCTTCCATAAGAAAGATACCGAAGGTCCACGGTCACCCTCTCGACAAGTATTTTATCGGGGCGCCAAAGGAGCCTATTGTCCTAGTTGAGGACGTCACCACCACGGGCATCTCTGTTTTGCAGAGCATGCTCCACGTGAAGCTTGCCGGGCTAAAGGTCGATTTTGTCGTCTCGCTCACTGATAGGATGGAAAGGCCGCCCATACTCGGAACCGATTACTATGAAAGAGTGAGAAAGTATAGCGATACCCTAAACTCCCTCATGAATACGAGGGGTGAGAAGCTAAATCCGCCTGATGTGGCAACTGCAGTCCAGCTTGCCGGCGCAAAATATTTTTCAATGTCTGACGTCTCGCAGCTGCTTGCGCCCGCGGCAAAGCGCGCCAAAATCAGCGCTGCCGTAAGGGAAAAAGTGATAAAAGAAAGAGAAAAATTCGGAATGGAGCAAGCCCCATTCCTAGAACCAAAAAGGCCCTAACCTTTGAGAAAGGAGAAAGAACGCCTAGTTCTTTCCGTCCCATTCGCAGTTGCATCCGCCGCAGCATCCACAGCCGCATCCGCAACCACATCCCATTCCCCATCCGTATCCTAGCTTTCCGAATCCAGATGTGAGCAACCAGACCGCCACTCCAAGCAGTATCAATACTCCCGTGAGCTGCATGTTCTGCATGTATGCAAGGTATAGGAAGAACACTCCCAAGACGATCTTTATTATTCCCATTCCCCTGTGGTGGCCATGTCCCATCATTCCGTGGTCATGCATGTCATGATCATGCATCATTTCACTTTTCTTTGCGTTTTTCTTTGTTGCCATAAAATCACTTCAATATCAAATCTGCTCAAGGGCCTCAATCACCTTGTCCCTATGCCCTTCGACCCTGACAGGAGAGAAAACCTTTGCGATCTTCCCCTTCTTGTCTATTATGAACGTCGATCTTATTAGGCCGATTGAGATTATTCCATAGAGGTTCTTCTTCCCGATTACTCCGTACTCTTTGCACACCTTTCCATCCGTGTCTGCAAGCAGCATGAAATTCAATTTGTACTTGCTTGTGAACTTCTCGTGCGAATCCACGCTGTCCTTGCTCACTCCCAAAACTTCAGTGTCACTCTTCTTTATCTGAGATAAAGAGTCCCGAAACGCGCACGCCTCCTTGGTGCAGCCTGGCGTGTCATCCTTCGGATAAAAATAAAGGACAACCTTCTTCCCGCGGTAGTCCGCAAGGGAATGGGGCTTGTTGTCCGTGCCCATCAGCTTGAAATCAGGTGCAGATGATCCCTCTGCAAGGACCATTACATTTCACCCTCTTCCATCTCATCAAAATTCGCTTCGTCCTCCTCGGCCTTTGCTGGCTTTCCTGTTCCCTTAGAGACGACCTCGATCTTTCCGAACTTTCCTGATGAGAGCTGTGGTGAGCCTCTGAACTCGCTTACATATCCGTTTGTGACCTTTATCACGTCTCCCTCATTGACTGCCTCAACATCGTTGCCCCACAGGGACATTGCGATGCTTCCAGAGTCATCCTTGAGCGTAATGTTTGCAACGTTAAGTCTCTTTCCATACTTTGTAACAACTTCTCTTGGCTCCTGCTTTGATGCAACTGTCGCTTCTACTGTGACATTTGTTGCTCCTGCTTTCAACTCGCTTATTTTCATTATTTCACCTTAGTGTTTATCAAGTGAATTTGGGTGAATAATTATAAGAAGCTTTGTAATTTTGCGCCAATTTTTCCCCTCTCTGTAAACAGCCAGCTCCAAGAGGGAAACAAAACCCGAAATCTAGTATATAAAGCGGCCCGCCAAACCATATTTCGATACAATGAGTCTTAAGCCAAAACCAAGCAAGATTACGCTCTACCAGTCCCTCGATTTTATCCCTGGAATGACGATTAGCCAATCAGACGATGTCGCAAAGGAGGCAGCCAGGCGGATACCTCCAGATGAACCATTCACAGCACTCAGCGTTATGCAACTGGTTCAGGATGCAAAGGAGCTCTATCGCCCTGGTAGCGTGGAGCAAGAGAGCATCAACGGCTTCCTTGCCACGTTCAGAATGGAGCTTAGGGCCAAGTGGCCACGTTCAAGCTTCTAAAGAAATTATATTAATTCTCACTTCCAATTGCCAATTATCTATTTGTGATAAGATGGCGGAAGGAGAGTTTAACCCTGAAAATGCTAATGTTAGCAAGGTCGATCCTTCGTTTCTGGCAGTTATCAAGCAAAGGGAGGACCTAAAGAAGAGCCTCGCAGGAATAAAGCACAAGATTGGAATCTACAGCGCAAAGGGCGGAGTCGGGAAGACCACAACCGCCGTCAATATTGCATACACGCTAAGCTCGATGGGGTACAAGGTTGGGCTCGTTGATGCGGATATCGACACCCCAAACATTACCTATTTTGTCGGATACAACGGTGTCCCGTCAAGAGACTACCCCCTTCAGCCTGTCGAAGTCAATGGTGTGAAGATAATCTCCACCGCGATGTTCTTCACCGATGCAGGCAAGCCGATAATCTGGAGAGGCCCGATGCTCACCAAGATGCTAAAGGAGTTCTTCGTTGACACCACTTGGGGAGAGCTTGACTACCTAATTATCGATCTGCCTCCTGGCTCAAGCGACGCGCCGCTCACGCTCATGCAGCTAATTCCGCTTGACGGCTTTGTTTTGGTCACAACTCCCCAGCACATCGCCGCAATCAACACGATAAAATCTGGAACAATGGCAAAGAAGTTCGGCGTCGCGCTTCTCGGAGTGATTGAAAACATGTCCAACGGCGTTCCCAAGGGCGCAAAGGAGGTATCGCAGACGCTCGGCTGCGAGATACTTGGCACCGTCAACCTTGACCTAAACATGGGAGAACTCAGCGACCTTGGAAAGGTTCCTGTCCTCGAAGATGAGCACATTAAGGGAGTATTTATAGATATTGTAAAGAAATTCATAACGTAACTGGGGTTTCATGGCCGAGCCTTTTGCTGACCTTCTAAAGGAATCAGCCGTATTTGTTAATCGAGACGCACTCTCCCCTCACTTTATGCCCGACCATCTCCTTTTCAGGGACAAGCAGATATCGCTCATAGTGAAAGCCCTCACCCCCTCGCTCAAGGGAGAGAGGGGAAGGAACCTTTTCGTCTATGGAAAGACCGGAACAGGAAAAACATCATGCGTCAAGTACGTAATTGACGAGGTGAAGAAACTCTCGACAGTCAAGGCGAAGATCTCATACATCAACTGCAGGATCTACAATTCAAGGTACAGGGTGCTGAGCAAGATAATCTCCGACCACCTTCCAACATATGCAAAGAGGGGGTATGGCCTTGTAGACATTTACGAGCGGCTCATGTCCTGGATCGAGGAGGACGGAAAGGTTCTCATCGTTGTTCTTGATGAGATCGACATCGTGAAGGACCTTGATGACTTGATCTACACGATGACAAGGGCAAATTCGGACATCAAGAACGGAGGCATAACGATTCTGGGCGTCTCGAACAAGATCTCATTCAAGGAGGACCTTGATCCAAGGAGCCTATCAACGCTTTACGAAACAGAACTTGTGTTTCCACCTTACAATTCAAGCGAGCTGCTCGCAATCCTACAGCAAAGGTCCGCAGTTGGCCTCAAGGCGAACATGGTTGAGCCTGCTGCGCTCAATCTTGCGGCCGCAATAGCGGCAAGGGAGAGCGGAGACGCAAGGTTCGCGCTCAAGATCCTCTCAAGGGCTGCGGAGGTCGCGGAAGAGAGGAAGCTTGCAAAGATCACGACAAAGGAGGTTGACGAGGCATCAAAGAGCGCTGAGGAGGAGATAGCATACGAGCTTGTCAGCACGCTCCCGGAGCACCAAAAGCTCGTCATCTACGCAATCGCAATGCTTACCTTGCAGGGAAGCAGGTACAAGAAGCTAAACCAGGACAGCGAAACTTATCTCTTCAGCGGCGAGGTCTACGACAAGTACGCTGCGATAACCGGCTCGCTCAGCAAGGAGCCGAAGTCCTCAAGGTGGTACAGGAAGTACATCTCCGACCTTGAGATGCAGGGTCTCATCACGACATACGAGTCGGGAAAGGGGATAAGGGGGCACACAAAACTGATCAAGCTTGCATACTCTCCAGACAAGATAAAGTTCACGGTCGAAAAGGGCCTCTACAAGGAGAACGAGGCGGAAGTGAAGCCCGATGCGAAGGAGCAATGATGAAATGCAGTACTTCGACATCACAAACTCCAAGCTTCCGATGGATGGAAAGCTTGCAAAGAGGCTCGGCTTCAAGAGAATCCTAAATGTCCCCGAAGACATAGAGATCCTTGACACGGTAAAGCAGACAAAGAAGCCATTTCTGATTTCAACAACAAATCCAAACATCATCTACAATTTGGTCAAGTCGAGAAATGCGATTGGGCTGCTCACAAACGGCGAGGAGATCGACCCAAAGACAATCAACAAGCTCAAGGAGAACGAGAAGCTGCTTGTGTTCAATGCCTACTACCTTGAGATAAGCCAGCGCGACAGGATCTCGAAGGTGCACAAGCTCAAGAAGAGCTTCAGGGAGGGGTATCGCGCCAAGGCAAAGATGGCGATGGTTTCCCTTGCGCCCAACGAGCACTACTTCCTCTCAACAGCGCAGCTGCTTGAGATCTCAAAGATGATCTGCACAGAGGATCACCAGGCAAAGAAGATGCTAACAACAATCGGTGAACTGGTAAATGATATTGAAGCGTAAGAGCAGGTATGTGATGGTGGAGGCCTCAAGGCCCATCGACCTCACTGACAAGCCCGCATGGTCCCAGCTAAGGGCTGATATTTCTAGATTCATAGGAGAAAAAGAGTACCTGGATGCGAACCCGTTCCTTGCGGAGCAGATAGACCAAACAAAATTCATAATACGGGTGAACCGCGGCTCTGAAAAGGCGATAGTGCTCGCATTCTCATTCATCAAGCTCTTCAACAACTCCGAAATAGGATTTTATACCCTCAAGACCTCCGGAACAATCAGGGCCCTGAAATCAAAAACTATAAGAGCAAAGAAGGAGTAGGTTATTCGTGGCCCTAGAAAAAGGAGTTCCAAAGCCAAAGCACATAAAGGTCCGGGAGCCGGAGCCATCGCATCCATATGCGAAGACCGCCATCACAAGGCTCTATGAGATAGGCCACTGGGGAACGGTGCCAGCGATTTTTGAGGGCGTAATCAGCTCCGAGGAAATAAAGAAGATGGAGGTGGTGCTCGACGCGGCGTTCAGGCAGGGCTGGATCGACAGGATAGAGCAGAACCGCAAGAAATACTACACGCTAACCGAGATGGGTTCCGATTATGCAAAGGCAGCGAAGGAGAAGCTCGAGCGGCTCTCAAACCCAAGGCGTCATGGCGCATAAACTCCGTCGAATTCCCCCTTTTTGGCCCCCAAGCAAAAGTATATAATTATAATCGGGCTATACTCTATTGTATTCTTACAATTCTCTAATTGTTGGTGTAACTATGTATCCAAATGTTCAAGCTTATGACCGAGGAGTCATGTTCAACCCTGACGGAAGGCTATTCCAGGTGGAATACGCAAAGGAAGCCGTCAGAAAAGGGGCAACCTCAATCGGGATGGTCGTAAAAGACGGAATCCTATTCGTTGCGCACAAGAACATCAATGACCCTCTTGCTGTCGCAGAGACGATACAGAAGGTCTTCAGGATTGACTCGCACATCGGGACAACATACAGCGGAATGGTCTCGGACGGATTGCACTTAGTCGGCGTCGCAAGGTCGAACGCGCAAAACCACAGGCTCCTCTTTTCAGAGACAAAGTCTGTGGAGGCGCTCGCAAAGGACATCTCATCATACATGATGCAGGCGACTATGTACGGGGGAATGAGGCCTTATGCAGTCTCAATGCTTCTTGGCGGAATCGACACGAAGCCAAGGCTCTTTGAGATTGAGCCTGGAGCATCATTCCTTGGATACAAGGCTGATGCAATAGGTGTCGGAAAGAAGGTCGCGACAGACATTCTTCTAAAGGATTACAAGGACAACATGAAGCTCGAGGACGGAATAGACCTCGGTGTCAAGATACTCAAAAAGGTTAACGAGGGCAAGCTCTCAACTGAGAACGTGGACATAGGATACATCTATGACTCTGAGGAGTACACGATGCTCAGCCAAACTGAGATTGCGAAGTATCTTTAATTTTAGCTCTCGATTCGCCTTACAGTGAAAATTATGTCTTCAAAGACAGTCATAGCAAAGTACTCAGTGCACGGTGAGGAATTCGAAATCTTCATCGATTCCGAGCTTGCGTACGAATACATCACCGGGAAGAGGACGGACCCGATGTCGGTCCTAACGGTTGAGGAGATATTCAAGGACGCAAACAAGGGAGAGCGCACATCTGAGGAGAAGCTCAAGAAGGCATTCCAGACAACAGAGATGGCAAAGGTCGTCGAAAAAATACTCAAGAACGGAAACGTTCCAATCACAACCGAGCAGCGAAACAAGCTGCTTGAGGAGAAGAGAAAGCAGATAATCCAGATCATTGCGCGAAACGCAATCGATCCAAGGACAAACGCGCCGCATCCGGCTCAGAGAATTGAGAACGCGATGGAGCAGGCGAAGGTCACGATCGAGCCGTTCAAGAACGCGCAGGAGCAGATAGATTCAATACTAAAGAAAATCAACATGATCCTCCCGATAAAGTTCGCAGTGGCGAAGATGGAGGTTACAATACCTGCAGAGCATGCAAACAGGTGCTACGGGCTGCTAAAGCAGTACGGCCTCAAGAGCGAGACCTGGCTGCCAAACGGCGACCTCTCGGCAACAATTGAGTTTCCGGCAGGCTTGCAGGCGGAGTTCACAGACAAATTGAACTCCTTTACGCACGGAAGTGCAACAGCGAAGATTATAGGTGTATAAATGAGCAGAATAGTAGTTCCCGGAGAGTTGTTGGCGCAGACGCCACTCCGAATAGAGAACGCAATAATAGAAGAGGAAAAGACATACTCAACAGTTTTGGGTATATACAATGAGGAGAAGACTTCACTTGTAGCATTAGAGGGACTTTGGTATCCGATAAGAGGAGACATTGTCATCGGAATTGTTGAAGAGGCAAGGCTAAACAGCTACTCTGTCGACTTGAATTCCCCATACAAGGGAATCATCATCGCAAAGTTCGTCGAGACAAGGCTTGAGCGCGGAGACGTGGTTGAGTGCGAAGTCAAGGAGATGGACGACACGAAGACAGTGGTTCTAATGAGGCCAAAGAAGCTCTTTGGAGGAAAGGTGGTTGACGTCAGGCCATCAAAGATTCCAAGGATAATCGGAAAGGCAAATACTATGGTTCAGCAGATCAGAGACGGCACAAAGGCGGTCATCATGGTCGGCATGAACGGAAGAATATGGGTCAAGGGCGGAAACGTCGCCTTGGCAGTGGAGGCAATCCTAAAGATCGGCGAAGAGGCGCACACCTCTGGACTGACCGAGAGGATAAAGACGCTTCTTCAATCAACACCAGGTGTTTAAACATGGGATCATCAGCAAACAAACCAGAATTAGTAGTTAACGGCAAGAGGCTTGACGGCAGGGCATTTGATGAACTTAGAAAAATCAAGATTGTCGCAGGCGGGCTAAAGAACGCAGCAGGCTCAGCATACGTCGAGTGGGGAAACAACAAGGTCCTCGCAGCAGTATACGGGCCAAAGGAGGCGCTTCCAAAGCACACGCAGGACCCAGAGAAGGCGGTCATCAAGTGCAGATATTCGATGGCACCCTTCTCTTCGCTTGAGGAGCACGGAAGGTCAGGTCCGAACAGGAGGGCAATTGAGATTTCAAAGGTCACAAAGGAGGTTTTCGAGAAGGTAATACTTCTGGAGGATTTCCCAGGATCTGAAATTGACATCTTTGTTGAGATTCTCGCAAGCGACGGAGGAACAAGGGCAGCGGGAATAACAGCAGCGGCAGTCGCGCTTGCAACCTCAGGAATCCCGATGACGGATTTGCCATATGCGCTATCCGTCGGAAAGGCAGGAGAGCATCTTCTGCTTGACCTAAACAAGGACGAGGACAACTACTCGGATGCCGACATGCCAGTTGCAATCGGCCCAAGGAACAACGATGTTCTTCTCTTGCAGATGGATGGAACCCTCACAAAAGAGGAATTCACAAAGGGAATGGAGATGATAAAGAAGGGAGGAGAGATTGTCTCCAAGCTTCAAAGGGAGGCGCTCAAGCAGCCATACGAGCGCATAATGGATAGGTACAAGATGTAGGTGATTATGTGCAAGCAATAAACTCAGTTAAAGGAGCATACGTCCAGGAGCTTCTATCAAAGGGAATAAGGGAAGATCACAGGGGCGCATGGGAATACAGAAACATGGTAATAAGGCACAATGTCCTTCCAAATGCGGAAGGTTCAGCGCAGGTCGATCTTGGTAACACCAAGGTGCTCGCCGCAATCAAGATGGGCGTTGGAACGCCAATGCCTGACAAGCCAGAGGAGGGAAACCTCATGACGATGGCGGAGCTTTTGCCTCTCGCATCAGCTGACTATGAGACAGGACCGCCAAGCCCAGACTCGATTGAGCTCGCAAGGGTGGTAGACCGAGGTATAAGAGCAGCGAACGTGGTAGATCTACCTTCGCTATTCATCGAGAAGGACAAAGTCTGGTCGGTGTTCATCGATCTCTATGTTCTCAACTACGATGGCAATCTCTTTGATGCGTGCCAAATCGCGGCAATGACTGCGCTAAACACCGCAAAGATGCCAAGGTACGAGGACGGAAAGGTCATCAGGGACGCAAATATGCAAAAGCTCAAGATCAACAACATGGTCACATCCTGCACCTTTGCAAAGGTCGGGAACAAGATAATCCTTGACGCGAACTCGGGCGAGGAGGCGGTCATGTCTGGAAGGCTTACGATTGCAACGGACGACAAGGTCCTAAGGGCAATGCAGAAGGGGATGAGGGGATCTTTCTCGCAGGACGAGATAGAGCACCTAATCGAGACCACTTTCGAAAAGTCTAAAGAGCTAAGGGCACTAATAGTAAATAGCAAGAGTGATTAGATGGCAAATTCAACCATTAGATACGGAGTAAGCCTCAGAAAGAGATTACGATCAGTACTAGATGAAAAAAGGGCAAGGTACAAGTGCGATGTTTGCGGCAAAGAGGCAGTAAAGAGGGTCAGCACGGGAATTTGGACCTGCAGAAGCTGCGGAGCGACATACGCGGGCGGAGCATACTCGATGAAGACGGCAGCGGCTGACACCTTCAACAGGGTAATCAACGCAATCAAGGGAGAATAATAATGTCAAAGACAACCCCGAAGATTACCTATCTGCCTGCGCAGGAGCTAATCGTCCATGACATCATAGCCCTCCAAAAGGAGGAGATGCTCAGGGCGAATGTGACTCCAAACGGCAACCTTCCGCTCTACTGGTGCGATGGAATCCTCTACGGATTCTCATCCCCGCCAGCAACAGAGGAGGTAATCGCGGAGATGCTAAAGGGTAAGATACACTGGCTTGAGGTCAGGTTCGCAAAGATGGACCGATACCAAAGCGTGCTCTCCCTAAATGAGGAGGAGTATAAGGCGACGATGAACTTCAGGGTGATAAGCACGGAGAAATTCGAGCTGCACAAGGAGTTCATTGCGTTCTTAAAGAAGAATACTAAATAATGGTGAAAAAATGGGATATGTTTGCTTGCACTGCGGAAAAAAGATCAAGGCGATTGGGCCTAACTTCATTAGGTGCCCATACTGCGGATACAGGGTACTTGCAAAGGAGAGATCCTCACTTGCACGCGAAGTAGCCACTGACTAATTAAAAATTTAAGCGCGCGGCTTTTCCGCGCATACTCTTTTTCTGAAAGTTGAATCATTTCATAGCTTTAAGGACATAAAAACAGCGTCAGTGTACTTGCCGTTTCTCTTTATTCCGTTTGGCAGTTTTCCAAATTCCTTAAATCCAAACTTCTTGTATAGCTCTATTGCATGCTTGTTGCTCTCAAAGACCTCAAGCGTGATTATCTCGAATTTGTTTTTGGACCTAGCAAGCACATCTTTCATAAGTGCTTTGCCTATTCCCTCTCTTCTATATCCATCTCTTATTGCAATACCTAAGCTCCCCACATGCTGCGATACAGCCATACTAGATCTCTTAATGTTGCAAAGCGCCACTGCCTTCCCATCAACTATTGCGACCGAGCTAACCTCATCCCCACGCTTAACTAGCTTCATCATATTTTTGAACCACTCATGCTCTTGTTTAATACTCGGTTTCTTCGGCAAGAGCCCAAGGCCCAGTTTTGGATTGCGCTTAAGCTCTTCGTAGTAACTAAAGAAGTTGCTGATGAGATCGTCTCTATCTCTCTTTCTTACCTCTCTTATGGTGAATGCTCTTCCCATAAGAAAAATTAGTGCTTTGGGCTATTTATCCGTGTTCTACAAATCGTTTAAAACGATTATTTGCTGCTTACGATTATCGTCTCAGCGATGTTCTTTACCCTTGTGTAGAGGACCCTGTTCTTTGAGAGTTCCATCCTTGCATCAGGGCTCTTTGAGAGGTTCTCAAGCTTTGTAAGTAGAAGGTGCGCAACCTCTCCTGCCTCAAGGTCGACGACCACTTCCTTCACATCGCCAAGGATGCTCCCTGTGTTCGTAATGATCTTCTTTCCGTACAACTCTGAAAGGTAAATTCCCATATTGGTCACTTGAGTATCTTCATCATTGCAAGCTTTTTAGAAGCGAATATTCGTATCATATACTCCTGTATCTCCCTGACGAAGGCGGCCTCATCCGCCTCCCTCTCCTTTAGCTCCTCTGGCTTGAATAGCTCCGGATTTCTGTCAATCAGCTTCCTGAGATACTTTGGATTCATTGAGTAGTACTTCTTCTTGCATCCGTTGCAAATGAATATTGGCACGATAGGCACATTTGAGACCTTCTTGACATCAACAATGTCAAATTCCCTCACAATGTCCTTGCCCTTGCAGTCATCGCACTGCGCGTTTGCACGAAGTGGAATGTGAGCCTGCGCCTCTGCGACGTTTATCTCGTTTGTGTAGTTTCCAAGATGGTCTGCAATCGCCCGCAGCGGCTCGACCGAGGTCCTATATGTCTGGTCAAGCAGCTCGCCGTCCTCATTGAATTCCGAGACAAGCACTCCACTGTGCGTCTTCTCTGCAATCGCGAGCACGTTCTCATTCTCCGACTTGTAGTAGGCGCTCCTAAACCTACCGTCAGGGCTCTTGTAAACTGTTATCGCCATTCACTCACAGTCTATTACGTATTTTGTCACGTCCTCCTTTGTAATCTTCGCTCTCCCGCTCTTCTTTGCGTTCTTCACCGCGTACTTTGAGATCGTCCTAGCCTTCTTCTCAAGAATCTTGCCAAGCGCAGCCGCGCCGTCATCGGTTATGTTGACGTTCGCATACAGCTTGATTAGCTTCTTGATGGCCTGCTTTGGAATATTCGCCATAATATCAGCACTCAAGATCGTCATCACTATTCAGACTTGATCTTACTCATCACAGCTACTACATTGCAAGGGACTAATTTATAATCTTCCCCTCACTTCCGCTAAATTCGTCCCGACGGAAGTTGCAGACTAAGTCCAAAAAGGTAGTGGTCTCATATAAATTTCAAAAATAGGCAAAAAAACAGGAATTTGCATGACGACAATCTCAAAGGCCGACCACGGAATGAGCGACAGCGTGCGCGAAAAATATGTAAGCATAGGCAAAAGCATAGCAAGCAACATCGACTCGACACAGCCAGTCATCCACTTTCTTGAGGCGGTGCACGCAAATCCGTACATGATCATGGCTCTAAAACAGGAGACGACAAAATACCCATTCCTTGTGAGGAAATACGTCACCAGAAAGAAGGTTGTTCCACTTAGCAATGTCGGAAAAAACAACGAAATCGGCAATGCAATAAAAATTTTCGATACTTACACCGACTTTAACTCCCGCAATGAGATAATCAAGACTGCAAATGTGCTCGGCATGCCGGTTCTGGCGACGCTCCTTTCCCTGCGCAGGGACAATCCGTCCAAGGCAAAGCAGATGCTCTGGGAGGTAAAGCGGCAGACGGCAGCCAACTAAAGCCCCACTAATTGTGGATTTTACTTTGGCACTTTAAATATTCCTTAAAATTTCCAAAAAGGCAGTGCGAGACTTATATATTTATCCTCACTACATTACTCTTGGTGTTCTAATGACAGTAGCTGACATTAACAAGGATAAATTTGACAAGGACGTAGTGGGCTCAAAGACGCCTGTAGTCGTCGATTTCTGGGCAGAGTGGTGCGGACCATGCAGGGTCTTCTCCCCAACGGTCGAGGAGGTCTCAAAGGAGCTTGAAGGGAAGGTGAAGTTCTACAAGCTAAATGTTGATGACAACCCGGGGATAGCAGAGAGATACAACGTGATGTCTATTCCGACAGCAATTCTATTCGAAGCAGGCGAGATCAAGGCGGTCTCAATAGGCGCTTTGCCTAAGGAGAGCCTAAAGAAGTGGATCTCCACAAACATGTAAGTGCTATTGTTATGCAAGTTTCGCAGCCTCGTGGCGTTAGGGATTTCGGGCCTGGCGATGCAATTGCCAGAAGGAGAATG
>JAGWHN010000080.1 GCA_028866785.1 Microcaldota archaeon
TGCTTCTTATGCCTCAGTAGCTCAGTGGTAGAGCGCTTGTTTTGTAAACAAGAAGTCGGGGGTTCAATTCCCTCCTGAGGCTTTTTTACTACTGGAGAGCCGAGACCATTTGGCTTCCTCTTTTGCTTTTAGTCACGCTTTGAGGATTTGTATATATACGCTAGTTCTCTTCCAGTGTCTGTCAATGAAAAATATTTTTTGGCAGGCATAGGCGAATCAATAATTTGTGGATCTACTCTAATTATAAATTTTGCTTCTTCTAGCAAAGGCAATAGCTTATAGACGGTAGTTAGAGAAATGCCTGTAATCTTTCCAATCTCGTATCCGTGAGCACTTTCTTTTTCCATTAAAACAACTAATACTTTACCTAAATTACCAAATTTGAGGTTATTTAAATTCGCCAATTGCATACTTACCAACAACTAATACTCTGTTTTCTCCTTTAAAAGCCTGATTAAATGAATGTTTTAAGGGCTTTTAACCCACATCAACGCTCTCTCCTGAGGCTTTTTTCTCAGCTATTCTCGGTCCAACTTGGAAAGTATCTGCTTGATTGTTGTCACTTCAAGAGTGGCCAACATTGTTTTAGAAACATTTTCAAGATTGTGCCAGTATCCTATCTCATTGGCAGCCACAGAATCAAATTCCTCACCAGGACTAAAAAATTTGGTGCTAATTTCAGTTCCGTTTTTATCTCTAGCCGTATATTTTAATGATTTCGCGTCCCCCGTAAGGACTTTTATTGTTTCACACAGGGTTCCAGGATGTGCTCTAAGTCCGCTCTTATCGAGATCCTTTAAATCAGCTCCGATAGCGGTATTCTTTTTAGGATCGATTTGAATTATTGCAACACTTTCGTTATCTAACTGAGTAACTACGTGCTTTCTACCGTACGGCCTCTCCTCCCACTGAACTCTGTTTTTAATCTCCATCTTTTCATAGTTATTTGGGCGTTTTTCATTTAAAAGACTAATTCAATGAACGTTTCTAGGGCTTTTTAACCCGCATCACGCCCCCTCCTGAGGTTTTTTTAGCCACCCCACAAAACCAATAA
>JAGWHN010000081.1 GCA_028866785.1 Microcaldota archaeon
GAATTCAGTATTCCTAAATGTCATAGGTGTGGTAAGACGATGACCCCAAAAACAATAATCACATACCCTAAACACAGATGTGAGGGTAAAAAGTGAGTGATTCGACTTTTTGTGCAACCTTCGGGGAAGTGCTAAACTGACTTTTTACACATAAACATCACTTTATACACACCGACGACATTATACACAAAGCCCGTCGGAACGAAAGCTCTATATATGATAAGATTCAATGCTTTTGTATAGAAGGAAAGCGAAAGTCTAATTTTCCTTATTTTCGGTGTTAATTTTGACAGATTTTAAAGACATGAATTTGAAACCAGAGCTAATCGAGGCTCTAAAGAGGGTTGGATTTATTTCAGCCACGGAGGTTCAGGAGAGGACAATCCCAGAGCTGCTCAACCACAAGAACGTTGTTGCCCGCGCCAAGACTGGCACGGGAAAGACAGGCGGATTTTTGGTACCTATTTTCCAGATGCTTGCGCACACGCATGACATTGAGGCGTTGATCGTAGTCCCAACAAGGGAGCTTGCGATACAGGTAGCCGCATTTGCAACAAAGGTAGGTTCACACCTTCATGTTCGCACAACGATCGTCTACGGAGGCGCATCGATAAACATGCAAGTCCAGGAGCTAAAGAGGGGCACGAACATCGTGGTCGGCACTCCGGGAAGGATTATCGATCTGGTCGAAAGGGGCGCACTCAAGCTCGAGAAGATAAAGTTCCTAGTCCTAGACGAGGCCGACGTTATGCTCGACATGGGATTCATTGAGGATGTCGAGTTCATAATCTCAAGGACACCTAAGGAGAGGCAGATGATGATGTTCTCCGCAACAATGCCAAGGGAGATCGTCAAGATCGGGGACAGATACTCAAACGGACAGGCAATCAAGATTACGGTCGGAGAGGAGGACGACAGGACGGTCAGCACGATAAAGCAGCTATACACGATCGTGCCGAACAGGCTCAAGTTCTCTGCGCTTCTCGCATACATCAAGGAGTACAGCCCAAAGAAGGGAATAATCTTC
>JAGWHN010000082.1 GCA_028866785.1 Microcaldota archaeon
GAAGTAAGCTTTAAGTATTAAATTCGGCATATAATTGTGTGCCCAGGTCGCCTAGTGGTAGGGCGGCAGCCCGCTAAGCTGTTTGGTAGAAATACCTTCGTGAGTTCGACTCTCACTCTGGGCGCTTATGCTCACTCCCTTTTGAGGGGAAAATTTGACTTTTGATCTTCTAGCCTTTGGAGATACTGCTTAATTTTTTGCTTTGTCTCGTCAAGAGGTCCCTTGGCATTAAGGTAAATTTCGAGTTTCGCCTTTACGGCAGGCCCGTCTTTGAAAATCAGGTATTCCTCCAGGTTTACGTTCATCCCGGCCTTGCTTAGGTAGTCTATGAAATTTTCGTCGCCCTTCTGGTCCATTTTTGTGATTCCCAGTGGGGCTGCGTTGGTGCATCCGAAAAGCGAAGGCTTGCCCTTCTTCACATAGTACATGTGGCGCGGAAGAACGCGCTCTAGCTGGAAGTTCAGTTTGTAAGGGGATTCCCATATGCTTTTAATTGGGAATTTGAGCTCCATGACCTCATAGTTGAGAATTCCCCATTTTTTGGAAAGGGGCAGATTGAGGCAACCTGGATTCTTTGCGATAATCGATAATGGCTCAGGGGCGCCCATTTCCTTCAGGAAGAAGAAATTTTCCACCATTGTCTGGCACCCTGAGTTGAAGTAGCCTGAAATGCCAAAAACCTCTTTCAAAAAACTGTCCCTTACCTGCATCCTGATCTGGCTGTAGTCTCCTTTTCCGATCATCCTAAGGTCAATCTCGCGCGCAAGCCTAATCGCCTCGTCCTTGTTCCCCGAGGCGGTCGCGTTCTTTACCCCAAGAATCAGCTTTTGCGGGCCTACCACCTCCTTCTCAGCCCTCTTACCATCCTGCCCTGAAAAGGTCTTGTACTCCGATAGATTGGCATCAAGACCACTCTCTTTTAGGAACATGATGTACTTTTCATCCTTTATTGAGAAAAGCTTCTTCTTTTGCCCCGGTCTCAGCTCAGGGGAATCCCTGCCCGATGCCTTCCCAAGAT
>JAGWHN010000083.1 GCA_028866785.1 Microcaldota archaeon
TAGGATATGACAAACGAAATTATTATACCGAATATCTGGAACGACGCGTTTATTATCGAGAAGATGTAGAAGTCAAAGATGTCCACGAACTCGCTTTGCACCGCAGCCTGCGCCACCTCTCCTGCAAGGGTCTGCAGCTGCGTGAAAGGGTCCTGCGCAGTTGCCGCAGAGCCAATCGAGGAGGAGCCAAGTATGTACTGCCCGCTGCAGTCCGCCTGCTCTAGGCAGTGGTAGTTCACCGTTGTGAATGGGTAGATGAGCGCAGGGAAGAAGATGTAGAATCCTATGAAGAGCGCAATCAGAGTGCCACCCGCCGCGCGAGTCCACTGGAACGAGCGCATCAGCACCCCTGCAAAGAGCAGGAGCGGGAAGAGGTAGTACACTATCACCATGAAGAAGACAACCCCTATCTCTATCCCCACGACGCCCGAGACGAGAGGGCTCAAGAATCCCACCAGCAGCAGATAAGGCGTTATCCCAGCAAGCGGGGCTATGGATATTCCCATTCCGTTTGGCATCAGGTTTATCACAAACCCTGAGGCAATGCTGTATCCGTATGAAATCCCGTTCAGCCCGCTCAGCCCAGCTAGGTGGCTGACCGCATCGCTCATGTATGTCTGGCACACCGAGCTGTATATCCCCTGAATGTCCTGGTAGCCCGCGGTCGGGTTTGCCCCAAGCGCCACAAGCGGCGCGGACCCGGCCGCGCCTGCCGAGGCTATCACGGCATTGCCAAGGTTGGAGATGAACACCATGCCCCCGCTGAGCACCGCGGCGCCCCCGAAGAGCACAACGATCATAATTATGTTAAGTACGCTCTCAAGGTACTCTGTCTTGACAAACACCAAGATCCTGGGTATCCCAAAGCCGTACCCCACGGCATACATTATCGCAAGCGCAGCAAACACCATCGCAACTATCAGGAGCGCGACCTGCAGCACAAAGCCGTAGCTGTCAAAGTTTGGCCCAAGCCATGGGAACGAGCCTGCTATCCCCCCCTGCCCGAAGA
>JAGWHN010000084.1:0-486 GCA_028866785.1 Microcaldota archaeon
GAAGATATTTTGGCAGAAAGTTCCGTATGAATGTCCTGTATTGTAGCCTGTTGAATAGCTCCAGTAATAAGACTGCGTTGCAAGCACTGTTGTTGAGGTTGATGATGTGCTAGTGGACGAGGTAGAGCTTGTCGAGGAGGTGGAAGATGTAGAGGTTGTGCTTGTCGTTGAAGTGGAAGTTGTTGAGCTCGTGGAGGTTGAGGTGGAGGTGAACGAACCTGTTTCGGTTATCGGATTGTTTAGGGTAATCGAAGGGGTAGTCGATGCGCCGCTGTAGCTGCCAGAACCAGTCCCCGTGAATCCATTGAACGCGTACCCAGCAGATGGCGTCTCGCCAAGGGTTGCGCTGTTGCCCGCATTGTACCATCCGCTAACCGGCGTCACGCTTCCACCAATTCCTGGTGAGGCGGAGGTTGTAAGGTAGTACTGGGTTATGTAGTTTGGAGAGAGCGTGCAGTTTGCGACTCCCGCAAGGGTCCCAGACTG
>JAGWHN010000084.1:496-974 GCA_028866785.1 Microcaldota archaeon
CAACTCCAGATAATGTTCCGGACTGGGTTGTTGCGCCGCAGCCTGAGACGAAGTTAAAGAGATACTGGATTCCCGCACCTCCCGAGACAGTTGTCTGGAAGGAGTACGAGTGTGTTGTTCCCTGTCCGTAGCAGAGCTGCCTTGGGAAGGAGGAATACCCTATGCCATCGATTATCAGCGCGTTTGAGGTTGCGCCCGATAGGCCGGGCACTGAAACTGTGATGCATACGGGTGCAGTGAAGCTAATTACTGCATTTGCTATCTGGTTCGCAAACGATGCTGTGACGAGAACGTTTCCGGTAGCAGAGCTTGAGATGTAGGAGGCAGCGTTTCCTGATCCGTCGGTTGTTGTTATTAGCGGGCTGAGTGGGGCATTACTTGAATTGGAGGTGAAGTTCACAGTGGCCCCTAAGAGAGGTGTTCCAAGGAGCCTAACACTGGCAGTTAGCTTGTCAAGTGAGGAGGAGAGCGCAACCTG
>JAGWHN010000085.1 GCA_028866785.1 Microcaldota archaeon
TCTGGCTTTCTTAAAAGATTTTATAAGACCAGCGCTCTAACCAGGCTGAGCTATGAACCCCCAAGCATAATGATATAATTGTTAAAGTTTTTATTATATTACTTATTTTGCACTGGGGTCTTTGCATGGATTTAGGAGAGGGATTGAGGAAGGCGCTTGCACGTCTTAGCGGCGCGACCATAATCGATGCAAAGAGCATAAAGGAGTTCAACAAGGAGCTCCAAAAGGCGCTGCTCGGCTCTGACGTCGAGGTGAGCCTGGTGCTTGCGCTCACGCGAAAGATAGAGGATGCAGCACTCAAGTCAAAGCTCCCTGCCGGCGTTAGCCCGAAGGACTACATCACAAACCTAGTCTATGACGAACTGGTCAAGCTGATGGGCAAGAAGTTCGAGCCGACCCTGGAGCCAAAGAGGATACTTATGCTCGGGCTCTACGGCTCGGGAAAGACCACGAGCTCCGCAAAGCTAGCCAAGTTCTACCAGGACAGGAGGCTGAGCAGCGCGGTGATCTGCTGCGATGTCGAGAGGCCTGCCGCATACGAGCAGCTCGAGACGCTCGCAAAGCAGGCAGGAGTGGGATTTTTCGGTATAAAGGGAGAAAAAGACGTCAAAAAAATCGTGAAGCAGGGGCTTGCACAATTCAAGGACAAGAAGGTGATAATCTTCGACTCGAGCGGAAGGAACGCGCTTGACAAGGAGCTAATCGAGGAGCTAAAGGAGATAAACCATGAGGCGAAGCCTGATGAGAAGATACTGGTGATTAGCGCAGACATCGGGCAGATTGCAGGGAAGCAGGCAAAGCAATTTGACGAGGCAGTGAAGCTCACCGGAGTGATTGTCACAAAGATCGATGGATCCGGAAAGGGGGGAGGGGCCCTTAGCGCCGTGAACGCAGCAAACGTGAAC
>JAGWHN010000086.1 GCA_028866785.1 Microcaldota archaeon
AGACTTCTGTTCAAGTGGTTCCGCGCACAGCTGAAGCAGAACGGTGTAGCCTTCGGCGTCTTTTTTATCCACAGACGCACCGGAATTTATCAATAGCTTTGCAACATCGACCGCCCCGCCCTGCACCGCCCGCATTAGTGGGGTCTGGTAGATTACATCGCTGAAGTTGGGGTCTGCGCCGTTTTTCAGAAGAATTGAGGCGATCTCCGCGTTTTTACTTTCCGCAGCGGCGATGAGGGGGGTTTGGCCTGAGTTCACGCGGCAGTCAATGTTAGCTCCATCCTCAAGTGCCCTGAAAAGACCTGAGACATTGCCCTGGGTAACTGCGCTTAGCAGCTTCTCATCTGCAATTTTGTTCTCCTTGTTCTTCTCCATCTATCCACTACATTTCTATCGCTCAAAGACCAGCAGATGGTGCAGATCCCTTATAGTCGGCTGGTCGTAGCCGAGCGCCTCGCTGACCACTTTCTGGTTGAACTTGTCCAGATTCCTAAAATCGTCTCTGCTTATCGCCATAGTTTTCTACCGTAATTTCCAAATTGCGCTAGAGGCTCCTCGCCTCTCCCTTGAAGATCTCGCTCTTCTCGCTGATTGCATGTTATCAGATTTATTCGGTTTTTCACCTTTAAAAAAGCATCTTCGCTGGACGTTTAAAACAAGCTCTTTGTGTTTTTGTTACGTGCCAGCAATCCGTGGCTGCATGCGCAATCAGGCGCTTTTCAAAAACGCAAACTTATGGCGAAAAAACGATTATTTAGCAACACTTATAAATCAGGAAAATCCTAACCGGTTATCGGACAGTGAGGAAAGGCGGGTCTAATCATGGAACTAAACGAACTCGAGACGCTGCTCGCATCACTTAAGGGTGAGGAGAACGCGTTCGCGCTCTA
>JAGWHN010000087.1 GCA_028866785.1 Microcaldota archaeon
TGCCACTGCAAGGGAGTTGCCGGTCGTTGAGACCTTTGTGGTCACCACCGCCATCTTATCGACTATACCTGACTGTGAAGCGGTGCTATAGGTCAGCCACAAGTATCCTTTAAATGCGCTACCTATGGAATTTGCTGCCAAAGTGCATGGGAACGAAAGGCCAACAGACTGACCAGATGCCACCTGCAGGTTAACTGAAGTTGTTGAGGTAGGTAGCGTATTGTTGTTTGAGCATCCGAGTGCCGTCACGGTTATAGGGTTAGAGATTATCTGGCCAAACTTGACTGCAAGATATCCTGATGTATTGAGTGTCGGATTTTGGCAGAGGAACCCCGTGCTTGCAAGGCATGATGAACCTAAAGAAGAGGTGGATGTGCCAAATAACCCCAGCTGGAATATGGCCCCGAGCACAAAGGCGATCACCAAGATGGCCCATCCATAGGTCATCAGATACTCCATCGCGGCCTGGACCTTCTGATTGCACCGCATAGCACTAAATTGAACTTTGATATTTAAAAGGGTGACTGCATCGGCGTCGCATATTACTCGGCGAACCAGATCGGTTGCAATGAAGATGGAGGTTGTAATCCATGCTTTGTATATTGGGAGGCTGGAAGGCGCCCTTGAAGTATGTAAGATTATTCCTTATCTGAAAATTACCCGCTTCGTCGTGCAGCCGGTCTCCAATCACCTGAAAAATAAGGAGGAAATTGAGCTTCTAATCTGCCATGCCTAACCCAAGTTTGTAAAATGAGGGAGCGCAGAGTAACCATCGGCTAGGAAAATGTAGCTACTGCTTTGAAGCGGCTTGCGATAGCATGACCTTTAGTCATGGAAAAACTGGAGCAGGTTGCACTAGGCCTAATAACTGGTTTGGCCTAGCTCACT
>JAGWHN010000088.1 GCA_028866785.1 Microcaldota archaeon
TCGTACTGAAGGATCAGATGAAGCAGGCCTCAAAAGATCTCAAGTATGAACAAGCTCTCGAAATCAGAAACCAGCTCGCAAGCATAGAGCTTCTCTCAAAGAAGCAGATAGTCGACCACGAGCGGGACTTCGATCAGGACGTTGTTGCCTTCAAGAAGGTTGAGGAGAAGATGATTGTCGTACAGATGGGAATTCGAAGGGGTGTGCTGCTTGGTAAGAAGGACTTCAACGCAGACTATCAGGAGAACTTTGAGAGGGAGTTTTTAAGGGCTTTCTACACCTCAAACCAAATTCCCCGAGAAATAATACTAAACAACTCATCATGGGCGGATGAAGAAGAGAAGGAGGCTCTTCAGAAGTTCTTTTCGGATTTAAGGGGCGCGCCTGTAACTCTTACAATTCCGATAAAAGGTGAGAAGAAGGCGCTCCTTGAACTTGCGGAGAAGAACATCGAGGTTAACATGGAGCACGACAGCGCTCTCTCGGATCTGCAGAACGCGCTAAACCTGCCTTCGCTGCCACTTGTGATTGAGTCATTTGACATCTCAAACACCGGAGACGAGCATATTGTTTCGGGAATGGTAAGATTCATAAATGCGAAGCCCGACAAGAGCGGGTACAGAAAGTTCAAAATGAAGACAGTCGATAGCGCAAATGATTTTGCAAGCATGAAGGAGGCGGTTTATAGGAGATATAAGAGGCTGCTCGAAGAGGGCGCAAAGATGCCAGACTTGATCTTGATAGACGGAGGAAGCGAGCAGCTAAACTCTGCTATGGATGCACTAAGCTCGCTCGGATTGAGCCTCCCAGTAATAGGACTTGCAAAGAAACTTGAGGAAATATACCTGCCAAATGTGA
>JAGWHN010000089.1 GCA_028866785.1 Microcaldota archaeon
ATTAGAAGCGATGCCGCAGCCTTTAATTTTGGGCGCATTGCATCGGTCACCTTGTCCAGCTGTTCAACTGCGGAAGGAAAGGAGTTTACCGCGAGCTCCTTTGCATATTTCGTGGCGACGGCGCGGTATGCGTCTATCTTCTCCTTTGAGTCCTCGATTATTGCGGACTCGAGTTTTCCGTCAACTAGGTTTGCCTTTACCATATCGCCTAGGTGCAAGACTATGCCGCTCCTAAGTTCGGACACCTTGGCAGCTCCATCCTCGATGCTGGTTACCCAGTAGATGTTCTCGCTAAGGGTCGCGGCGTGCTTGACGCAGGTTACTATTCCCTCAAACATGAAAAACAACTCGACCGTGATTATTTGAGTTGTGCAAGGCAAGAATTATTAGCTGTTGAGTTGGCGATGTAGCCGCAAAACGTTGCGTTGTTGTACTTTGCAGCAATCGCAGAGTAGCACTGCCAGCCAAAGTTTGTTGGGAATGAGGCGCAGATGCTTGCGTTCCTTGTAGCGATTGCCTGCGCAAGCTTCACGTATTGGACGCACTCGCTCTTGTACGAAGAGAGCTGGTTGCAGTTTGCGAGAAGCTGGGGATACGTTGGGGGCGCGCTTGAGTAGTTACCCGATACGGAATAGGTGCAAAGGGCGCTTGCATAGCTGCCCGTCCTTGCGCAGATGCTAGCGTTGCTCGTCTTTGAGGCTATATACGTGTAGCACATGTCCCTCGCGGTGTAATTTGTCGCGATAAAAGGCGCCACTGCAAGCGAGGAGAGCGTTGCGGTCGCATTCACTGAGGAGAAAAGGGCTCTTGTGGAGCTTGCAATGGATGCAAGCAGAGTCTTGTTCGTGCTGTTT
>JAGWHN010000008.1 GCA_028866785.1 Microcaldota archaeon
GCAATTGAGGAGGCAAAGGCAGTGGGAGCCGAGAAGCTAATCCACTTCGGGCACGCGGAGTTCAAGCACGTCGATTTCCCGGTGGAGTACATCTTCTATTCACAAACCGCAAGCTACGAGATAATTCCTGATGCAATGAAGGAGCTTGAGAAGTTCAAGACGGTAGGCCTCGTAACAACGATTCAGCATATTCACCAGCTTGAGGAAGTAAAGGCTTTGCTTGAGGCAGCAGGAAAGACAGTAGTGATTGGAAAGCCTTACGGATTTGCAAAGCACCCAGGGCAGATACTCGGATGCGACATTGGGAGCGCAGCTTCCATCGACAAGAAGGTCGAAGCATTTGTCTACTTCGGCGGAGGATTATTCCACCCACTCGGCGCAGTCTACTCAACTACAAAGCCTTTCCTCTCAATCGATCCATTCATAAAGAAGTCAATGTGGCTGGACAACTACCGCGAGGAACACAGGAAGAGGGAGCGCGGAAAGATAACAAGGAGCATCGACGCAAAGAAGTTCGGAATCCTCGTTAGCACAAAGAATGGCCAGACAAACATGCACCTTGCAAAGGTTCTCAAGGCAAGAATTGAGATGGCGGGATGCAGCGCAGCAATCCTTACTTCAAACACATTTGATTTTGACTATGTCAACAACATGATGGAGTTCGACGCATTCGTCAACACCGCTTGCCCAAGACTCACAACAGATGACAATGAAAGGCTAAGAAAGCCGCTTCTCACAGCAAACAACGTCATTGAGCTTCTCACAATTAGGGGTCAGGCAACCGAGATAAAGCAGCAAGCCTAAGCAAAGTGCAGGGCTAAAGCTGAACTAATTTTAAATAAAAAAGAAAAAGAAGAAAGGTAGCCTTACACTACCTTCAATGTTACAGAAGCAATCTTTTGGGTTAGCATTGGGTTTGATCCCGATGATGCACCGCTGCTTAGGGTGTAGTTCATCCAGATTCCTCCGCTGAACGTTGTGCCGATTGCAGGTGCCGATAGCGCCGTCCCTGTCGTATCATAGCACTTGAATCCGCTTATTGAGATTGTCTGTCCGCTGACTAGCGTCATAATTGTTCCCGTAAGGGCGGCATTCGCGTTTGCCTGGTTTGCAGGTAGCGTGTTTGCTCCGCCAAGTGTGTTAGCCTGAACAAGCGCCGTCGTTGGGTTTGGAAGTCCAGCCGATGTTGCAGTTGCCGCGCATCCGATTCCAACATTGTAGAATGAAGAGCCTGTGCTCTGTCCGATTGTCATGACAAGGTTTCCTGTCGTTCCCAAGACCGGGTTTTGGCAAAGGAAGCCAGGAGCCGCAATGCAGCTTGTTCCAAGCAGGGAACCAGTGTTGAACACTCCGAGGCTAAAGAGCGCTCCGAGCACCACTGCGATGATGAGTATTGCCCATCCATAGGTCATCAGATACTCCATCGCGCTTTGCAGTTTGAATATTCTCATTAACTCACTGGTATTGTATTCAAATATACCTATTTAAACCTTTTTCTAGGCTTTGAGGCGAAGAAGCTCGGCGTTAACGCTTTCAAGCTGTATCCTTGCCACATCCTGCTTCTTCCTAAAATTTGGAAGGACCGAGTTCGCGAACCTCATATGTAGCGTGGTATCGTAGATTCCCTTCATTGTCTCATAGTACAGCTTTGCGCGTGATATATTCCCCTCCCGAAGCTCCTCAAAGCACTCACGCTTTAGCTCGCCCACCGCGTCCATCACGCCAAGCAGGTAGTTCACCTCATTCTCCCTCATCTGTGACATGGACGGAACTTTCCCCGTGGTGATTATGTTGTATAGAATGTTCGCCTCGACGTACTCCTGGTGCGCCTGCATTGAGTAGTACTCAAAGCCCGCTTCAATCTTCTTTAGCGCGCCAAGCTGCCTTGAGAGAAGTGCAAGCTGCTTTTTGACCTCCTTGTACTTCTTTGCGTGCATGTTTGCCATCGCCTCACCAGAGAGTCGGACAACCGCCCTTGAGGTGCTCATGACCTTGTCCTGCCTTTCCTGCAGCTTTGCGATTCCCTGCGTGATGTTTTTTATTCCTGGTATCATCAAATCATCTAGTTAATCTTGAGGCTTCTCCCGTGCCAGAAAAGGTACTGCTGGGCATATCCTGCATCCTTTCCCCACCTATCCTCCGCAAACTTGTGGATTGTCTTGATGCTCTGCACCTTTCCCTTGAAGTATACTCGCTCTACAATCCTTTTAATCCATGTGTCCACTGGGAACGCCTCAAGCTTCTCGTAGCCCATGAGAAGTATGCAGTCTGCAACCTTGTCACCGATTCCCGGAAGGGTCATGAGCTCCTCTTTTATGTGCTCATATTTTTTCCCCCGCAGCTTGTAGAGGTCAAAACCGTCAACGCACTGCTGCGCGATTCCCTTGATGTACTTTCCCCTGAATCCCGTTCCGCATTTCATTATCTCTCTCACGCTGAGATTTGCAAACGTCTCAGGTGTCGGAAAACTCTTGACCACAATTTGCCTTCCATTGTGCTCAAAGACTTGCAAATCCCCATGCACTTCTATCAACTTCTTTACAATCCCGCGTATCCTCTTCACGTTGTTGAATTGTGACATTACAAAGCAAACCGTAGTCTCCCATGGATCGTTCCTTGTTATCCTCATTCCAGGGTATTTTTCAATTGACTCCACAAGAAACTGGTCCGTTGCGATTGCCTCGTAGATTTTTTGCATATTGTCCTTGAGCCCAAAGCGCCTCACAATTTCCTGCCTTGCTCTTTGCTCGCTTATTTTTGGTAGAACAGAATATTCCAATAAATTTTTGTGCTGCTTCACTTCGAATTTCCTAAAATCAGAGACGTAATCCACCCTTTTTCCCTCCTCGTGGATATCGCCAAAAAATGTAAGGGGCTGCGCGCTCTCAACAGTGTACCTAATGTCAAAATCAGCTACCTTGATCTTCCCCATAAGACTCTTTCTCTCAAGGATATGCGACTTCCCTTGCCACTACGTCCTCTATCTCGGAGATTTTTATCCTCTCCTGCGACATCGAGTCCCTTTTCCTGAGCGTAACTGTGTTGTCCTCCATCGTCTGATAGTCCACGGTTATCGCAAGCGGAGCTCCTATCTCATCAAGCCTCCTATATCTTCTTCCTATGGCGCCAGATGCGTCAAAAAACGCGTCATACTTCCTGTTAAGTGTCAGGAAAATCCCATCCGCTTTC
This sequence comes from Microcaldota archaeon, assembly GCA_028866785.1. The sequence goes on from JAGWHN010000008.1 coordinate 3,190, forward strand.
TCGAAAAGCCCGTCCTTTTTCATGAGCGGAAGTATCCCGATGTGTACCGGCGCAAGATAAGGTTTGAGGGAGAGAAGCGTCCTGTCATTCTCCTTGTCAAAGCGTATCGTGTGCTCAATCATCGTGTAGAGGCTCCTGTCGATTCCCATCGAGAGCTCGAAGATGTGGGGAAGAACCTTCTCCTCCCCATCCATGACCTCAAAATTCGCCTTGCTCTTCTCCGCGTGCGCCTTGAGGTCGTAGTCCGACCTGTAGTTGCATGCGACAAGCTCAAGCCATCCTGTCGTAGTCTCAACCTCGAAGTCAAATGCGACCGAGGCGTAAAATGCCTTCTCCTTTGCGCCGAGTTTCCTGAACCTGCTCTTGCTCACATCGATTCCCGTCTTTTGGTAGAACTCCACAAGTAGCCCGAGATAGTATGCGACCAGCTTGTTTGGAACCATCTCCAGCTCCACCGCCTGCTTGCAGGTGACTGTCTGGACTGTCTTCTCGTCAAGCATCAAATTCAGCTCCGTGTCCTCCACCTCCCCGAACCTTTGCACATCATTTAGCTTGTTCGGGTTTAGGAACACCTCGATCTCCGCTTGATAAAATTCCCTTAGCCTGAGCAAACTTTGCCTTGGCGAAATCTCGTTTCGGAAGCTCTTTCCTATCTGCGCAAGCCCGACGGGAAGCTTTCCCCTCATTGTCTTGAACACCCTTGGGAAATCGACAAAGAGCGACTGGCAGGTCTCCGGCCTTAGATATGCGTCTTCGCCCTCTGGGCCTATTCCTACCTTGAACATCATGTTGAACTTTCCAACCTTGCCTAGCTTTCCCTTGCACTTTGAGCAAGCAATGCGGTGCTTTTCGATTTCATCGTCAAACTCGTGAAGCGGGGCGCTTTCGGGCACGACAACATTTGCTACCTCCGCAAGCATCTTGTCCGCGCGGTAGATCGAGCCGCACTTTGTGCACTTCACAATCGGGTCCGCAAAGGATGCAAGGTGTCCCGATGCCTCAAAGACTGGCTTTGCCATTATCTGGCTCCCGTCAATCTCAAGCATCTCGTCCCTTCTAACCAGCTCCCTCCTCCACAGCTCGATGAACTTGTTCTTGAGGCTCACCCCGTTTGGCCCATACTCCCAAAAGCCGGCTGGCGTGTCTGGGTAGACCTCACAGGAAGGAAAGTAAAAGCCGCGCTCGAGCGCAAGCTTCATTATCTGCTCATAGTCAAGTACCGAATTTTCCATTCAAAAGCACTGTCGAAACGTATAGAATTGTGCCGACTATATTTTATAACCATTTCTCCGCTCGGCTTTCAAAATGGGTTGCTAAAGAAGTAGGCTGGCTTTTTCAGACCGGCTTGAAGGTCACGGTTATCGCATCGCTGTTGACTATTCCTACGCTTCCCGCATTTAGGAAGATCGCCATGCTTTTCTCGAGTTCAACATATTTTATCTTGCCCTCGACCTTGGTCATAACCCCTCCATGGTCCAGAACTATCGAGGCCTTCATACGATTCTCAAAAAGCGTCGTGTACTCAAACCCGACCTCCCCAAATTTCTCCAGCCACTTGAATCCCTCATCGTATATCCTCGCGATTGACCCTACCTCCGAGGCTCTCTGCATCTCTTTGTCCACCGGGTAAAAGTTTATGATATCTTTATCATAGGCCCTGCTCATCAGCCCCTCATCCGCCTTTCTCATGAGGCTCTGCATCCTGTTTGTCAGCGCTATTAGCGATTGCTTGCCAGTCCCCTCCTCGCTGCCTTCTGTTCTTGAAGCATCCACAAAGGACCTCTGCATTCCCTCTGTCACATTGCCTCTCTCAAGCAGGCTTGGGCTTGTTATAGAATAAATTTTTTCCTTGGTTTCCACAGCAAAGGTTCTGCGTCGCGTTTTATAATGGTTGTCCTATCTTCGTTTTTCAGGTTCAGGGCAGGCTATCACAATTAATATATCTGTTTGGCTACATAATCTATTCATCACAAGCTGATGCTCATGAAGAAGGAGACACTATTTGAAAAGCGAGAGAGACTGATGAATGCCGCGAAGGCGAGCCTCAGCGACTCTTATGCGGGATCGGAGCATGCAATCATGCAGGCAGTCAGCTCGTACCTGGAAGTCGAGAAGGTCAGAAACCAGCTCTTTGAGAGGCTTGAGGAATGGTACTCGATTTACTTCCCGGAATACAGAGCAAACTCATCAATCTCACTTGCAAAATTCGTGATCAATTTCGGCGCAAACAAGAAAGCGCCATCGGTGGAGGAGCTAAGGAGCAAGATCGGCGAGGGCGCAGAGAAGCTCCACTCCCAGATCGAGAACAGCATCGGCAGGGAGCCGACTGCGGAGGAATACGAGACGCTAAAGAGCATGGCCCAAAGCGAGATCACGCTTCAGGAGGTCGGAAACTCAATAGACAAGTACCTTGAAACTTCGGTAAAGAAGCTGATGCCGAACATCTCATACTTGATCGACTACAAGATTGCAGCCGAGCTTCTTGCAAAGGCAGGTTCGCTAGAGAGGCTCGCGATGATGCCTGCAAGCACGCTTCAGCTGCTCGGCGCAGAGAAGGCGCTCTTCAAGCACCTAAAGTTCGGCACAAAGCCACCTAAGTACGGAATCCTATTCAAGCTTCCGCAGATCGTTAGCGCAAACAAGAAGATGAAGGGAAGGCTTGCAAGGCTCTATGCAAACAAGATAAGCATCGCCGCAAAGGGAGACGCGTTCACGCACAACTTCATAGCGGAGAAGCTAAAGGCTGACATTGCAAAGTCCACTACAAGGCAGAAGGGCGGGAAGTAAACCGGTTTTTGAGATCTGATTCCTACGTACCTTGAGCAAAGCCTTTTATTTCTGCCTTGTAGAATTGATACCCCCTAGGGCGACAACATGGGAGCATCAAACAAGAAGACCGATTCCGTTTCAACTCAGCATATTCTACATTCGAAGACGACAAACTGCCCGTTTGTCTCCACTCACGAAAACGATTTGTCCTATAGGGAAGAGCTCTCGCTCGAAAATAGGCACTCTGAGAGCTTCGGGCTTATTGATACTCTGTAGAGTTAGGGTCAGGCATGTACCTGTTCTCAGAAGTCTCCTCATCAATTGGATTCTCAAGATTCTTCCTGTTGAAGCGCGGCACTAGCTTGTCGCTCTCAAGGTTGCGGTACTGCTGCGAGTACTTCATGTCAAAGTCGCGTATGCCAAGCTGGCCCACGATCACATTCATCACTCTTGCTGTCGTGATCTCGATTCCGGAATTGTTTCTCTTGACGCTTTTTATGAACTTGTCCGCAGCAGCCTTGTCCGCAAAGCTTGCGAAGATGAATATGCCCTGGGGATTAGAGATGTCGCACATGTACATGTACTCGTTGTGCTTCTTCTCGTAGTCCTTCACTATCTCAAGGCCCCAAGAGTTCTTCTTCGGGGTGTACTTGTCGTAGTCGAATATCTTCACCTGCATAACAATGTTGTAGGTCAGCTTTGGCTTTCCCTCATAGTATGTGACGCGCTTTAATATCTCCGTCCTCCTCAGCCTGTCCATCGCGTAGACCATCCCCTGCTGCTCCTTCTTGTACTTCTTTGCAATCGAGATGAACTCCTGCCTCCCGTTTTCGTTTAGCCCGAGCAGAAGCGCAAGGTACGTCTCTGAGATGTTGAACTTCTCAAGCAGCTCCTTTCGAAGTGGGAAGAATCCGAACTGTCCCTTTATCTTGTTGAGCTTGGAAACGACAGGCTTCTTTAGCTTCTTTGAGAGATTGATTATGAAGCTGTTCATCTCGTCATAGTTTCGCGAGACCCCGTACATGATAAAGTCGTATTTTCCTCCTAGCTTTGCAACAAACTGTGGAATGTATGAGCCCTCTATCGCCTTTGCAAACTGCTCCTCTGTCGGGGCTCCCTTAATGAAATTGAATACAACGATGTATTCCTCGTATCCTGCCTCTGGAATTTCCTCAATTGCCTCATCAAGTATCTCCTTCTTTGTCCTCATCCTCGACATCTTGATGAACTCGTACCTCCAGATCTTCTCAATGTCGATCTCTGGGACGAAATGCAGGTCATATTCCTTGATTGTCTCCAAAAATAAGTGGTATGCGCTTGGCTTTGTGATTCCAAGGTTCTTTCCCAGGTTTCCGATGCTCATCCTTCCGTTGATGCTCAAAAGCTTGAGCATCTTAGACTTGAGCTCCTCCCTTTTGCTTTCCTCAATAACTCTTGGCATAACTCCTACTCTCAAAGCCGAACTCTCGACGAATCAACCATTAATAAGAGATAGCAGGGCTAAAAAGATTATTGGAGTTTTATCATTATATTTAAATAGTTATTCAAATAAATGATATATTACTTAAGTATAAGGTGATGTGACGAAACTTAAAACAAAAATGGGGCAAATTGAAAGAAGACTTGGCAAGGGCTTTTTCGGGCTCGCCCCCTTTTTACTCCTTCTCCTGGCTGGCGAGGTTCATGCATCTTCCTATTTTTCACTTGACATAGCGGGGACGCTAACTTCCCTGCAACAGATACTCTCCCAGATCGGCCCGATGCTGAGCGCAGTGCTCTTTATTGTCGCAGGGATCTTCTACGCTGTGGGGCAGCTGCTTCCGCCCGACAAGAAGGCAAACTTCCACACGACCTCGATCAACATAATAATCGGGGCAATAATGGTTGCGGTTCTCTCCGTTGCATCAAATGGGCTTGCGCTCGCATCAACCCATCTTATCGGCAACCTCACCGCCAACTCAATCTAAGTGAGGAAATGCTTAGCTCCGCGCTTCCATTTGGGCTTGACGGCTTCAACGTCGCGATAGCTGCGATTGCAATAATGCTCTCCATAAGCGGAATTTCAATCGGGCTTGGCTACGCGCTTGATGATAGGAGGCTAAAGGAGTTCGGCAAGAATGAGGTTTACCAATCAATCCTAAATGCGGCGCTTGTGGGATCGCTGCTCATTTTGTTTGCAGGCAACGGGCTGATGACCAATCTGATAAATTCGCTTACTGGGAGCGTCACATCCTACACATGCCCCCAGTACATGGACGCAAACTCCGCGCTCTGCTTCTCCTACAGCTACTTGATGGGGCTCTCAGGCTACAGCATACATGGCGCAGGCTACTCCTCCCTTTTTGTGATAATCTCAGGGCTTTTGCTCTCGCTCATCTCGCTCGGCACAATACTTGGGGTAATCGCTGGCCTGAAAATAAACCTGTTGATAGTCTCGATCTCCTTCTCAACAATACTCTCCCCGATTTTGGGGCAGATCCAGTACCTAACCGGGATCTTGGCCACCCTTGCGCTTGGGATCACGGTCCAGGCGGCAATACTCTCGTTCGTGGCTGTGACTGCAATCAGCGTTATACTCCCCCTTGGCCTGATCCTCCGCTCATTTTACCCAAGCAGAAAGCTGGGCGGATTTTTGATCGCCGTTGCAATCGGGAGCTATGTTGTGCTTCCGCTAAGCTATGTGCTAAACGCGACGATGATAAACTCCTACTCCCTCTCCAACTCTACCGACCTTGTCAGCGTAACAAATGCGGCAACCTCCCTGCAGAGCCAAATCTCCTCCTCAAACCTCCAGTACAACCAGACGAGCGCAGGGATATTTAGCGGGATAACTGGGGGCATACAATCCCTCGTCGGGCAGATAAGCCAGGCGCTCTCAGACCTCAACTTCAAACTCTCAAGGCTGATAATGGAGGTATTCATCCTCCCCGCGTTCAGCCTGATAATAACCGGGATCTCGATAAGGGAGCTTGCGGGGCTATTCGGCTCCGAGGCGACATTCGGAAAGTTCAAGATGCTGCAGTGATCTCATGGAATTCAAAGAGCTTGCAAAGAGGAATTTCGCAAACCTCGCCTACTGCGGATTTGCGATCGCAATGCTTTTTTCAATTGCGCTGGGCAGCGCCGTTTTGCTTTGCCTCTCCGTATTGTCACTCCTTTTTGCAATTGTCTACTCGAAATCCTCCCACATCCTCAATCCCCTTATTGCCCGAAAATTCGGAATGGTGCTTGTAACCGAGGGATACCGGCTAAGCGAGAACCTCAGGGTTGCAATAAAGGAGACAAGCTCCGGCTACCATGCGCTTTGCGTTGCGCTCATGACCCCTTCCTCAAGAATAACAGCGGACGGCTCGAAGTTTGAGGAGCTTCTCCTAAAGGCCCGCTTCCCTTTCGAGTTTTGCCTGTACGTGCAGGAAATAAACCCAAAGAGGATACTCGACTCGTTTGAGACGAAGAGGCGAATCAAGGAGATTGAGCTATCCCGTGTGCCTCACAGCAAAAGTGAAGAGTCGAGCAGAATCAGGCGAGAGCTTTCAATGCTTGAGGGGGAAATCGCGCAGATAACCAAGGGCTCACTTCCAATTGGGATCGGGATAAGGCTTAAGTGCAGCGCCTTGGGCGCAAGCGAGGGCGAGGCTGCAAATTTTGCAATATCTAGGATAGACCAGCTCTGCTCGCTTTTTGGGGCGTCATACAATCTTAGCTTCAGGCACCTTTCCGGCGAGGAGCTGCTCGGAAGCATAGGTGGATAGATGGACTATAAAGTAATCTCATCAAGCGAGGCGGCGAAGCTTATCTGCATGCCATATTCCGAGGAGCTGAGCTTGCAGGTGCTTTGTGCAAACCCCTCAAATGCGATCTATGTGGGGCAAACCAAAAATTACTCTGCGAACTTCTTTTTGGACCTTGGGCAGTCAATGAATCCGCACATCTTCGTCTTTGGGATGAGCGGAAGTGGGAAGAGCTATCTGCTTAAGAGCATGATGGCAAGGTACCTCGCCTTTAGCGACCAGAGCCTCCTGATAATCGACTTCACGGGGGAGTACAGAGATTTTGCCGACCTTCTTTTTTCAGCAGCTCCAAAGTATGAGGAAGTGCTAAGCCCATTTGAGAAAAAGCTGACCTACATCGACTTGAGCAAAAGGAGTGAGGGGGAGAAGGTAGACACCTCGCTAAATTACCTGAATCTGCTACTTGAGGAAATGCGAATTAGGGGCCCGTCTAAGGATGCCAGGCTGCTTGTGCTCCTTGACGAGGCCTGGAAGCTCCTGCTTGGAAGCGAGATGCTTGACGTGTTGATAAGGGAGGGGAGAAAGTACGGCGTCGGGATGGTGATGGCATCCCAGCTTTTGGGGGACATAAAGGACGCATTTCTCTCCAACGTCGCCACAATTTTCGCATTCAGGATGCAGGATGCCCAAAGCCTCGAGAAGCTCCAAAGGTGCTACTCGCTTGAGCCGCAGCTTGCGCTCAAGATCCAAAACCTCGAGCGCGGCAGCTGCATTGCAATAAGGCTCTATAAGGGCGAAAAGAGGGACGCCTTCCAGATTCGGGAAGTGAGCGGGGTAGAGCTGAGCCGTCCGCTTACACTGATCATGCGTGATGAGATGAGATTTGAGGTCGATGAAAAGAGATTTACCGAGTTTTTGCACTCTGTCGGACTTCCGCCCCAGGAAATTCCGAAATTGAGGCAGCTATTCGAGGGAAACTACTCCGTTGAGCTTCCCTCTCTCCTATCGAGGCTCCTGGAGCTCGGCGCCGAGCGAAGGGCGCTCTTATCGCAGCTTAGGCTGCTTGGGATCGACGATGCCTCAATTGCGGATGGATTCTCCCGCGCAATCACAGACTCTGTGGTCAGATGAAAAAGAATAATCCCGCGAATGAAATGATGCTTGGGGTTACGATGTCCATTCCCCTGAGCGCAAAGCTGACCTTGCCTCTTTCAAAGCTTGCGCTTCTACTCAAAGAGTATCCGCTTTTGGAGCAGGTCAAGTCAGGCAGCGAGCTTGTCTACTCAACAAAAAGCGGAGGCACAACCCACGCATTCCATTTTGGAAAAACCTACATAATTCAGAGGGTCTATTGTGAAAGCTCTCCTGTCTATTCAATGCGCGAATCGCTCTTGCGCCTGATTGCAATCGCATCGTTCCTGCAAGGCGCATATGAAGTCAGGCCCGAGAGCCTCTTTCCGTACCTGATCGCTGAGCTTTCAAAACCCGAGCTCGCCTCGTTTACCAGAAATCCCCCTCCAAGCAGAACTGGCAATCCCGAGGTAATACTCGCCAAGAGAATAATGGGGCTTATTTCGGAGGTAGAACGGATATCGCAAGAGAATTCACACTTGCGCTCAGCCAGAATAAGGCTCCTGTCCTACCTTTTGCTGGGGGAGTCAGAAAAGGGGATTGTTATCGCCAAAGAGTTCTGCGAAAAATACTCACTTGAGGTTTCAGAAATTTCTACAATCGAGAAGAATCTGTCCGGATTTGGATTCAGGCTCCTAATGGGAGGCGGCAAAATAAATCTGGTGAAAATATGAGCAGTGCCGGCCAGAGCTTAATTTTCAGCATCATTCCAGTACTTCTTGGCCTGGCCTTATTCCTGCTTTTGACTCTTTTCAATCCAGCGAGTAAGAAATACGTGATAACTCAAAGCTCCCTGGTCGCCAAAAGTGCAGATTGCACCCCAATTCCAAAGCCTTGCATGTCCCCATCAAAAGTTTACGTTTACGACCAACTTATTTTGAGGGGCCACTACGTAAAAGAGGAAGAGCGATCAGAAGCCGCGTTTTCAAAATTTGGTCTGCTTGAAATCGGGAATCTATCCCATCTCGCAAAGGGCAATCCAGCCAAAAATCTCGAGATAATCTCCACTGCCTCAAACTGCGACGTGATCAATCGGCTCTCCTGCTCGAATTCGCCCCTATTTGCCGCACTGCTTCCGTACCTGCTTGACTCCTCCCTCAAGATGGTAATTGTATGAGCATCCCGCTTGCAACCCTATTCTTTCACATTGTGGCAATACTCAGCGGCTCTTTTTTGATAGTTCTGACCGACTTGGGCATGATAAGGTCTCTCTTCCCCAAGTTTGCCTATGACCCAAGCACCCCTCTCTCGGAGAGCATCAAGCCCTTCCTGCTCCTCTTCGGCTTTTCAACCCTCTTTTACCTCCTTTTTAGGTAGCCACTACTCGCCTTTTTATACCTTATTCTACATAAAGAGTTTACTTAACAGTGTGATAATTATGATGTGTGAGCGATGCAAGCGTGATATCTTCAAGTACAACACTTGCAACTACTGCAAGAAGAAGATCTGCGTCAACTGCATGAAGAGCTCAAGGAAGGTCACCAAGACCAACAGGCTCGTGGTCTGCAGGGACTGCTGGACAAAGATGCCAAAGAGGATGCAGTTCAAGAGCGCAACAGTTGAGACTGCTTAATCTCATTTTCTTTCATTTAAAATTAGCACTTAGCTAAGCCCTTGGCTATACTTTCGTGATGGAGATCTTCACGACATCCCCCTCGATGTCAAAGTCCTGCGAGAGACCCTCTTTTCCAAGCTCCGCCTTTATTGATTTCGCGTTGAGCTCCTTCTTGAGCTTCGGCAGGTTGACAGCTATTGCCTGCGCCATCTCCCCGCTTGCAAGATAGCCAAGGTGTATCGCGTCTTGCTTCTTGAGGCTGTACTCCTTCCTCATTATTTGGACACGCCTCTCAAACTCCCTTATGAGCGCCTCGTCCTTTAGCTCCTTGTTGATTGTCTTGTCCACGCTCACTCTTCCGTACTTGAAAATCACCGCGTCCGACTCCTCGGCCTTTTGGACGGTATTGAAGTGCTCCGCCCTTATGTCAAACAATCCCTTCTCGGTGTGCAGCGAATAATGCCCGCTCTTTCCGACTGCCTCCTTTAGCTGCTGCGCGTCAGCGAGCTTCAGCGCATTCGCAACTGCTCCGGCGTTCTCCTTGAAGTCAGGTCCGAGCCTTTGGAAGTTTGGCCTGACCTCCTCTTTTACGCTTACTATCTTTGTGAGCTCTATCCTCTTTGTGTTGGTGTACTCCTCTATAACGTTTGCCAGCTTTTCAACAGCATTGTGTGCAGAATCGGTGCTAACCTCAATACTCGCGCTCATTATAGGCCACCTGAGCCTGATCTGCGCCTTCTCCCTGCTGCTTAGTATCGCGGTTATGGATTCCGTCGCAACGTCAAACTGCTCCTCGAGTGCAGTGTTTATCAGCTCCTTCTTGAACTTTGGCCACTTGCAAAGGAAGATGCTCTCCTTCGTCTTGTAGTTCGTCATGAATATTTTCTCCGCGCTAAACGGCGTTATGGGTGCAAGGAGCAGAAGCGTATTGTACATTACATAGTTTATCAGGTCGACCGTCGCCTTTGCCTCGGCCTTTGTCTCCTCGAGTATCTTCTTCTTTGCGATCTTGAGGTAGAACCTGCTCAGATCGCTTATGACAAACTTGTTGACCGCATTGACGAGCCTGTGGACCTCGTAGCTTTCCATCCCCTCGCTTGCCTCCTTTATCACGGAGTTTAGCCTTGAGACTATCCACGCGTCCTCCGGATCCATGTTTATCGCGCTCCTTGGATTTTTCACCTTGCTTGGCTGGTACTTTATCGCGTTTGAGTAATCAACAAGCAGGTTTGCCACATTGTAAAGAGTGATTAGCATGCTCTGCATCTCCTCTATCTCCTTGTGCGAGAACTTGAGCACCTCGTATGAGGTGTGCGAGAGCATGAACGCCCTCACCGCATCCATCGAGTACTTGTTGATCAGCTCATGGGCGGAGACGTAGTTGCCCTTGCTCTTGTGCATCGCCTCCCCCTTTGCATCCACGACCCATCCCTGCATGATGAGCGTCTTGAAAGGACTCTTTCCGTACGCGGCGACCCCAGTCTTCATCAGCGTCGCAAACCATCCCCTTATCTGGTCTGGACCCTCGGAGATCAGCATCTTTCCATACATTTCCTTGAATTCCTCTTCGCTTAGGCTTGCCGTGTGCGCAACGCCCGAGTCATACCACACATCAAAGACATCCTTTGTGCGATGCATCTGCTTTCCGCACTTGTCACACTTTATCCTAAGTTCATCAATGAATGGCTTGTGCAGATGCTCTGATGTGAACTCAAGATTATTTCCTGTTTCTTTTTTGAGTTCTTCAAATGAGCCTATCGCTTTTCGATTTGTGCATGCCTCGCACATCCAGATTGGAATCGGTATATCCCAGTATCTTTGCCTGCTAATCACCCAGTCCGGAGCGGTGTCTATGCTCTCCGCAAACCACTTCTTTCCCTCCGCAGGATACCAGTTTACCTTATTCGATTCCCTCTTTATTTTCTCCTTAATCTTGCCTACCTTTATGAACCACTGTTCTGTTGGCAGATAGACCAGTTTTTCCTTGCATCTCCAGCAGTGCGGATAATTGTGAAGTATCTGCCCCTTCGAGAGCAATGCGCCAGATGCTTTTAACTCATTTTCAATTTCCCTATTTGCTTCGTGTATCAGCAATTTTCCCTCGTACTTTCCAGCATCTTTGTTGTATTTGCCCTCCATGTCGACCAGCGACATGAGAGGAATCTTGTTCTTCTTTGCAATTGCAAAGTCCTCCGGGCCATATGCCGGTGCAATGTGTATTATCCCTGTTCCTTCTGTCAAGCTGACCATCTCTTCCGAGAAAATCACCTTGTGGTACTTCCTTGTTTCCTTTTGCTTTGCTATATGCTCTTCAAGTGGATTTAAGTAAAATATTCCATCAAGCTCAGATCCATAGAACTCGTCAAGTATTACAGTTGGCTCATCCACCTGATTTGCAATCGCCTCCATCCTCTCTTTTGCAAATATCAATTCTCTGGCACCAAGCTTTACCCTGACGTAGAGCGCCTTTGGATTTACGCACACCGCCATGTTCCCTGGAATTGTCCAAGGTGTTGTTGTCCAGATGAGCAGGTGCGTGTCAGTCCCCAAAGCTATCTTTGGCTTTGACATCTTGTTGTTAACCCTGAAAGCGATGAATACCGAAGGGTCGTTGTCCCTCTCCTCCTCCACCTCCGGTCCCTTTGCAAGGACGGTGCCGCAGTGGATGCAGTACGGCATTACCTGTATGTCCCTGTAGACAAGATTCTTATCGTATATTTTCTTGAAGACATTCCAGCTCTTGTTGATGTAGTCCGCAGTTGCGGGAATGTATGCATTCTCAAAGTCCATCCAGGTTCCGTATCTTTTTGCGTCCTCGATCTGTGGGCTCAGGTAGCTTTTGTAGATCCCAATACACGCATTGATGAAGTTGCTAACCCCTATTGTTGTCTCAATCTCCTTCTTTGATTTTATCTCAAGTTTCTTCTCCGCCTTGTTTTCTATCGGAAGACCGTGTACGTCAAATCCGGCCCTGTCAAAGACCTCAAAGCCACTCATTCTCTTGAATCTGAGTATCGCATCTTTCCTCGAGTATCCCCTCATATGCCCCATGTGGAATTCTCCATTTGCATATGGCGGCCCCTCAAGCAGTGCAAACCTCTTCTTTCCCTTGTTTTGAGCATTTACCTTCTGCCTCGTCTGCTCGCTCTCCCACTTCTCAAGAACCTCAGTCTCATTTCTAAAAAGGTCAGTGTTTTGCATCAGGATCAAGTGGCGTTGCCAACTTCAATTTTGCTCTAAGTTATTATAAATATTGTGTAGCCATTAAGTATGATTTTATGCGAAGCGCAGATGCAATCACTCTCTTTAGAACAGCCCTGATGTTCGTCATTGTCTACTGGATACTGATCAAATTCAATCCGCTATACACAATCCTGCTCATTGCGATAATGTTCATACTTGACGCGGTTGACGGGATGTTTGCGAAGATGGACCTCAAGAAATACAAGTCAAAGTCAAAGTACGGTCCAAGGCTTGATGTCGGAAGCGACAGGGCAATTGAGTACATCTTCTGGATAACCTACGTTTACCTTGCAATAGTCCCCCTCTTCGTGCTATTCATTGTTGTTCTAAGACACTCATTTGTCGATGCATTCATGGGCGCGAAGGGCACCTCATCAAAGCTAAAGACAAAGTTCGCAAAAGTGATTTATGCCTCAAGCATCTTTAGAGGAGGGATAAATGTGGTGAAAGCCGTAACATTCTCCTATCTTGCGCTTGTCTACATTGCAAACTGGCCAGCAAACATCGGTAATGCTCTAACTGCTATACTTGTAATTTACATACTGGTAAGAGGAGCTGCTGAGATTTGGGAGGCTTTTGCCGCTTAAAAATAGTAGACATTTGATCTAGAGCCTTAATCCAATTTCCTTGATATTTATCCCCCGTCCATCAAGCACTGATTTGGCAAGCCTGTGCACTTCAGGATGCTGCCTTTCAGTCACATCTTTCCTTAGCATATACAAAATCTCAATTGCAATATCTTTGTGCCAGCCTTCATCCATTGTGGCAAAGACCTCAATAATCTCTTTACCAAGCGGAGTAAGTGCATACGATTTTGCCACGGTCGGTTTGAGGTTTAGAAGTTTCAGGTCTCTTAGCCCCTTTGTTGCATTTTGTATGTGAAACTGCCTCAGATTAAGATTTTCTGAAATTTCGGCTGCTGTCGCCCCTTCTGGTTTGTTTTTCAAATATCCTATTATTAGCACATCTAGTCCGGTGCGTGCCTTTGCCATCGCAACTAACCCCTCCTTCTTTCCTATAAACTCTGTTGGCATATAACCTAAGTGATAGGTGGCAGGGGAGTTTATAAACCTGAGTTGGGATTTTGTTTTTACTCATTTGGTAGAGGGTGGGAACGTTATAAATATCTTGAGATTTTATATCTCTTAGGGGGCTACTTATGGCAATTCTCGACCTATCCTGGACTGAAAAGTATCGACCGTCCAAGCTAGACGAAGTGATAGGCCAGACAGCTATTGTCGAGAGGCTAAAGGCCTTTGTGGTCGCAAAAACCTTCCCAAACATGATATTTGCTGGCACCGCAGGAGTCGGCAAGACCACATCTGCGATTGCAATGGCAAAGGAACTCTACGGGGATAAGATTAACGAGGCTTTCCTTGAGCTAAATGCGTCCGACACCAGGGGAATAGATGTAATCAGGGGCAAGGTAAAGGAGTTTGCAAGGACAATCGCACTTTCAGGAGACATGATCAAGATCATCTTTTTAGACGAGGCAGACGCTCTCACCCCGGAGGCTCAGCATGCGCTTAGGAGGACGATGGAAAAGTACAGCGGAACAACACGTTTCATACTCAGCGCAAACTACGCAAGCAAGATTATCGAGCCGATACAAAGCAGGTGCGTGGTACTAAGGTTCAAGCCCCTTAGCGAAGACGACATGAAAAAGTACATAATGAGAGTTGAGAAGGGAGAGGGACTGGAGGTCGACCAGAAGGCGAATGATGCTCTTCTCTATGTGAGTGAGGGAGACTTAAGAAAGTTGACAAATATACTTCAAAGCGCAGGCTTCAACAGAAAAAATGTAGTCGACAAGGACATCTATGACATCGCCGCAAGGGCAAGGCCAAAGGAGGTCGCAATCATGCTAAGGTCCGCGCTCGGCGGAAACTTCATGGAGGCAAGGGAGGAGCTAAACAAGCTCGTGCTATCATACGGAATGAGCGGCGAGGACATACTTCTTCAGTGCTACAGGGAAGCCCTAAATCTTGACGTTCCCGACAAGCTAAAGCTAAGGCTGATCAGCTCGATCGGCGACTACAACTTCAGGATAGTCGAGGGGGCAAACGACAGGATACAGCTTGAGGCGATGCTCGCAAGGTTCGCACTCCTAGAAAAGGAAAAACAGGCCTAATATGCTCACAAAATTAAACGTGCCGGTTAGCGAAAAACTTCTTCTTGAGGTTGAAAAGCGATCCCCTCACACGGGCACTGATAGGATGGCTATAGATTTGGGTAGCACTCCCTTTATGATAAGTGTTTGCTCCGACATACTCAAGGCAAGAAAGCACTTAGATCTAAAAATACTAAGAGGAATCGAAGGGATTACTACAAACATTACGCTCTCTGAAAATCAAAAAAAGTTTGATTTTTTCAGGCTATCGCATGACGAATAGCTCATAGTGCATTTTTATGAAAGATAATTGCATAGTCCTTACAGGAATGCCCGGAGTCGGCAAATCCACAATCGGCAAAATCCTAGCAAGCGCTCTAGAGCTTGAATTCATTGATCTTGACCTGTATATAGAATATACCGAAGCAAGAAAAATTAGTGAGATGCTAGAAGAGCACGGTGAGGAGTGGGTGCTAAAGCTCGAGTCAGAAAAGATGCGCCAGATTGACCTAAACAACGCAGTAGTCTCACCCGGAGGAAGCATAGTTTACGATGAACAATTAATGGCCCAGATTCTAAGAAATGCGACAGTGATCTACCTTGAAGATTCACTTGAGAACATCAGGCTGAGAATGGGAAATCCAAACAAACGAAACATAATCTGGCAGGGTGCAAAAAGCCTGCCCGAGTTATATGGACGCAGAAGACTGTTATATGAAAATTTCTTTGACATAAAAATCCAGTGCCAAAACAAGGATGAAAGTGATATTGCCAAGGAGGCAATAAAGAAATTCAACGAGAAGTGCAAATTAACTGTGAAATAATCCGTCAAGCTTTTCTGGCAAAGACAAGATACGCAGTATGCCAAAGTCCTGTATTTGTTGGCCTCATCCCCTCTTTTCTAACTAGCATCTCCCTGACCACGACCTCTATCGTGTGGACCTCCGCAAACTTGAGCGTGTTGAGCTTTTTAACAAACGACTTCACCTGCTCCATGTTTGGAAGATATCCCACAACCGTTCCATCAGCCTTAAGCGCCTTCTTTGCGTTCGAGAGCGCCTTGTCTGATCCTGGAAGGTCAAGCACTATAACGTCAACATTCTTCTCGATTATCTTTTTTGTCACATCGCCATTCTTCAGCACAAGGTTCTCAAGGCCCAGCATCTCCTTGTTCTTCTTTGCGATTGCAGTGAAGTCCTCCCTTGTATCATAGCTCGTGACCTTCTTTGCGATCTTTGCAAGCGAGACCGCGAGCCATCCGCTACCCGTTCCCGCATCAACGCAAATGCTGTCCTTGTTCACCCCTGCATAGGCGATGATCATCCCTATGTCCTTTGGGAGAATCACCTGGGGCCCTCTCTTGAGCTTTCGGTACATTTTCGGATAGATGAACATCCCCATTTTCTCACTTACTCTTCTTCGTCTTTGTTGTTTTAGCCTTTTGCTTTGCCGGCGCACGCTTTCTTGTTGCCTTCGGCTTTGCAGAAAGCTCGGACTTCACCTCTGCGCCAGTCTTCACGCTAAGCACCTCCTCTTCGGCCGCCTTTGGCTTGCCCCAGTCCTTCTTTGTCTCGCAGTTTGGATCAAGGTCCATCTCAAAGGGCTTCTTCCCCCTCCTAAACACCTTCACATAAGGGGTGTGGCATAATTCACACACCTTCTTTGTGGGGACAACTTTGGCAAACTGCGGAAGCGGATAGCTCGTATTGCACTTCGGCCAGTTCGTGCACGATACGAACTGCTTTCCCGCATTTGACCTCTTCACAACAAGGTTCCCGTCATCCTTCGGGCACTTTCCGAGTATGTCTGCGACCTCGTTTGCCTTGAGCCCTTCGGATAGCGCAATCCCTATCTTCTTCTCGTTGAGCTTGAATTTCTCTATGAGCGTCTTTATTATTGTTTTTCCCTCGTTTATCACTTCAGCCTCGCTCAGCGTGCCCTTCGTTATCTTTTCCATGTCCTTGTCGAGCTTTTTGGTCAGCTCCTCTGCGACAATATCTGGGAGGTTCTCATGAAGCGCCTTGTATACGCTCAGGCCAAAGTCGGTCACCTCTATCGAGACGCCCTTTACGTACTCCCTTCTGAACAGGGTCTCAATCACCTCTGCCCTTGTTGCCTTTGTCCCAAGGTCCTTTCTCTCAAGCAGCGAGATCAGGCTTGCCTTGTTGAATCTTGATGGCGGCTTTGTCTGCTGCTCCTTCTGGTAGATCTTCTCCGGCTTTACCTGCTCGTCCTTTTCAAATCTAGGCATCTCGCTATCCTCCGCCTTGAAATACGGCATGTAGAGCTCAATCCAGGCCTTGTCCTTGTAGAGCTTTCCCTGCGCCCCGAACTTTTCTCCATTTGCGTTGATCACGACCGTGGTCAGCTCGGAAGTGGCATAGTTTCCAAAACAGGCAAGGAACCTTCTTGTTATCAAGTCGTAGATCTTCTCCTCCTCATCGCTCAGCCCCTTCGGCATCACTCCCGTCGGGTAGATTGCGGGATGCGCCTCGTCCTCCTTTGCACCCTCATTTGGCCTGAAGAGCTGCTTGCTTATCAGGAACTCTGCCTGGGTCCTGTATCTTTCGATTTTGGTGAGCTCCCCGATTATTTTCGGGAGATTGAGCGTGTAGGGGAGCTTTTGCGATGATGTCCTTGGATATGATGTGTAGGTTTTTTCGTAAAGCGACTGCGCAATCTTTAGCGTGACTGATGGGTCGATCCTGAAAATCTTGCTCGCCTCTATCTGCAATGTGGTCAAGTCAAAAGGCGGATAAGGGCGTATTTTGCTCTCGATCGTGCTTACGCTTTCAACAAATGCGTTCCCACCTTTTGCAGTTTCAAGTATTTTTTCTGCGTCCTCCTTTGCGAACTGATTCCCTTTTGTGTTGCTGAACTCTATTCCTTTTGCCTTGAGGAAGATTGTCCAGAAGGGCTTTGGGACAAAGTTCTTGATGTCATGTTCCCTTTGGGCAAGGAGCGCAAGCGCTGGCCCCTGGACCCTTCCTATGCTGATTATCCTCTTTATCCCAATCGAGTATAGCGCATGCATCATCGCCCTGCTCATGTTTATCCCCCACATCCAGTCAAGGGTGTGCCTTGTCTCGCCAGCGCTGAAGAGATTTGCGTCAAACTCCGAGATGTTTTTGTAAGCCTCTAGCAGATCGGGCCTGGTCGTTGTGGAAAATCTCATCCTTCTGATGTTCGAGCTGATAATAGGCGCATTTACGTTCCCGTTTGTGACAAATTTGATTATGTTTGTGCCTATCACCGTTCCCTCTATGTCGTAGTCGCACGCATTTATGAAAACGCTGCACCTCTTTGCGATCACCTCTATCGTATCAAGGTACCTTTTTGTGAAATACGAGGACTCGTTTTGCTTGTATGAGGGAACCCACTCAACATTGAAGACTGGAAAACCAGATGTCCCCTCCTTCTGCCTTATCGTGAAGAGGTGTCCCGCCGCTGCAACTATGTAGAGCGTGTCCTCTCCTGTCGGGATTTCATAGTATGGGACGCCGTTGACCGTCTTTCTCTGCGGAGGGCCCTGGCTGAATGCCATCGCTATTGTAAGCGCAACGCTAGGCTTTTCCGCGATTATGAGCTTGTTCATCTAACCTACTTCTTTGCCGACTTGACAGGCTCCTGCTCCATCTTGGAGATTGAGTATGTTATGTAAAATCCGAGTATCACTGAAACAATGGCAGTCAAATAGAAAATCAGGCCCGCACCCGTGTAGACGAAGACTATTATCGCTATAAGCGTGAGGACCACAACTAGCGCCGCAAGCGCGACAGACACCTTCTCCTTTTGCGAGAGCTCCGGCATTTTCCAACCCTATCAATAATCCCACAAAACTCTAAATAGTCTTCTGGGGGAATAGGAACTATTTGGTGGGAGTGAGCTTTGATGCTTGATCTATTCTACATAATTGCGCTTACATTGGTCTCAGCGCTAATGATCGCATTCGCCCAGTACAACTTCAAGAAGGAGATGCCTCAGTTCCACATCACAAGGGAGGGGATAATCTCCATACTAAGCAAAAAGGAGATACAGCTCGGGCTTGTGCTCTACGTAATTGCGCTTGGAATATACCTCGTGGCGCTGAGCCTTGGCGAGCTCTCGCTTGTCTATCCGATCTTCGCAAGCGTCTTCCTCTTTGTGCTTCTTATCTCAAGGAAGATGCTAAAGGAGATCATAAGCCCGGTCCGCGTGCTTGGGATAATACTGATAGTAAGCGGCATAATACTTACTGCGATGACCTTCAGCGGTGCATAGATGAGATTCTTCAAGAACGAAAACAAGTTCGCGTTTGCAAGCGTTCTGGTAGTGAGCACCTTCCTTGGCGCGGTCGGCCAGCTTGCGTTCAAGATCGGGGTTTCATCCCCTCTTTGGACAAGCCTTGCGCTCTATGTCGGCCTGGGATTTGTTGTCTATGCGCTCTCCACCGTCCTCTACTTCTACATCCTCAGCCGCACGCACCTTAGCTGGGCGTATAGCTTCGGGGGCCTAAGCTACATATTTACCACGATACTTGCTGCGACAATTCTTGGCGAGGCTGTTCCTCTCCTTAGATGGGCGGGGGTCCTCATAATTGCGCTGGGGGTCGCGCTCATTAGCATGAGCTGAGAGATTATCTCTGTCCCCTTTTGTCCTCAATCTTCTGTATCGCGGGGCCGTTTATAATGTCCACCCCTAGCTTTGCGATCTTGTATCCCACTGTTGCAAACAAAAACAGGATGACGACCTCAAGCACTATGTATGTGCTGCTCCTGACTAGCGCATAGACACTTTGCGAAAGCGATGCGGTTATCTGGGTTATCGAGTCGTTTAGGCTTCCGCCCCCGCTGAAGCTTTGCTGCGGGGAATAGGAAGTGGCGCTGTTGCCAACGCTGACATAAATCCCGTATCCCAAAAGGAATGTGAATAGGATTATTATCACACCAAGCGCAAATGTTCCGTATCCCAAATAATTCATTTCCTCACCTTGTTACCGAATATCCCTTAACCTCCTCATAGAGCTTCTTTGCCGCCTGGTTCTTCTCAAAGTGGGACCTTATCGGCTCGACCTTCCTGTTTATGCCCTCTGCAACAAAGTTCTTGAGGTCCATCGGATGCAGCTTCCCCGCCTCGTAGATCCTGGCGAGCTCCGCGTATCCCTTTGCCTCGATATTACCGCCAAACTTTTCGGGCCTTTCAATTGTTATCTGCTCCTCCTTGTCTTCGAGTATTATCTTGTCTAGGTAGTCAAACATAGGGTTTCCCATGACTATCTTTTCAGGGCAGTAAGCGTTCTTCACCTTTGCCTTTATCTCCTCAAGTGTGTCGTGCACAGAAATCGAGTTCTTCGGGTCGGACTTGGACATCTTGTAATTCATCAGTATGCTCTCGTCCTTTGTCTTTAGGTCCGGGGGCATGCCCTTTAGGCTCAAAAGCAGCGGGTGGCTAACCACCACCGGCACCTTCCACTTGTACTTCTGCGCGATTTCCCTTGCAAGTATGTTTGCCTTCCTCTGGTCAAGCCCGAGCTGGCAGATGTCAACATCAAGCTGGAAGACATCCGTCGCCTGCATTATTGGATAGAATATCTGCCCGGAAGATACCGCCTCTCCCTCCGCTCTTCCCATAATCGTAATCGCCCTCTTCACCCTGTCAAGCGAGACCTCCTTGCCGATCTTCATGAACCTGTCCCAGTACCCAAACTCGTCCATGAGCTCCCTGTCCTTGACTACTTCCACCTTTTTCGTGTCTATCCCCGCAGCCCTCCAAACCTCGACAAAGTATTTTCCGGTGGTCTCGATATGCTCTATGTTGCCCTCAAGCTTGTTGTTTAGGTATGCAAAGTACTCACCGAGGTAGAGCTTGAAGTGTATCCCGGCGCTAAGCATCTTCTTTAGGTTCCTTGCCCTCATGATCCCGAAGTGTATGCCTGCAAGGCCTGAAGGCTCAAATCCGTCGTATGCAACGGGGTGGTCCTTGCTCTCAAATAGCTTTCTTAGCTCCTCCTCGGTCACTATCTCTGCAGAAAAGCTCCTTATCGTGCTAATCTTTTCCTCAATGTCCACTCTGGCACCAGTCCCTTAAAGTAGATAATCTAAGAACTAAAAGTATTTTGTTTTTTTAGAGCGCCCCGTTTCCCCCAAAAAAGCCAAAACTAATGGACAAGCTTTATAAGGGTTTCAAGGCAAATAGCTCTCTACGGCGCCTAGGGCATCTGTCCAAAACGCCACATATTTTACGCTAAACTGCTCAATTGCACCATTTTACCCATTTTTGTCCTCGACAAGGGGATAAGGTATAAATAATTGCAATTTCAGTTAGTAGTTGATACAAATGATTTTCAAGACGACCGCTGAGATCAAGATTCCCGAAAGGACTATTGACCAGATTATCGGTCAGGAAAATGCCGCTGCGATAGTAAAGAAGGCCGCAAAGCAGCACAGGAACATTCTGCTTATCGGCGAGCCTGGAACCGGAAAGACTATGATGGCCCAGGCGATGGCAGAGCTCCTTCCAGCAACCGCGCTTGAGGACGTGCTTGTCTACAAGAACGTGAATGATGAGAATCGGCCGATTGTGAAAGTGGTAAAGACCTACCCTAATGGCATAGAAAAGGGCAAGCCGCTTGGCGACGGACAGGGAAGGACGATCGTCCAGAAGGAGAAGCTCAAGGTGAGGCTCGAGGGCACTCAGGGAAACAGGAGCGTCGTGCCGATTGTAATCGCGGTTGTAATCATTCTATTCATACTTTCAATATCGAACCTGTTCAGCGGATACGAGATAATTGTGCTTGCAGCTCTCATACTCGGAAGCCTGATCTTCGGATCCATGGCGCTTTTTGTGAGCGGGCTTACGAGAAGAGTGGGAGTTCTTCCAGGAATGTTCGAGTCAAATGAGCCAAAGCTCATAGTTGACAACACAGGACTTGAGCATGCCCCATTTGTTGACGGGACGGGTTCAAAGGCCGGAAGCCTCTTTGGCGATGTTAAGCACGATCCACTTCAGTCGGGAGGGCTCGGAACTCCGCCTCACCTCAGGGTCGAGAGCGGCGCTGTCCACAAGTCAAATCAGGGAGTTCTATTCATCGATGAGGTTGCAAACCTTGAGCCAAGGTCCCAGCAGGAGCTTCTTACCGCGATGCAGGAAAGAAAGTACTCGATCACCGGACAAAGCGAACTGAGCTCAGGGGCAATTGTCAAGACCGAGCCTGTTCCATGCAACTTCATTCTTGTTGCCGCGGGAAACCTTCAGGACATCCAGAAAATGCACCCGGCACTCAGGTCAAGGATCAGGGGTTATGGTTACGAGGTCTACATGGACTCAAACATGCCAGACACGCAGGCAAACCGCGACAAGCTCTTCAGGTTCATAGCGCAGGAGGTCAAGAAGGACGGAAAGATTCCGCCATTTGACTATCAGGCGTGCCTTGAGATAGTTGAGGAGGCAAGAAGGAGGAGCGGCAGGAAGAATAGATTATCGCTTATACTTAGGGATCTTGGAGGGCTCATCAGGGCGGCAGGAGACATCGCAGTTGAGAAGAACAGGAAGGCGGTCACAAGGGAAGATGTGATGGATGCAAAGCAGCTCGCAAAGCCGATCGAGGCGCAGTTTGTGGAGCAGTCGCTTGAGTACAGGAAGGATTACAAGGTCTTCAACACCGCGGGCTTTGGAATCGGAAGGGTCAATGGGCTTGCAGTGGTTGGCTCATCATATCTTAGCGCAGGAATAATCATACCTATTGTCGCAGAGGTTACACCGGCATCATCAAGGTCAGAAGGAAAGCTAATTGCAACAGGAAAGCTTGGAAAGCTTGCGCAGGAAGCTGTGAAGAACATCAGCGCGGTAATAAAGCGTCACATGAACAGGGACATCGCAAGCTACGACATTCACGTTCAGTTCCTCCAGACCTACGAAGGGGTTGAGGGAGACAGCGCAAGCATCTCTGTCGCGGTCGCGGTAATCTCCGCGCTTGAGGGAATTCCAGTGGACCAGACAACCGCGATGACGGGCTCTCTTTCGGTAAGGGGAGACGTGCTTCCAGTTGGCGGAGTCACGGGAAAGGTTGAGGCTGCAATTGACGTTGGTATGAAGCAGGTCATAGTACCAAAGAGCAACGTGAATGACATTTACATCGACAAGGCGAAGCTGAAGAGGATAAAAATTGTCCCTGTTGGCAATATCGCGGACGTTTTGGAGCATGCACTAAAGAAAAGCTCCAGAAGGGATGCTATAATAAGGGAGCTTAGAAAATACATTACAGCTGACCACAAGGAAAAGCCTCCTTTAGACGAGGAGAAGAAAGCAAAGAAGTGAAGTGATCTCTTGGCAACAAAACCAGAAAAACAAAAGCCTACAGATAACAAGAGGGACAAGGGAGCGACCAGCAAGCTCGAGGAGATGGGAAAGAGGATGGTCGGGGAGATCAAGAAGGGCGACAACCCAAGGTTCGTCGCAACCACAAGGACAAGGTCAAACATAATTTACGATAAGAAGAACGGTTACCTAAGGCTGGGCACAAACGAGGAGGAGAGAAGCTTCCTCAATGTCGCGCAGAGCAAGAAGTTCATGCAGACGATGGCAATTGCGGCAAAGTGCCACAAGTTCCTAAAGGAGAACCTTCACACCACAATCAGGGGTCTCTACTACCAACTAAAGTTCTCGCTTGGTGAGGACGTTGATGAGTCAATCTTTGATGAGCAGGCGGAATCAAACCCGTTAATTGAGGACATCGAGGTCTCGCTCGGAGTAAAGAGAGAGGACCTCAATCTCAACGCAAACAGGAAGGGAGTGCTTGCCGGAAACATGACTGTTATCGACAACTTCGGGAACGAGCGTGTGGAGATTGACTGCAGCAAGATGGGAAGAAGCGGATGGCAGATCCCAAGCGACGTCGACAATGACATAGAGTTCGTTGATGTGAAGGCAAAGTACGTCCTCGTGGTTGAAAAGGACGCACTTTGGCAGAGGCTAAATGAGGATAACTTCTGGAAGACAGAGAACATCATACTAATCACCCCTCAGGGACAGGCTTCAAGAGGGACAAGAAGGATAATCAGGAAGCTCGCCGATAAGGGGCTTCCGATTTATGTCTTCACAGATTCTGATGCGTGGGGATGGTACATCTACTGGACAATCAAGACGGGAAGCATCAACCTCGCATACATTGGAGGCGCGGTTGCAACCCCTGAGGCAAGATTCATCGGAGTCACGATGTCGGACCTTGACGAGTATCCGTTCCTAAACAAGCTCACGATCGCTGCTTCAGAAGTTGACGTGAAGAGGGCGCAGGAGATGCTCAACTACGAGTGGATAAAGGGCCACAAGGAATGGGTTGTTGAGCTGGAGAGAATGATCCAGAGCAAAAAGAAGCTTGAGCAGGACGCACTTCAGGGACCTAGGCTTACTTTCGTAGGCGAGTACATTAAGGACAAGGTGAAGAAGAACAAGGTCCTTCCATAACCATTAAACTGATTGCTTGGCAAAACGAACAATTTACAAGTGGGGCAACAAGTCTCTTGAGGAGGAGACCTTCAAAATAAATAATAAAAAAGTAACGGCCACAAGAGTTGTAAGCCGCAATGCAATAATAATCATCCCAATCCTAAAAGGCGATAAGATTGTTCTTGAACGCCAGTATAGAAAAGGGGTCAAGAAATGGATATACGAGCTTCCTGCAGGTGGAATTGAAAAGGGCGAAAAGCCGATCAATGCCGTAAAAAGAGAGCTTCAGGAAGAGGTTGGTTACTTTCCAAGAAAGGTGAAATATCTATTCAAGGCGTACATAAATCCTGGGCTTGAAACAGAGCTTGATTACTACTTCGTTGTAACCGACCTTGTTAATTCAAGGAAAGAGATGGACGATGATGAAGTAATAGACAAAAAAATTGTCAGTGTTCCAGAGCTGATCAAGATGGTCAATAAAAATCAGATCTTGGATGGAACCTCATTGGCAGGGATACTCTACTACCTATACAACAAAAACAAGATAAATCAGATCCTTGAGGATTAGGGCCAGCGAACCTATCAAACCCTGTGCAAAAGGTAGAATGCCTCCGCATTCTGCATGTATTTTATTTCAGTAGGGGTGCCTGGTGTCTTCTGATACTTCTCAAAATCGGACAAGGCTTTTCCCTTCAATACCGGTGTTCCCATAGGCATAATCTCACCAAGGCAGGGTTCCAAGGCTCTCAAGCCCTATTTCTGCAAGAGCCTTCTTTGGGTCATAATAGTACTTTCTGCAGAACTGGTTGATACCACGCAAATCGTGCACGCCCATCGCGTTTAGCTTTTCAAGTATCTTTGCTCTCCTCTGCTCCTCAATTATTATTTCGGATGGCGGATATCCTGTAAGCTTTGCAATCAGGTCCCTGTATGTAACGCTTGGAAGCATATTCGAGTTCTTGTGGGTCTTGTAATCATAGAGGTAAAGGTCCGAAAGAAGAACCTGCGTCTCGATTCCAGATATCTCCGAGATCTGCGTGATCTTCCTCACAAGCTTTCCTCCCTCCTCGACCTGCGAAATCATGATTATCGCGTCAATGAGCGGGATTATGTCCTTCTCGATGTTCATCGGGGTGTGCTGCATCCTTGTGATGACATCCCTTGCGCTGCTCGCGTGGATCGTGCCCATCGAGATCTTCCCGATGTTCATCGCGGTCATCATGTCCTTTGCCTCCTCTCCCCTTACCTCCCCAATCATGATGATGTCAGGCCTCATCCTAAGCGAGTTCTTTACAAGGTCCTGCATGCTCATTTCAATGTTTGTCTCAAGCCTAACGCAGTTGTCCTGCGTCTCCGTGTTGAGCTCGTAGGTTTCCTCGATCAGAACAATCCTCTCCTCCGGCCTAAAGAAGCTGAACATAGCGTTGAGCAGCGTGGTCTTTCCGCTCGCCGGCATTCCGCCAATCATCAAGTTGGCAGGCCTCACCTTGAGCCCGTCGACATATAGCCAGAGCCTCGCGGCAACCGCGTAGTTTAGCTCTCCCTTGTTTATCAGGTCAATTATGCTAAGCGCCTGCGGCTTGAAGTTTCTTATCGTGATGTTCGCTCCAAGAGGCGAGTCAACAATGTTTACTCTTGAGCCGTTTGGAAGATGTATATCAAAGATTGCCTCCCCTGCTGCTATGTTTGTCACATACATCTTGAGCTTTCGAACCAGCATCGCAAGGTCCTTCCTGGTTTGGAGCTTCTCCGGTGCCATCACCTGCCCGTGGGTTGCGGTGTATAAGA
The DNA here is from genome assembly GCA_028866785.1 of Microcaldota archaeon. The sequence goes on from JAGWHN010000008.1 coordinate 28,940, forward strand.
ATATGTTTGAGGTGTTGTTGACCATTATGTCCTCCACATCCTCGTCGTAGAGATACTTATCTATCGGCTCAAAGACTGACGCGTCCTTTATGACCCTCTGCACATCTTCCTCGTTTGCGGCGAGGTTTACGCTTTTTGCGGCATTCCTTATTGCCCCCTCCCTATCCTCCTTCTCGGTGTATTTCGTTAACTTTTCGCTAAGCTCCTCAAAAACTGCACTCTCAAAATTAAAGAATTCAACATCGTTCATGGCAAAACACTAACGATGTTATAATAAAAATCATAGATACTTAAAGCTTGCGAGTAACTATGCGCGCACTATTGTACAGGTAACCTCATTACCCAAAAGAAGATTTTCTATAACTCCGGGCTTACTTGCATTTACTATGTACCCTGTTGCCTTGGTCCTCTTCACCATTTCGTGAAGAAGGCTAATTTTAGTTTTCATACCGCCTGTAACATCCACCTTTTTTGCGCCTCCTGTGGCTGCTATCACACTCTCTATGTTGCTTGAGTCAATCAAAGGAATTAATTTTGCGTTCGGATTGCTTGCAGGATCTGCATCAAATACGCCGTCCGTGTCTGTCCCTAAGATTATTTTATTGGGTGTTATTCCTGTTGAAATGAATCTGAATACCTCCTCAGTTGAGGCAACCGAAATCCCCTGTTTGCTGTCATGCATCACATCCCCGTGGACTATTGGGGTAAATCCTTTTTCAATTGCAATTCTTATGCCCTCTAAGTCTCCGCCTACTATAGTTCTGTCGCTGCTGTGCGCAAAGCTTGACGGGGCAAAAGGATAAGGCGAAAGCTCAAGCTCGTCAGCTGCGTTCACCACTATGTTGTTTAGTTGGTGCATGGCATCGTGGGTCTTCTCCGCACCCCTTCCGCTCTGACTATTTATCAGTCCTTCGTGCACTTTATACTCCTTTGCGACTACATGTCCAAAGGAACCTCCACCATGACCTATTAAAACACCGAACTTCTTTGCATCTTTTGCCTTTTTTATTTCACCAAGCAGCCTCACTATCACGTCCCACCTATGCGTGGAGGGTGAGCTAGTGTCGGTTATTATGCTACCGCCGAGCTTAATGAAATATAGGTCCTGCTCCATTGCCCTTCTCCTTCAATTAAGCCTAATTCTTAAGGCTCTTGAAGATTGCTGTGAGGTCCTCCTTGATCACATTCTCTCCTTTCTTGCTGATTTTTACTTTTGGGTTCTCTTTTATCATCCTTATTGTCTCATCCACGTTTTTCCTTACGCTTGAGTCAACCTGCAAAGAGAGCTTCAAGATGTTCATGTAATCAAGTTTGGTATCAACAACTACCTTTTTTTGCTCACTTTGGTCTAGCTGCTTCTTGACTAGTACATTCCTCCCAAGTTTGCTTATCTCATAGGTCTGGTTCCCCAAAGAGACAAGATTTATCTTTGATCTTTCCACTATCATTTGTACCATTTTCGCACCTATCTCGTTTTGTTTTCTTTATATTTAAACCTTAATCAATAATTGTATATTGACGTATTTTTGTTCTCGAAAAAATAGGATTTTCTTTTTTAGGCGCCATTTTTTACCCTGTACTCAATTACCCGCTCTAGAGCAATTTTTAGCCAAGGTGTATAGCTTTCAGGATTCTCTTTTGCATCCTTTTTTATGTCCTCTAAACTTGCCCATTTGTAATCTTCAGCTTCCTCCCTATTCAATTTAGGTGCCCCGTTGTATGTTCCGAAGAGCACATGGTCATATTCGTGCTCCGTTAGCCCGTTTCCTACCTCTGCCCTGTATATGAAGCTGAATTCCTCTGTAAGCGTGCAGTCAAATCCCATTTCCTCGCGTAACCGCCTGTGCGCGGCGTCCAAGATAGATTCACCTATATAAGGGTGTGAGCAGCAGGTGTTCGTCCACTTCCCGGGAGTATGGTATTTTGTGGACGCCCTCCTCTGAAGTAGCGTCTCTCCCTTAGAGTTGAAGACAAAGATGGAGAACGCACGATGCAGTTTTGCACCATTTTGATGTGCCTTTAGCTTTTCAAGCGTGCCTATCTGTTCGTCCTGCTCGTTTACTAATATGACCTCTATCTTATTTTCTTCCAATGACATAAAACTACCGGACTCTATTGCTTTCTCAGATAAGATTCTAATATCTTGTCGTTTGCAGCCTCCACGTCCTCAAAACCGATAACATTTACCCATTTATTTGGTTCATTGTCCTTAGAGCTGCTTACAAAATCAAATAGCTCTGCGCAAATCTTGCTCAGTCTATCATCTGTATGATTTAGCCCTTTATATTTTTCGTCAAATTTGTCGACTGCAATAATCTTATCGTCTGGGCCCTCGTCATCCTTTGCCCTTATCATCCTTAGCGGAATTACATCGTATTCCTCACAAGGGACAAGATTTCTGCCGCTGATAACGAAGATGTCGACCGGTGCCCCGTCTTCGCTTAGGGTATTTGGCACCAAGCCATAATGGATGTCACTTGGCAGAGGGGATGGGAGTATGCGGTGCAGCTTCAGCGATTTTGAGATTGGGTCATACACCTTCTTCTCTCTAGAACCGCTCTCTATTTCTATAAGCGCCTTGAAGTCCACGAGCTGCGGCTCCCTTGTCTCTACTTTTTTTGTGGTTGAAATCAAGACCATGAACAAGGTTCTAGCAGGCTATGTTTAAAATACTCTAGCATGTGGCGTCAAACAACGAAGCGTATACCCCTTCCCCTCCAAACTGCCCACAAAACTACTCAATGATTCTACTCCCTTCAACTCCCAAAGTCGTCAAAATCGCCCTAAAACCCTTATCCAGAAATCTTTTTTTAAGCTTTTCAGATTCGCTACTATCGCTGCTTATTACTATTGCGCAGCCTCCCATTCCTGCTCCAGTAATCTTAGCGCCAAGAGCGCCATTCCCATTTGCTATTTGGATTATCTCATCCAGCCTAGGTGTTGAGACGCCCAAAGCGCGAAGTAAGGAGTTGTTCTCTTTTGCAAGAGTGCCAATACCCTGTAAATCACTCTTTCTAAGAAGCGTTATTGCTTCCTCTGAGAGCAAATCAATGTTATCCAAAATCTCGTTTATCCTTTTAGGCTCTTTATTTCTGAGTTCTTTTACAAAACTCACCGCATCTTTTGTGCGTGAGGGTTCTCCGCTGTCAACTACGAGTAGTGGTATGGTGTAGTCTATTGTAAGTGGCCTAGGCCCTTCCGACTTCTTGTAAGAGAGGTATCCCCCAAATGTGACCGTGCTTGTGTCTATTCCAGAAGGCATCCCTCCATGCGCAATTACATCCCCTAGATATGCTATCTCATTTACCTCATTTTTTGTAAGGCTTGATCCAAGTTCTGCATAGATTGCAGTGACTATACCCGAGTATATGGAGGCTGACCTCCCGATTCCCTTTATCCCCTCTTTAAAATCCACACTTATCTCCAGATTCTCAAAACCAAGTCTCTGCATTGTCTCTCCCGCTACAACCTGGATTGAATCGACAAACGACATGGACTTTAAAGCCTCAAAATTTTTGGTCTCATAGTTTTTTCTAAATTCTGCCAGTTTCTCAAAGAGGTCCGTCTTTGAGATTGAGACGGATTTGGGTTCAAATGGCATAAGTATGCCCAGCCCTTCGCCTTTCCTGTGAGCATCAATATACGTCCCCTCTCCTATAGCTGCAGCTACTCCCCTTTTGTCGTATGGAACGGCATGCTCGCCAAATAATATTACCTTGCAAGGAGTGAAGGATCTCATTTATTCCAGCCCTAATTTGTCTAAAAAGATTTTCTATTTACAAGTCCCGTTTTTACCCTTGTATTGCCCGAAAGTTCTTTGATTCCAACCTCCGTGAGCATGAATCTCATGTTCCTTGTTTGTGCCTGCTCTCTTGTCACCAAGCCATAATTGCCTAGCAATGCAACTAGCGCAAAAGCCTCATTCGCATCAAAACCCACTTTTCTCAGATCCGAAAGGTACATTATGTTGAATATTTTTCCCTTCTCCCTAAATCCTTTCAGTATTGACACTATTTCTGGCCTGACCTCCTCCGCCCTATCCTTGAAAATTCCGATCACTATATGGCCCATATCTACTTTTACGAGGTTCGGGGAATCCATAACGTCCTCGACATACTTAACATCCTCGTTCATGAAAATTTGCGTTCCCTCCCTCTGAACTTCGAGCAGGGCACGTTTGTAGTACACCTCTGTTGCGTAATTTGTCTTTGAAATAAGGGGCAATGTTCTCGTATCAGCACCAATTACATCGCTCCTTGTTCTATTTATACTTTGGGAGCGGGTTTGTATGCCAAATCTAATTCTCACTTTGAGTTTTTGGAAATTTGGGCCTTCAGCTGGTCCAAAACCCCGAATTGCGATGCTATTTTTGCGATAATCCTATCGAGCAGCTCCCCCGCCTCCTTTTCCGTCTTGAATGCCTGCTCAATCCAGTAATTCCAGTCGTCCTTTCCGGACCTCATCTCTGTGATTACCGCGAATTTCTTTATGGTCTTTCCACCTTCCGGCTTTCTTTTGATCTTGTAGATGTCTGACCTCATGAAAAAGCCGTCCGGATTCTTATTGTTGTCAAGGCGCCTTATGACCTGCCATACCTTTCCATCAAGGATAACGCTGTCAAACCCGTTCTTCGGGTCCTTGCTCCTGAATGGATTCTCTGGGATCTTGATGCTTGGCATGGTCTCACACGTGTTACCTGAAAATTATCTAATAGGATTCGCCTGGGCTTATTTATACCTAACACTTATTTTTGTTTGTGGCGCGCCTGCTCTATATTCTCTTTGTGTAGAGGCAAAATCCCACGACGAGTGCCCAGATTATCTCATTGTAAAATAATATTTCCTCAACGCCTCCATGTCCAAGCCCGCCTATAACAATCGTGTGCCCTGTCATGTTAAGGAAAGAGAGCAACACTATAAAAATTGAAAGAAGTCCCACCGCAACCGTATAATATACGAGCGGCTTTTTGAAGACTTTTGCAAAGCCCAAAGCCGTAATTCCTATTGTGCCAAAAACTATCATCGCTGAGATTATGTGTGGTGCACCGGTAGTTTCCGGGAATGTTCCGACGCCTATAGCGCCTATCGCCGAAATTGCAAACGCGAGCGCGATATATCTGCGGTTGGATTTGTAGATCAGGTATGCGGCAATCAGTATGATTATTCCAAATGCCTGGATTGCGGTGTTAAAGATGATTGCCGTGCCCCCTACTCCCAGATCACTTATGTAATTGTCATTTAGGCTGTAGTTGGGATAGAGGTGCTGGGCAATAAGTACAAAAAGTATAATCTCAATTGCAGCAAGTCCAATAAGTATCCCTGCAGTTCTGCTGGAGTTCTTAACTTTCCCTTTTGCCATGAGAACCATTGGAAAGAGCAGAATTAAAAGAAAGTAGGGGTCTTACCAATGCCTTTAATTTAATTTTTCTTTTGACATGCCTAAATCCTATGAATTTGCTAAATTTTATTAAATCCCCTTTATTTACTGTGAGATACCACGTTTTGTCAGAATTTGGCCCTGTAATTACCGATTTTATTCCAACTTGACTTAGCATTATACCTATCTGCTCTAAACCATTTTTATTCACAGATTTTATCCTAACCCTTTTTCTCGAAGTGTCTACTGTACCTTCATCATCAAAAAATGCCTTTAACCACTCTAACTGTAATTTTTTATATCCTTCAAAAATCTGAGAATCTATTCTCCAGCTATGTGAATCTAAAGCCCCCATCCCTCTTAGCCTATCAAAAATCCATTTTCCTTGGACCTCAACCTCATTATTTGCTACTAAAAATGCCTTTCTTTTATAGGCCTCCTTCACGTCTTTCTGAAAAAGTCTCTTTAAAAGTATTTGTGTGTTAGAGTACCTTACGTGATAGTATTTTCTAAAAATACTTTTCCTAAAATTATTTTTTATGTCTGCTTCATTCCTACGCGCCACGGAAGTATAAGTGTATCCGTCTGCACAGATGTGTGCATGTATCCTAGCTTCGGAAGGTTTTATCATTTTAAATGGATTGGGGTTGCCGAGATTTGAACTCGAACTTGCTGGTGGCACCTATTCATAAATCATCGCTCCAAATTCAGTTCATCGCGGTTTCCCGCTCATATATTCTTTTGAATATCTGGAGCCAGCCGCGCTGCCAGGTTACGCAACAACCCCACAGATGATTAATGCAATAACAAGATATTTATTTTAGATTATGTCCTTAGTAGTGGTTTGATGGTAAGAGTAATTTACAAGGACAAGTTTTTGACCATCAAAGAGCGCACAATCACTGTCAGAGGCAAGCGGCTCAAAATGCACAGATACGAGCAAGATGATGTGGTCGTTATTTTGCCTCTAGTTAAAAAAGGAGTATTTTTGCTTGAGAGGCAGTTCAGGCACGGCATTGATAAATACCTCCTAGAGTTCCCTGCAGGTCACATGGAAAAGGGCGAAAACGCCAAATTTGCGGCGATTAGAGAGTTTGAGGAAGAGACTGGCTACAAACCCCGAAAGATAAGGCACCTCTTTAGCGAACTTAGCAATCCTGCGGTAAGCAAGAGGCAGTTTCACTACTTTTTGGCTGAGGACCTTGTGAAAGCGGGAAAAAAGCACTTTGATGACTATGAAATACTTGAGACACTTGAAATGCCAGATGCCAAGCTCTGGAAACTTATAGGTCAAAATAAACTCAAGGACCCAAAGACAATAGCTGGATACCTATACTACAAAAATTTTGTTGAAAAACAGTGAACTCATGATAAAATGCATTTTATTTGACTTAGGAGGAGTGCTTGTTGACTTCTCTGACGATGACTACTTCAGGTATCTTTCAAAGGTGAGCGGTAAAAAACCAAAGGAAGTTGAAAAACTCCTTGATTACTGGTGGAGAAGGATAGACCTTGGTCTGATTCATATAAAGTTCTTTGAGGAAAAGATAGAGAAGCTCCTAAAGATTCCAAAGGAGAAGGTACAGTGGATCGAATTCTATGAAAAAAGGGTCAAGCTCAATAATAAGATGATGAAACTCAAGAAGGCGCTCCGCAAGAGGTACAAAGTTGCGTTCCTCTCAAATATCGACTTTAGCAGGTATGACATTGCAATGTCGAGGCTTGACATGAAGCACTTTGACCGCGACTTTGCCTCCTGCTACATGAAGCTTAGAAAGCCAGATCCGGAGATATACAAAGTTGTTGCAAAGAAGATGAAACTTAAGCCGCAAGAAATTGTATTCATCGACAATAGACTCGACAATGTGCTTGGTGCAAGGAGCGCCGGCATGAAGGCGCTATGGTTCAAAGGCAATAGGGCGGTGCTCGAGAAGCAGCTAAAGAAGCTTAACGTAAAATGGGGTAAATGATATGCTAAAAGCGATAAACGAACTAGGCAGCCTTTTTGCAAGGCAGTGGATAGCTGGAACAAAGGAGTCGGATGCGATTCACGCGGGGATTCAGATAAATGCGCAGGGCAAGAGCGCTATATTCAACTATCTTGGCGAGAATTTCAAGGACCCAAAGAAGATTGAGAACAGCGTGAGGATATACTTTGACATCTTCAAGCTGATGAAGCAAAGCGGCGTCAAGGGGAGCGTCTCAATTAAGCCATCGCAGCTGGGGCTTTTGGTAAGCGATCAGCTCTTCTACAAGAATTATCTAAGAATAGTCTCGCACGCGAGCAAGCTCGGCTACTATGTATGGGTGGATGCAGAGGAGTACGAGTACATAGACAGAACTCACGGGATTGTAATAAAGATGCTAAAGAAGCACAAAAACACAGGCATAGGGATACAGACAAAGCTAAGGCGAAGCTTGAGGGACGCCCAGGCAATAGCAAAGCATGGGGGCCTAATCAGACTGGTGAAGGGCGCATACGCAGAGCCCGAAGAGAGGGCCTACAACACCAAAGAGGAGATACGCGCCAACTATCTCCATATAATGGAAACTTTGTTTAGGAAGAAGGCAAGGCTGATGGTCGCAACGCACGATGATTATCTAATCTTTAAAGCTCTTTCACTTCAAAAGAAGTACAAGCACAAGGCGATGTTTGCGATGCTCAAGGGCATAAGGGGAAACCTCGCAAACGAGCTTGCCAGAAGCGGAGAAGACATGCACATATACATTCCATTCGGAGAAGAATGGTTTGAGTACTCGGTAAGGAGGATGAAGGAGGGACATACAATGCTCCTGCTAAGGTCAATCTTCCAGCAGTAGGTGTTTTAGTTGAATGACAAAAAAAAACAATCGGAAAATTCAAAGGTCACCTTCAATATAGACAAAGTGAAGGATTTTCCTGATTGGTACGATAAGGCATTAAGTGTCGGTGAGATAGTTGACACAAGGTATCCCCTCAAAGGGATGATAATCTGGCGCCCTTATGGCTTCAAGTCTCTAAAATTGATGCTTAACATAATAGAGAACCTGCTTGATCTGCATGGCCATGAAGAAACCTATTTCCCAATGCTCATACCTGCATCAATCTTTGGAAAAGAGAGAGATTTTCTTAAGGGATTTAGCGGTGAAGCTTTCGTTGTGACTAAGGCCGGCACTGAGAAGCTCGGCGAGGAACTCTACATAAGACCTACCTCTGAGACGGTGATATATGATTCCGTAAAGCTTTGGATAAGGTCAACCTCGGATTTGCCACTAAAAATTTACCAGACTGTGAATACCTTTAGACACGAAACAAAGACAACAAGACCGCTTTTGAGAGTAAGAGAGATCGTAAAGTTCAAAGAGGCCCACACGTTCCATCCAACCGCCTCAGATGCAGAAGAACAAATAAAGGAGGGAATCAAAATATATCGTGAGTTCTTTGACACATTGCTTGTTCCATACAAGGTACTCAGGACTCCAAGTTGGGATACTTTTGCAGGGGCAATGTACAACTATGACTTCATGTCAGTAATGCCTGATGGCAAGGCGATTGAACTTGGATCTGTTATAAATCTCGGAGACAAGTTTGCAAAAGCATTCGATATAAAGTACCTAAAGGCTGACGGATCCAACGATTATGTGCACCAGACCTGCTATGGCATTTCTGAAAGAGAGCTCGGAGCGCTTATTTCTATACACGGCGACAACAATGGACTGATCCTCCCACCTTCCGTGGCTCCAGTGCAGGTTGTCATAGTGCCTATACTCAAGGACAGCGCAAAGGAAGTAAACGCAAGGGCAAAACAGATCGAAAAAGAACTTGTCCAGCTCGGCCTGCGAGTAAAAATAGACAGCAGAGACAAGACAATGGGCGAAAAGTTCTATGAGCTGGAGGCGAAGGGAATACCTCTCAGAATCGAGATTGGCCCTAAGGAGATCAAGGAAGGCAAAATGGTTGTATTCAGGAGAGACACCCGTGAGAAGATAAATCTCGGTGATGCAGATTTCCATAAAATAACAAAACTGATGGCGGACATCGGTAAAAACCTCAGGCAGCGTGCGCTTGACTATTTAGATGAAAGAGTGTTGCATTTCAGCAATGTAAAAGAGTTGCAAGAGAAGTACACAGAGCGAATAGGGATGGTTGGATTGCCTTGGTGTGGGGATGAGAAGTGCGGTAGGAGCCTGGAGGAAAAAATAGGCATTCCTACGATAGGATATGATACAGAAACAAAAATCCATCAGGTGTGTGCATCATGCGGAAAATCTGCCACAACTGAGATGTTCTTTGGGAAGACCTACTAAGAGGTTAACGATTTTTC
>JAGWHN010000090.1 GCA_028866785.1 Microcaldota archaeon
CTGATTGGAACGATAGTCCTTCCAAGTGCGCTGCTTGGGGTCGCGCACTTCACCAACCAGAGCCTCTCGATTTTGCCGGCGCAGAACACTTACGTGCAGCTCTTTTTGAACCAGACTGGATTCATAGTGGTCGGATACCAGTCTGGCGCAAGGCTTAACTTCTATTTCGCAAACGCCTCAGGGTTCAACATACTAAAAGGGTACATGAACAGCACGATAACCCTCTCCCAGTGGGCGACAAGGCTGCAGGGCAACGGGGTCCTTGAGAGCATTCCAAACTCGACTGTGGGGATATACCCCTACTCCCAGTTTGCGCAGCCAAACAGCGTCCCGAGCGGTGCGTATAGCATGAAGAACGTAACGCTTCTGCCTGCAGGAAACTACTACGCAATCTTCCAGAACCTAGGGAGCAGCACCGCGAGAGTGAATGTGACAACTGATGTCTCAACAAACATCTCATCCAAGGGCGCGTACATCTTCGGGATAGGAATCGTGATCTTCATAATCTTCCTTGCCGGAATTATACTAATCGTTTACGGGATAATAAAGAAGCCAAAGGCTGCGGCCCAAATGCCAGGGGACGAGAAGAAGATCGATGAGCTCTACAAGGGAGTTGACGGAAAGCACAAGGGCAAGGCTAGGAAATGATAGAGTAAAGAGAAAAAGGCAGATAAGATTTGTGGGGAGTGGAATTAAATCTTATCTGCGAGTGAACTCAATTTGAAGAAATAGATTTATAAACATTACGATAGCCACTGCCAATTCGTCTAACACGTATTCGTCAATGCCCAATATCCTTTTAAAGCTTCGAGGAGTATCTACTTCG
>JAGWHN010000091.1 GCA_028866785.1 Microcaldota archaeon
ACCGATTTGAAATTCGATAAGTTCTTCACCCCGAACAGGAGTATTGCAAACGATGCAATCGCAATTGGCAAGACGAGCATGTCAAGCCTGTATCCCAGGAAGTAATACGGCAAAAATAGCTGGAGCATCAGCACAAGCAGCATGAATAGGAAAAACACCGCCACCCCAGCGACTATGTCACTTCTCTCCACCCTCGGGACAATCCTCTTCTTGAATACGAAGGCTGCCAGAAGCGGCAGCATCACAATCGGAACTATTATGTAGCTTGAAGGGTCCGCATTGTCGATGTTCGGGTTTGTTATTAGGAAGGGATTGATTAGCGCAACGACTATCGCAAGCACAAAGAAGTAGATCCCCAGCTTGTTCTTAGAAAACATTTAAACACAATCGCCCTCAGTCGAAATGGACTTCATCACTTCTCAGCAGTTACTCTCGTCTTCATCGGACAGATAACAAAGGGGCTTTGATATATATAAATTTGTCTGTATATTTCATCATGTCAGCAGCTAATTTTAAATACGTCCCAAACACCGCAGACGTCGCTTTTGTCGCCTATGGAAAGACATTCAAGGAGTCACTGGAAAATTCCGGCGCAGCAATACTAAACCTCATGTTTGACATGAAGGAACTCAAGAAGGAAAAAGGAAAGGTCAAGACTCTGAGGATAAGTGATGTGGCAGCAAACAAGAACGAGCTAACATGGTTCATACTACAAAAAATTGTCTCGAAGGTGGACGAGAAGGGCGTGCAGGCTTTTCGATTCAAGGTCAATAAGATAACCGAGAAGGGAGGCAAGATAAAAATAAACGGGTGCATCTTCTA
>JAGWHN010000092.1 GCA_028866785.1 Microcaldota archaeon
TCCTTATCCCGCTCGGATAGAACGGGCTTGCAGGCTCCGCAGGAACTGTGTTCTTGTTGCACACTATCCCCGCAAGGTCAAGTGCGTCCTGTGCAAACGCGCCTGTTCCAGGCCCGTATCTCTTTGAGAGATCAATTAGTATCAGATGGTTGTCCGTTCCCCCAGTAACAAGGGTCAATCCCCTCTTCGAGAGTTCCTCCCCGAGCGCTTTTGCATTTTTCACTATCTGCTTTGCATACTCTTTGAACTGCGGTTGCGATGCCTCAAGCAGCGCGAGTGCGAGTGCTGCAGTAGTGTTGTCATGCGGTCCTCCCTGAAGGCCTGGGAAAACGGTCTTGTCTATCAGGTTTCCGAGATCAGGATTATTCTTTAGTCCTTTCTCAGTCACCATTATCATCGCGCCTCTTGGTCCGCGCAGCGTCTTGTGGGTGGTTGTGGTTACAATGTGAACATAGTCTACAGGGCTCTCATGCGCACCACCGGCAACAAGGCCAGCAATGTGCGCGATGTCTGAAACAAGGTACGCCCCAACCTCATCAGCAATCTTTGCGAATTCTGCGAATGGGAGCGCTCTTGCATACGCTGTGGCACCGATCCAGATAAGCTTTGGCTTGTTCTCGACCGCGAGCCGCCTGACCTCATCGATGTCGATGTATCCGTCGGGCTTTACGTGGTATGCCACGCTGTTGAAGAATTTTCCCGTGACGCTTGCGCTGAATCCATGTGTGAGGTGCCCGCCGTCCTGAAGGTTGAGCCCCATTATCGTGTCTCCTGGCTTGCAGAGCGCCGCGTACAC
>JAGWHN010000093.1 GCA_028866785.1 Microcaldota archaeon
GCAGGAGTCTTGATACTCCTAACGGAGGAAAGGGGAATATACCTAAGCGCACTCGTGGGCACAGTCATGCTGATGGGCGTTAGCTTTGAGTACCTTGACAGCTACCTGCCATATCTCCTAGGGGTAAGCCTGCTCTCGCTTCTAGAGATTGCAATGCTTGCATACGGAAGAGTGAGCGCAACAACAACCTCCTATTCAAGGGACATTGTCGCGCCCGATATCGACTGGCCAAGAGTTGAGACTTTCTAATTTTCAAAGTGGCTGAAAATGAAAAAAACAAATCCATATGCGGTGTATTTGAATAAGAAAACCAGCAATTTATGCTAATACCTAAAGGGTAAATCAATATGAGTAATGTAAAACAAACACCTGAGCAAAAGCAGAAAAAGATTGAGAGCATGCAGACGGAGAAGAAGTTTGGGCACGCAACCGTGCTGTCCGGAATATTTGAGCAGATCATGAGCCCTGCGATGGACCAAAAGGTGCTCTCTGATTACATGAATAAACTAAAGGAGCATGTTGGGCCTGGAAACATCCTTCAGATGAACAAGACGCCCGGAATTTACTCGGACATACACAGCAATAAAATAGAGTGGTACTTAAGAACGGAGGAAAAGGGGATAGAGGGAACGGACCTGATTTTTGCAGCAAGAATCATCGGGGAGCATGGAGGGGTCAAGCACATTGCGCTCCAGGTAAACAAGGAGGGCGCACTAGAGATTAGCGAAGATCCCGTCAAAGTAAAGATGAT
>JAGWHN010000094.1 GCA_028866785.1 Microcaldota archaeon
CGCATTCATCGCAGGAATAATCTTCGCGTTCAGCCCAATGCACCTTGCGCAGGCGTTCGGCGGCCACATCAACTGGACCAACATCGAGTTCCTTCCGCTCTTCATACTTTTCTTCCTAAAAATGATACATGAAAAGACCCCTGATTCCTTAGGTGATGCAGTACGTTCTGCAGCGATGATGAAAGGGGAAAAGGTACTCGGAATGATAAATCAGAAGAAATTGATCTACTCTCTCGCCGCAGCGGTGAGTTTTGTATTTCTTCTCTTCATGGGGGATCCAGAGCAGGGAATAATAACTGCATTATTTGTTATAATGCTCTTGGCAATATATGCGATAAGCAAGAGCAGACGTTCTTTAATATTAAACAAAGAGTTCGCAATTTCATTCGTAGTGATGGGAATATTAGTACTAATATTGGGCTCACCGTTTTTGATCCCAATCTCCGGCGCATTCACAAATGGGGTGCTTAGCTCCGCAGGCTCGGCGCTAAACGACGCAGGCCACAACATGCTCTGTCGCATCGTTCCTTTTGCCAAGCCCCTACAACAACCTCTTCTCGTGGCTATCGGGATCATACAGCTCAATATACTCCATCGATCCGATTGAGAGAATCTCATACCTTGGATACGCGGCGATGATACTTGCAGCACTAGGAATATGGTATGAGAAAAAGAAGAACAAACTCGCAAACACCCTCCCTTGGATTGCGGCGCTTGTGCTATTTGGGCTCCTCTCTCTTGG
>JAGWHN010000095.1 GCA_028866785.1 Microcaldota archaeon
ATCGCTCTTTGTTATCTCGCCGATCAGTATGGTCGCGTACGATCCTGAAGGCAGGGAGAAGCGGACCTTCAGCGAATTTTCTCCGGCCTCATAGCCAAAGTCCTTGATGGGAGTTATAATCGGCCTGTGCGCTCCGCGCATGCTCAGCTCCGGCATGCTCTTTATCTTGAAGCTCTCCCTGTTTATCCCAAGATTTTCAAGAATCTCATTTTGGTAATCATCAATTGCCCGCTCGTCTGTCTCATATCCTATCAGGGTCGAGACCGGAATCTCTTTTTTCTCAGAACTGACGCTGTTCATGTCCGGGAATCCATAAAGGTCATGTCCGCAGAAGAGCCTAGCTTGCTCGAAGGAGTGCTCCTTTGCCATTATCTCTGTCTCGTAGTTGAAGATCAGCGCCTCAACAGCATGGATGAAAAGTATCGATATCCCACTAGGTATGGATCTGATCGCGCGGGCGTAGTCCGTCCCCTCCCCTGAGAGCGCGTAGAGCATCGTCCTCTCCGCCTTTAGGTACCCTGGGAAATACTCAAGCGCCCTTGCAAAGTCCCTCTCCTCAAGCAGGGTCTTGCGCGCCTCGACAGCCTGCTTGTTGTTCTCGTTTGTTGTGGCGGTGAGAAACTCGAGCACCGCCTCCTCAAGCTCGCCCTTCATTATGTGCAGGCCGACCTTGGCATTGTTTAGCCTGTTGCCGAACCTCTGGGCGTCGAAGTAGTTTAGCATCTTCGAGTCTAGCTC
>JAGWHN010000096.1 GCA_028866785.1 Microcaldota archaeon
CTTTACGTTCTTAGCCCTTAGTCCTCGCTCTCCTGTCTCGACATCATACTCAACCATGTCGCCAACAGCGAGCTCGGCACCGCCTGCAACTGCAGTCTTGTGCACATACACGTCCTTTCCATCATCGCCGGTGATAAATCCAAATCCGCGCGCAGCATCAAACATCTTTACTTTTCCATTCATAAAATTCCCTATATAGTATATTCTACTTAGTATCACATAATTTATAAGACGCTACCTTATGGGCGGATAGGATATAGTTAATAATATTGTGAGATAAAGATACTTTTGCGCACCTATAGCTCAGTGGTAGAGCGCGTGCATGGTAAGCACGAGGTCGCGAGTCCAATTCTCGCTGGGTGCTTTTGTGGTAAAATGGCAAGCTCGCAGATAATCCCGAAGAAGATCTACAAGGTGGTCCTAAAGATGGTCCCGATCTTCTGCGTGGACGCAATAATAAAGACAGAGAGGGGAGTGCTGCTAGGCATCCGAAACAACGAGCCTGTCAAGAACAAGCCCTGGTTCATAGGAGGGCGTGTCTTTTATGATGAGCCACTCGAAAAGGCGATCTTGCGTAAAGTGAAGGAGGAAACAGGATTAAAAGTAAAGATAGAGAAGCTTGTAGGAACATATGCGTGCATTTTCCACAAGGGAGAGAGAAGGCACACGATCTGCGCAACATATGTTGTAAAGAAAGTAGGTGGAAAACTGAGCAGCGATGACCAGCACTC
>JAGWHN010000097.1 GCA_028866785.1 Microcaldota archaeon
GTATTAACTTAAACGTTAATTATGCGTGATAGGATTAACGAAAAACTACCAAAACGTTAATTAACTATCTGTAAATTAAAGCCCCTTGCAAGGCGGCGAGGAAGAGCACATAATGGATGGTTTGGCTATCCCTTAAAGCCCCGGTCCATTTCACTGTGACCAGCTTCACCTGAAGCGGAAGAGCTCGATGACCCTTGCGATCCTGTGGCTGTGGGTCAATACAGCAATGTATCCCATCAGCGCAAGCGCGACCACGACGATGATCGTCAGTATGTAGTTGACCACGAAGAGCACGTCTATTGTGTATGGAGTGTCCACGCCCAGGGAGAAGACGGTGAGCGCCGAGATGAAGATGTCTGCGACAAGGGAGGCAAAGGCGGTCCTCTCAAGCGCCTTCTTTAGCCTCCTTACCTTTGATTTGTGCCTATTTTTTATTGCCATGATGTCACCTAACCGCCATTGCGCAAAAATGGCTAAAAGCGTTTTCTGCGCCTTTTTCCCAAAGGAAAACTGCTGCGGATCTCCCTAATCAGAGAAGCGGTTGTAGATGTACGCGAAGATCGCGCCGGCAACCGCCCCGTCAATAAGCCCGAGGATCCCTCCGATCACAGAGCCGATGGGCGTTGCCGCAAAGCCCGGATAGATGGACCCCATCGCCGCTATGAAGTTTGCGGCGTATCCCGGGGCTGCCATCCCCAAAATGCCAAGGCCCAGCATCCCTGCTCCCCAC
>JAGWHN010000098.1:0-366 GCA_028866785.1 Microcaldota archaeon
GTTAATATATACGAAAACATATAAAAAAGCTATGGATGTGTGGCGCAACTTGGATAGCGCATTGGCTTGCGGAGCCAGAGGTTGCGGGTTCGAATCCCGTCACATCCGCTTACATTACGCCTGTATCTTGGGCCCAGGCTTTGACCATCTTTGCGTTGGCTTTTGGGCTATTTTGTCTGAAGCCTTTTTTGCAAAAGAGGAGTCCCTCGCCTCAGGCCTCAAAAAGTCCTCAAGCTTCTCTCTTGAAGGCTGCCTTGCTCCGAATATTACGCCCTCTTCCCCGTAAAGTGAGACGAATCTTTCAAGCTCATGAATCTGCGACCTTCCGTACTCCTTCCAGATCGCAGCGCAAAATTCCGGCTTTAT
>JAGWHN010000098.1:376-726 GCA_028866785.1 Microcaldota archaeon
CTTATCCGCTCCGAATAGGTCTCATCCTCATCGCCCACCATGATGCACAGCCTAGTGTCTGAGAGGTGCTCACTCCTTGCGGCCCTTCCTGCGACCCTGATCTCAGGGTTTTTGAGCAATATCTCAAGCATGTCGTTGGATCTTGTCACCCCTGCGAGCGCATACAAGACTGTCCACTCCTTATCGCCAAGCATCTCCCACCTAACCGAATTCGGAGTTGCATCATTGCCTCCAACCTCGTATCTGACCTCGGGGTACTTGCTATAGGAAAGCTTTCTTAGAAGGCTTGGGGATTTTGTGCGCTCCGCTATCGCCTGGTCTATTAGCCTATCGCGCAGCTTGTAGAGCTC
>JAGWHN010000099.1:0-460 GCA_028866785.1 Microcaldota archaeon
CAGGCGAGGAGTTCAAGGCGGAAAACGACCACCATGCAAGGGAGCTCATGAACCAGTTCAACAGCAAGCAGGAGTCGTTCAACAAACTGGTTTCAGAGATGCTCAGGCAGAGCTGAAGCTACCAATCCTAAAAATAAAACAGAAAAAGAAAAATAAAAAAATTCCAGCAGTTACGCTGGTATTACCTTGTTCAGCGAGATGACCGCTGTTGTGGTTGCTGGGAGGGTTATAGACTGGTTTGTCGGGTTGAGCAGAGCAACGTCAGTTAGCTCCAAAGTGGCTGGGTTTGCATATCCCTTCCCTACATAGAAGTGGTAGATGCAAAGCTGTCCGCCTGTCGAGATCTTTGTTAGCTCCTCGCTCTGGTTTAGGTGTAGCGCGCTAAATGATGGCGCAGAACCTAGGAGAAGCACAAACGGAGAGGTTCCGTTGAGCGCGCAAGGCAGCTTGAATGCAAGGT
>JAGWHN010000099.1:470-723 GCA_028866785.1 Microcaldota archaeon
GACCAATCACGACCTGCTCAGGGGAGATGTCCATTAGGTGGATGTAACTACCCGCAGGAATCGTCTGTCCCTGCAAGAGCACCGTGTCGATCGATGAGAGCGAGGTGCTCTGGTTCTGCGTGTTTGGCGCCGCTGCGGTCAGCTTCATGTAGCTAAGCCCGCTCAGGATTATGGCTACTAGTACCAATCCCACTAGGAGATAATGCATATTGTCCATGAAATCAATTAGAGAACAATCTTAGGGTTTATAACT
>JAGWHN010000009.1 GCA_028866785.1 Microcaldota archaeon
CTCCACAGCAGAGAAGTTCAGTAAATTCGTGGAGGGTAAAAACCTTGAGTTTCTCATCACCGTGCTTGCCTCGAAGAATCTTCTATCGCATCCCAAGGAAACCTACACCGCAGTCTATAATCAGGGCGGAGAGGTAAATGTGCTAAACGGGATGCAGCACTTCAAAATTCTGAACGTGATCGAAAAGAACGTAAAGCGCGTTGGGCCATCTGGAATTTCGCAGATGAACGACATCTTTGTACTAAATCCTGAATACTACCAGATTTCGGAGCTCTAAAGCCTTTTTAACCCCCTCGAAAGCTTTAAGTATATTGCAGGGCATATTACTATCGATATACTGCCCTTGGGAAGGCCGTATTGGCTGATTCATACAATTCTCTTAATTCCTACTTATACAAGGTGTAAAAATGGCTGAAAATCAATCTGGACAATATGTAGTTTTGCCTGAGGGCTCATCGAGAGTTCTCGGAAGGGATGCGCAGAGGACAAACATCGCTGTTGCTTATGCAGTTGCAGGAATAGTGAAGACCACTCTTGGCCCTAAGGGGATGGACAAGATGCTCGTCTCTGAGCTTGGAGACATCGTCATCACAAACGACGGTGCGACAATCTTGCAGGAGATGAATGTCGAGCACCCAATCGCAAGGATAATGATGGAGATCGCAAAGACCCAGGACAAGGAGGTCGGCGACGGAACAACAACTGCTGTTATAATGTCAGGAGAGCTTCTCAAGGCGGCTGGAAACCTAATTGAGCAGGGAATTCACCCAACAACGATCATTAAGGGATACAAGATGGCGGCGGAGCACGCAAAGGTCATTTTGGAGGACAACTCAACGAGCCTCACTATTGAGAATCAGGACAAGCTCGAGAGGATTGCGCTTATCGCAATGGCGTCAAAGAACATCGGCTCTGATGTCACAAAGAAGCACCTTGCAAAGCTCGCCAACATGGCGCTCAAGCAGGTTGCAACAAAGGAGGGAACAAAGACGAAGATCGACCGCGATTTCATAAAGCTCGAGAAGAAGGAGGGGGGATCGATTGAGGACACAGAGTTCATCAACGGAGTTCTTGTGGACAAGGAGATAACCCACCCAGGAATGCCAAAGCTCGTGAAGAACGCAAAGATCGCAATACTTGACATTGCTCTTGAAATTGAAAAGACAGAGACGGATGCAAGAATCGAGATCACATCGCCAGAGCAGATGCAGGCCTTCCTAACGCAGGAAGAGAAGATGCTAAAGACCATGGCTGACAAAGTCGCAAAGTCCGGAGCAAACGTAGTGTTTGTCCAGAAGGGAATCGACGACGTCGCCCAGCACTACCTTGCAAAGGCAGGAGTGGTTGCAATTCGAAGGGTTAAGAAGTCCGACATGGAGAAGCTCGCAAAGGCAACAGGAGCAAGGCTTGTCACAAGCCTTGATGATTTGTCAGCAGCAGATCTTGGATTTGCAGGACAGGTCGAAGAGAGAAAGGTTGCAGGAGAGCAGATGGTCTTTGTAGAGAAGTGCAAGGATCCAAAGTCTGTCACGATTTTCGCAAGGGGCTCAACACCACAGGTAGTTAATGAGGTCGAAAGATCCCTCAACGACGTCATCGGCGCGCTCGCATCTGCAGTCGAGGTTGGAAAGTACGTTCTCGGAGGAGGAAGCATCGAGATTGATGTTGCAAACGGCCTAAGAGAGTACGCAGGAACAATCGGAGGAAAGGAGCAGCTTGCAATCCAGGCTTTTGCTGATGCAATTGAGGTAGTTCCAAAGACTCTATCAGAGAGCGCTGGAATGGACTCAATTGACACGCTTGTGCAGCTAAGGTCAAAGCACAAGGGCAAGGCAGGAAGGGTCTACGGAGTTGACATTTACCATGAGACTGTCTCCGACATGGAGAAGCTCGGAGTGATTGAGCCTTTGAAGGTCAAGCTTCAGGCAATCGCAAGCGCCTCAGAGGCAGCCGAGATAATCCTCAGGATTGACGACATGATCAGCTCGAAGGGCAGATCTGGAGGAGGCGGAGGAATGCCTCCTGGCGGAATGCCAGGAATGGGCGGAGAGTAAAAATAGAGTCCACCGATTGGTCTAAATGGGAAAAATCATCATCTTTGTCGGAACTCCAGGAGCCGGAAAGTCTTCCGTTCTCAAGGGAGTAAAGGGCGCGCAGTACAGGCTGCTCAACATAGGAACAGAGATGTTCAATGTTGCAAAGAGGGACTACGGCGTATCTGACAGGGACGACATGAGGAAGCTCAACTCAGATGATATCAAGAGGATAAGGAACACAGTCTTCGATTCGATAAGGAAGGAGACCTCAAACCTTATACTTGATACGCACGCATCAATCAGGAGCGGACCAAGGTTCGTGCCTGGCTTCACGATTGACGAGCTGCAGAGCCTTGATGAGATAATGACCATAGTCTACGTCGACTCAAGCTCGCATGACATCATCGCAAGGAGGAGCAAGGACCTGATGCGAAGAAGGGACGTGGAGGACGAGACAGACCTTGAGGAGCAAAGGGAGGTAAATCTATCGCTGATTGGCACTTACGCTGCAATAATCGGGATTCCGATTTACATAATCAAGAACAAGGAAGGAAAGGTGGACGAGGCAATCGCGCAGGCGAATGCAATAGTCACGGAAACATTTGAGTGAAAAAATGCAATTAATCGGATACGAAATCATAGTTATCGGCGTGGCATACGCGCTCCTTGCGGTGTTTGTGCAGCGAAGGCTCTCAAACATGGACAGGATGTACGAGATGCAGGACACGATAAAGGCGAAATCCGATGAGCTCATGGAGCTCACCAAGGCTGGCAACACAAGCAAGGAGGTCCTTGATGCAAAGCAAAAGGAGGTCATGGCGATAGTCTCGCAGAGCATGAAGAACCAGCTAAAGCCGATGCTGGTTGTCTTCCCGCTCTTCATAGTGGTATACTACTATGCGCTGCCTTTCGCATTTGCAGCAGCGGCCGCAAACGCGGTCTTCCCGTTCGACCTCCACTATCAGACCCTTTTCATAGTGGTGACGTTCATCATCGGCTTTTTGACCTCAATGACGCTCATGTCGCTTGATAAGAAAAGGCTCAAGAAACTCAAGGAAACCGCCCCCCAGCAATAACTTTTTATATGTGCAGAGACTAATCAATTTTACTAATACTTAACGGTGTTTATTTGCCAAGACCAATGTACAGATCAAGAAGCTACAGAAGGCTATCCCGAGTGACCCCTTCAAAGAGGAATGTGGTCCACTACGAGAGAAAGAAGAACTCTTTTCCTCACTGCGCAATCTGCGGCGCTGAGCTTAATGGAATATCCATAAAGAAGGGCGCAAAGGGCAAGTCCCTCAAGACGAACTCAAGGAAGTTCGGAGGAGTGCTCTGCGCGGGCTGCAATGCGGAAGTGATAAAGCTCGCTTCAAGGATTGAGAACGGAGAGATGAAGCTCAACTCAATCAACATAAAGCAAAAGCAGTATGTGCTGCAAATGATTGCACACTAATTCCTTTAGGGAGCGCATTAAAATGGAATCGATAATCCTATGTGGCATGCCAGCCTCTGGCAAGACCACCGTAGCCACGATAATAGCAAAGAAGCTAGGCTACACCCTGCTTGGCGGCGGCGACATACTAAAGGAGATGGCAAGGGACAGGGGATACACCGTCACCGGCCCGGAGTGGTGGGACACGCCCGAAGGGATAAAGTTCCTCAGGGAGAGGGACGGGAACCCGGACTTTGACAAGGAGGCGGACAGGAGAATCGTACAGAAAATCGAGGAGGGCAACTACGTTGTCACAAGCTACACCGCCCCATGGCTCTCAAAGGTGGGCTTCAAGGTCTGGCTCGGCGCAACCCAAGGCAGCAGGGCTGGAAGGATGTCGCTTAGGGACAGTTCCCACATAAACGAGAGCACCAAGGCAACAAAGATAAGGGACGATGAAAACATCAGCCTATACAAGAAGCTCTACGGGATTGATTTCGGGAAGGACCTCAAGCCGTTCGACCTTGTGATTGAGACTGACGAGATATTCGCAGAGCAGGTGGCGACGAAAATAATCGAGGCGTACAATCTCCGCAATAACATTAAATAGCTTGAGAATCAATACTAAACAAGATAATAAACGTGATAGCATGGCACTAATGGAAGTAGGAAGAGTTTGCATAAAGAAGTTCGGAAGGGACGCAGGATCAAAGGCAGTCATCACAAAGCTAGTAGACAAGGGAAACGTTCACATCGTGACGAGCATAAGGCCGCACGACAGGAAGTGCAACGTCACGCACCTTGAGTTCCTAAACGAGAAGATCGACCCAAAGAACGAAGAGCAGCTCTACAGGGCCCTTGAGATCGAGAGGCCAAAGGCAGAGAAGGCACCAAAGGCAAAGAAGTAATGAGCCTGTGAGAAGATGATCTCTCCGGGACTTCTTGCAATAGCTGCAACTTTTATCGCATTCTCATTTTCCCTCATCCTTGAGCGTCGCGTCGCAATGCTCGCCGGGACGCTTAGGGGATCAGTGCTTGTCTTGTTCTTCGGCCTGTTCCCCCTTTTGGTTTTCTTTTTGCTCTCGGGCTTCAATCTGAGCTACTATGAAATTTTCCTTTCGGTCGCATCCGGGATAATCTTCGCAGCCGGCTATGTGCTATACTACAAGTCGCTTGAGACAGAGCAGATATCGAACACGACGGGGATAGGCCTGATCCAGCCCGCGCTACTTTTAATATTCAGCATCTTTGTGCTGGCCGAGCCCATAACCGCGATACAGGCCGTTGGGGGCATCACGATTTTCCTAGGAGTGGTCCTGATAATCACGAACGACAACTTTGAGCTCAACAGAAAGCTAATTCCAGCGCTTGTCGCAAACGTCTCATGGGCCGGATACTGGATTATTGCATCGTACGCAATCATCTCGTCCCAAGAGGTTGGAGCCGTCCTTCTCATCTCCAGAGTCGTGGGCATGGTGATAGCGCTTGCGCTGTTTGCTATTTACCTTAAGCAGAAAAGGATACCAAGGCTCAGGGGTTCCCTGATTGCCCCTCTATTGGTCACAGCAATAGCGACGGGGTTGCTTGACGGCTTTGGAAATGCGACATTCGGGTTTGTGATACAGTACAATGTGCTCTCGCTAGGAAGCATATTCGTCTCAGCGCTCCCGATCTCCGTGACCTTCCTTGCTTATTTTGCATACAAAGAAAGGCTCACAAAGCTTCAATGGATTGGGATGGCAATTGCAATAATCGGGGCACTAGTCATTGCGATGAACTAAAATCAGTGGTTGCTGTACCCGTTTGTCCAGCTTCCAGTGAAAGAGATGCTGTTTGCAACGCCGTTGAGCAGATCCCCGCTGTAGTCCTGGCTGTTTCCGTTGAGCGGCCACCATCCAACAAGGTTCCTGAGCTGTATCGGCGCCCCTCCTATTCCCTCGATATAGAGCGAGCTGATCTCGCTTGCAGAGAGTGAAGCATTGTACATCTGCACGTTTCCTATCATCACCTTTGAGTAGCTATTCTCCCCTCCCCCAACGATGAAGTTGCCCGTTCCCTGGGTTGCAGGGCCGTTTCCTCCAGTGAAGGCTGCGGAGTGCTGCACGCCGTTTAGATAGTAGTACGCATTGCCTCCCGCATAGTTGTAGGTGAAGCATGAGAACTGCCAGGTTCCGACCGTTGGCTGGGCGCCTGTCGAGTAGCTAGATATCACCGCTGCGCCGTTGCTCTTCCATACCGTGAAGCCCTGCGCGGTCCCCTGCTGGTCAAGCGTGTACTCCCACCCCGCTCCATAGCTCGGGACTCCCTGTCCCTTGAGCGTAGGCCCGACGTATCCTGTTAGTGAGGTCACAGAGTACCACATGCAAAGCGTCATCGCGCCAGTTGCGCCCGCCTCTGGACTTAGAAGTATCGAGTTTCCGAAGTTGATGTACCCTCCATTCCCGTTGAACTGCGCCACAAACTGCGGAAGCTGCGAGCCGCACACCCCCTGCAGGCTGATTAGCGAGGTTGTGTTCGGACCGTTTGGCCTGAGTATTTGGCACGAGCCCGGCTGTGCCCTACCTGAAAGACTATTCGGATTGAAGACGCCAAGCTGGTAGAGCGCACCCAAGACAACCGCTATCACGAGCACCGCCCACCCGTAGGTCATCAGATACTCCATCGCGGATTGCGCTCGCTTTACCTGTTGCATGGTATAGCTAACGCACAATCAAAATAAAATCCTATCTATGAGAGTGCAAGGCAAACCAATAAGAATTTTGATTCGGCACTACAAGTGTATTTTGATGGCAACCAAGATAAACGGAAAGATCAATTCGCTCATTTCGAGGGACTCCAAGGTGATGATAAAGACCACAAGGGAGCACTATCGATTCGTTCCCTCGCACGGCGACGGGGACTTTGCCTATGACATCGCGGGAAACAAGTTCATCGACTTCTCAAGCTTCATCGGCGTGTATACGCTCGGCGTGAATGGAAACAGGCAGATAAGGGATGCAGTAAAAAAACAGGTCGACAGGCTTATGCACCCGGCGTTCACGGATTTCTATGTGCAGGAGCCCGTCGAGTTCACGGAGAAGCTGCTCACAATGTTCCCCAAGGGCTTTGGCAGGGTCTTCTACTCGAACTCGGGCACCGAGGCGAACGAGGCTGCGATAAAGTTCGCAAAGCTCTTCACAAAGAGGCCGTACGTTCTTGCATTTTACAACGCATTCCACGGAAGGACTCTTGGGTCGCTTGGCCTCACGGCATCAAAGGCGATCCAAAAGGAGCATTTCGGCCCGTTTAACGGAGTAGTGCACGCGCATTTCCCAAATCCATACAGGTGCGGATTAAACCACGATGAGAATCACGACTGCGCAAGTGCATGCATTGATTACATCAAGAAAACAATTTTCGCAAAAGAGGTGCCCGCAAAAGAGTTTGCGGCAATCTTCATCGAGCCCGTCCAGGGAGAGGGCGGATACATCGTTCCCCCAAAAGGCTTCTTCAAGCAGCTCAGGGAGCTTGCGGACGAGCATGGGATACTTCTTGTTTCTGATGAGGTCCAGGCGGGATACATGAGGACGGGAAAGTTCCTCGCGCTTGACAACTTCGGCGTCGAGGCTGATATCTACACTATGGCAAAGGCGCTTGGAGGAGGCCTTCCGATAGGCGCGACAATAACGAGGCACTCCCTGGGCGACATACCTGCGGGTGCGCACGCAAACACTTTTGGCGGCAACCTTGCATCGATAGCTGCGGCAAATGCGTCGCTTGATTATGTAAAGAAAAACCTCAAGTCGCTTCAGAACGGCGTTAAGTCGAAGGGATCCTATGTGATGAACAGGCTTGAGGAAATGAAGGAGAAGTATGCGATCATTGGGGATGTCAGGGGAATAGGCCTGATGATCGGTGTCGAACTCATAAGGGACATGAGGACAAAGGAGCCTGCGATAGCAGAGAGGGGAAAGATAATTGAGGAGTGCTTCATGAACGGCCTGCTTTTGCTTCCTGCGGGAATCTCGACAATCAGGATAATCCCCCCGATAACTATCTCACAGCAGAACTTGGAGAAGGGGATGGACATTCTTGAGGCTGCGATTAAAAAGATTAACAAGGAGCAGCTCTAATCACATGAACTTGCTTAGGTTGAACTGTTTTGTGTCCAGGACGACCTCCTCTCCGAATAGGTTGTTTATCTCCTCCTTTATCAGCTTGATCCTCTGCCTGATGTATGGCTCAAGGCTGTAGTCGTCTCCCAGCTTTATCGCGATCTCAAGGTACTTCTCGATTCCGCCCTTAGAGACGGTGAGCAAAAGCTTCCCCTTGCACTTTGTGCATGTTCCAAGGAGCGGCATCCTCCTGTATTTTGCGTTGCAGACGACGCACCTAAAGCCCTGCCTTGAGAATGTGTGGAGATTTCCGATAAGGTCCGGTATGAAGTGGCTTATTATCAGTCTCTTTGCGGCGTCTCTCTTGTCCACAGCCCTGATCATGTTCATGAGCTTGAACTCCGCGTCAATCTTGCTCTGCATGTTGTTCAAGATCGCATACAGGCTTCTCTTTGGCGAGACAGCGATTGTGTTCTGCGTTGAGAGGTGCGTGAATTTAAGATTCATGAATCTCTCCTCCCCCTTCTGCAGCCTGTCCTTCACCGTTTCGACCACCGCTTCGGATGGCGATGCCCTTGCGAGCGTCTTGTTGAAGAAATCAAGCGAGAACTCGGTCCCAACTTCCATGACATGGACTTCCTCGTCCACCTCCTCTGGGAATACGTTTGGCGAGAGAATTATTGGTGCGTCCATGGTCGCTCCGATGTTCGTAGGCAGGTAGCTCCTCGAGAAGTTGACCAGCCCGTCGAGCAGGAGCATTGTCGTATCCTCATCGCCGTCGCAATTCCTTCTCCTTGCGCAGATCGTGTATGGGTGCGCAAATCCGACGTTTGCATCTGTGAACCCGATGATCCTTCCCAGCACTCCGCATGAGGTGTGCGGGGAGAGCGAGATTACCATGTGCCCGACCAGGTCGTTTATCGTGAATGCGTTGTAGAAGGGATCCACTCCGTAGAACTTTGTTAGAAGGTCGTCTAGGAAGTGCGTGGTCTTGAGCATGTACGCCCCGCCGTTCTTGCTTAGTATTACGTCCTGGTGCTTGATTTCTACCAGCTGGTTCTCATCCTTGAGCTCGTTTCCGTAGTAATCCCTGTCGTATCCAAGCTCCCTGAGCTTCTCGACGCTCACATTCATCTCCTTTGGGTAGAAGTGGGTGATTGGAACGTCGGTCGCATCAAACCTGATTGTCCCGTCCTTGAAGACCCAAAGCCCGTTTAGGCTCCTTAGTATCCCCTTCTCAATTGCCTCGACCTTCTTGTCCTTGCTCATGAGTCCCTTTACCCCCTTGACGGTGTCGGGCATTTTTGAGATCCTAAGCTTCTTTGTGGCGCTCGAGATGAGCTTTGCAACATCTATCTCCCTTTCTTCTGAAGCCCGCGTCTCAGTGTTGCAGATAGGGCACATCTTCTCCTTGGTTACCGTGTTATCCTTGTCGCAAACTCGCAGTATCACAGCATTGACATCGCAGTCATAGCACTTAGGGGTCTCTATCATTCGCTTGCAGCTAGGGCAGGTGTATCTTGCAATGTTGGCCACAAACTTCCTGTTTCCGAATTTGTTTGGGTCGTTGAGATATGCCTTTGTTATGTTTCTCTCTTTTCCGCCAAAGTCACCGATAGGGAAGAGCGCGTTTGGAGCAGGCTTCATCATCCTCTCCTTTGCCTTCTCTGGCCTTCCAATCCTTGCTGCGATGAACGTCGACCTCTTCATCACCCTAAACGGCGCGATTGCCCCGATTAGCTCAATGCTCTCCTTTTCCTCAAGTCCGACATATTTTTCAAGTGCCCTTTCGCTGATGTCAAGCACTCCATTCGTGCCAGATGCAAATCCAAGGGATGCGACAAGGCTCTGCGCATTCTCTCCTGAAATGATTATTCTCCCATTTTCTAAAACGTGGGGAACTGTCAGGACCTCTAGCCCGCCCTTTGTTGCCTGCTTGTTCTCAAGCGAAATCTTCTCTATCCCAAAGAGCGACTCGCCCGATTTTGCAATCTCGCTGTTCGCTGCGATCTCCTTTGCTATCCCAAGGAGCTCCTGACCGTTTAGCGCCTGGAACTCGAAGAGGAACTTCGGATGAATCGGGATGTCATGCTTGAGCGAAATCGCATAAGCGTTCCTGAAATCAATTTGCTGGTGGTCCGGCTTTGCCTCCTTGTCCTTGTCGCGCAGCTGCGCCTCCCAAAACTCCTCCACATAGCTGCTTGGCATCAAGATCGCGTTCGCATTCCTGAAGTCACCGAAGGTTATGAGTATGTCCCCCACCGAGAGAATCTCATCAAGCTCGTCCTTTACCCTGTTTGCGGTCTCTGGATCATTGACTCGCATCGACTCCCCTGACTTTAGCCTGATGAACGGCCCCTCAATAGAGTCCACCGGGGTTACGACGCATCCCTTTCTTGGGCTTTCCATTTTCAGTTGCGTTCCGGTTGCCATGAATCCCATTGTGAGTATCATCGTTGCGGGGTTCACCCCCATTGCTGCAATGCCTGTGAACCTGCTTCTCCCATATCTTAGCCTAAATCCGCCCGTCGCCCCCGGATAGGAGAGAATCGGTCGCCCTGCAACAAGCTCATCAAGGAATGACCTTGCGCCGTCTTTCTGCTCGACCTTTTGCGACTTGTCGGTCTTCTCAACCTTGATCACATTGTTAAGCCAGCTCCAGTCGAGTCCGACGTTCTTTATCTCCTTGAGCACCTTCTTTGCCTTTTGGGCAATACCCTCGCAGAGCACCAGTGGAATTCCCCCTCGTATCCTATTTGAGACTCTAACCTCCTTGCCGTCAAGCCCTATCTTTTTCATGTCCCTGTGCACACTGACCTCCATGTCCTCCGTTGGAAGGCTATCGACGCAGATCGGGCAGCTCTTCACGATTGCCCTTAAATCATCGTCGCTAGGCTTGTACTGGAGCCTAACCGCCCTGGCGTTGTAAATTTCGACCTCCTCCACATACCTTTCAATTTCCTCCTGGGTCGGCTGATACGCCCCGAGATTGAAAATCCTCCTTGCATAATCTGCGAATGCGACCGAAAGCGCGACCGACGTTCCTCCCGCGCTCCTGATCGGCCCGGTGAAAACCATTGCGAGATACTCCGAGCCGTCAGCGTTCTTGTACTGGGTTATCCCGTAGACCCCTTCGGTAGGGGCGACAAGCACTCCGTCTGTCTGGAGGGCAAGCCCCACTCTCACCGCAAGCTCAAGCCTCTTTACCGTTTCGTAGTTTGAGAACTTCTCATTCGTGCAGATCTCCTTTACCACCTCAAAGGCAAGCTCGGACTTTGATTGGTGCTTCTCCTTGCTCTTGATGATCTCCGCAATCCCTGGAATCCCGATGATTCCCTCAACCCTGCTGGCGATATCAGGCGCAATCTTTATCTCCACAAAAGTCTCAGGGTCAAATCCCTTGCTCCTTGCAAGCTGCGCCGTGCTCTGCGCAGCCTCGTAACCCTTTGAAAGGGATGCAAAGTACTCTTTTGTGTCCATATTAATCACTCTAGATGGTTGAAATCGACGTTTGAGAGCATCATGCTCTTTGATTCGTATACTGGCATGACTCCCGGCGACGGGACGTGCCCCTGCTTTACCTGGAAAGCGGTTCTTGCCTGCCAGGTTCCGCTGTTGACTATCAGCGTCCCGTGGTAATCGCTCACTCCGTTCTTGTGGACATGTCCCATGTGGAGTATGTCCGGAACCTCATCGATTACAAGCGAGTCGGTCTTTGCAGGAACTATAACATTCCTTCCGTATATTGGCGAGAGGTGGCGCCTCTTTAGTATTTCCGCCATTGCAACCTCCGGCTTTGCATAGCTGCAGTCCGGAATGTTTTGTATCACGGAGTCAAGAGAGGTGCCGTGGTATGCGAGCACCTTGAGCCCCTCTATGTTTATGTGCGAGGGATTTGAGATGATATGCACATTGTCCATCGCAAAGTCTCCCAGCAGGTCCTTTGTGAGGGGCGGTTGCGGTTCTGCAAGCTGCACCGCATCGTGGTTCCCCGGAGTCACAAAAACCTCAATGTACTCCGGAATCGAGTAGAGGAAATCAAAGAAGATTGAGTACTGCTTGTAGATGTCTAGTATCGCAAGGTCCCTGTCCTGATTGGGATAGACACCAATTCCGTCCGCAACGTCTCCGTTGATTATGATGTATTTTATCTTGCCCGCAAGCTCCTTCTTTGAATCTATGTTGCCGTTTAGCCACTTGAGCATTGAGCTGAACTCCTTCTCCATGAAGAGCTTGCTGCCAACATGCACATCGGACATCATGGCGACAGCGATGTCGCTCTCGGTCGGCTTTCTAGTGTGTATCGGAATGTCCGGCCAGATCATCTGGTTTGCGATCACGAGCTTGTTGTATATCTTCCCCTTTATCGCAATCACATCCTCGCTAACAAGCTTCTTTGCGTTCTCAAACACCGCGTTTTGCTGCGGGTTTGCCGACTTTACAAAAAGGATCTTTGCCGTGCCCTCCTCATCCTCAAGCGTGATCAGTATGTTTCCGTTCTTTGTGACTATCTTGTCATACACCATCCCTATCACTCCGACTTCCTTCCCTTCTGCGTACATCTTGATTGCATCCACGCTACGGAGCATTCCGGACATCATCGAGCGGTGCATCATTATGAACTCCCTGAGCTTTTGGAATCTGTCCCTGAAATAATCCGTGAAGTCCGCCGCGGTTCCCCCCGTCTTCTCGAGCCTGCTCTGCCTGACCGTAAACTTTTTGTCGAACTCCTTTGCAAGCGGCTTGAAGTCGCTCGACCTTGAGATCTCGATCACCTCCGGAAGCTTCTCCTCGGTCTGCGCCTTTACCACCTGCTCGAAGATCTGCTTTGTCAAGATCGCGACTCCCTGCTTCTCCGAAAAAAAGGCCTCCACCCTTGCGGTGAGCGCCTGCATGTCGATGCCGGCAAGGTCAACATCGGTGATGTCCGAGGCTATGACTACCCTGTTGTTGAGACGAGTTGCAAGCTCCACAATAAGCTTATTCTGAATGTCCATTAGCCCCCATGAGAGATGCTCAAAATAGGTATAAAACCTTTTAGAGAATTTTGGGGCCTTAAACGAAAACGTGATGTTATTTTATAAACAGAGCGATCAAACCCAAGTTATTCATCAAGTGACTTGTATGGTTGTAAGAAAGACGCGCGCGACGGATCAGGTTTCATCAAGGGCAAAGGAGCTGATCACAAACGGAGCGGTGCTGGGGCTGAGCCTGATAATAATTGCAACCGATTTGGTAAGGGGCCCAACGCCGATATCTATCGCCGCAACGGGGACAAGCTTTCTCTCTGGCTATGAGATATTTTCAAGCGTTATGAGAGACAGGAAAAAGAGGGGAGGATATGGCGGAAGGTGGAGAGACAGGGATGTCTGGGAAGGGTAAGTTTACTCCTTTATTCCTTCAAGCATGCTGAGCAGATTCCAAATCACCGTCCTTGCATAAGGGGGGAGATTGATGTCATTTGAAATCTCATCTATTTTGTAAGTCGCGGAGCTTGCCCTGACCGCATAGCTCTCCTTGCTGTCAAGCGACTTTTTCGCCTCCTCAAGCGCCGCCTTCACGTTTCTAGGAACACTGTTGTCCCCCAAAAGCTGGTCTATTTGCTGTCTCACCTGCGCTATTGCCTCATCGAATGCCTTGTCATCTTTTGTCATAAAATCACTTTTTCTTATTACGGGCCCGGCGGGATTTTCATAAGATATTTTGAACCCGCGACCTACAGATTAGAAGTCTGCCGCTCTATCCAAGCTGAGCTACGGGCCCATGATATAATCTTGAATCCTTAGATATAAAAGAACTCCCTTAGGTTCTCTGTCGTTATCCTTGCGAGCTCCCCAACTTGCATCCCGCGTATCTTTGCGATCATCTCAAGCGAGCGCTTTACATCAAGCGGGCTCTTCCCAACAACCGGCGAGTCGGTCTCAACAACTATGTTGTGCAGGTCTATCTCCCGTATCGCCCTCTTCCTCTTGCTGTTTTCAACAGGCGGCACGGACATTAGGTATCCGCGCTTCACAAGCTCGCGGGCGTCAACCTCATCACCCTCAAAGAAGTGGAACATCGCCCTCTTCACGTGGTGCTTGTCCAATATCTCGAGGACTTCCCTAAGCGATCCCCTTGAGTGGATCACCACCGGAAGGCCCAGCTCGTTTGCAATTATTATCTGCTTCTCAAAGGCGCTCTTTTGCACATCAATCGCCCTCTCATCCTTTGCGATCTTGAAGTCAAGCCCAATTTCGCCTATTCCCACTATCTTCCCATTGGACTTCACAATCTTTGCAATCTCCTCAATCGCGTATGCCTCGCTTTCCGCAAAGTCCGGGGAAATGCCGATCACCCCGAAGACTATGTCCTTCTTTGCAAGCTGCGCAACCTGCGCATTGTCTATTCCGCTTCCGCCTGTCGCAAGGATTATCCTCACGCCCCCAGAGGCCGCCTCGTGGACTGCAATCTCCGGGTTCTCAAAAAGATTCAGGTGGCAGTGGGCATCCGAGAGCTCCGCTGTCTCCTGGACAACCCTTGAAAGTGAAGCAGTGCTCTGATACATAAAAGCGCCTTGATGAACTATTATATAGTTATCAGACAAAGATAATAATAATTGAGCCTGCAAGGGCAAGCTCAGATTATTTCTATAGTGTTTTTCATGCCAACAAGAAACGATTCAAAGAATGCGACAAAGAGGCTAGAGCAGATGATAAAGACCACAAGGATGATCGCCATTGCGGCTCTTGTGATTGGAGTTGTAGCATTTCTAATGGGCGCAATTCCGATAGTCATGACGCTCCTGCAGGGACCTTCGCCTAACTTCGGCAACACGCTTGCGGGAATAGACCAGCCATTTACTCCTGCGCAGCTCTCCGTGATAAACAATGCATCTCTTGCAAACTATGAGACTGCAGGTGAGATGTATCTAAACCACTCGCTTCCAAACGTGGGGACGGCGCAGCCGCAGCAGACAAACACTCTGGTGGTAAACGGGAAGCCTTCGGTAATCTACCTTGGCGCAATATCCTGCATCTACTGTGCTGAGAACAGGTGGGCCATGGCTCTTGCGCTTGCAAAGTTCGGACAGTTCGGCGCACTCTACAACGGATACAGCGCGCTGCAGGACGGGGATGTCCCAACCATTTACTGGAAGTCAGTCAACTACAACACCTCTTCTGGCGCAAGCTTCGGCGCAAACTACTCCAGCCCATACATCAGCTTCCTTCCAATAGAGTACGAGTCCCCGATAAAGCAGGGCTTCCAAGTCCAGTCTCTATCATACTTCCAAAACCAGGCCCAGACTCTTGGAATTGGGTCATACATCAATGCAACGAGCGTGCTTCTTGCCCTAAACAACTTCCAGGGAACCCCATATACAATCTGGGGGCGCAACGTTGTCCCTGGAGCTGATGCAATCGCATTCACAAACGGGACAAGGACCATCATGAACATGACGCACGCCGATGTGCTCAGGCAGATAGCAACCCCAAACAACGTCTTTGCGTGGGAGCAGTATGCCGGAGCAGACCTCTACATTGCGATGACGTGCCCTTCAATTGGCAACTCGGCTCCGGTGTGCGCACTGCCTGCGATAAAGGCGATAGAGAAGGCAAACGGGTACTAGATCTAGATGGGAGTCTTTGAGATCTTCAAGGCAATCTTCAAGTCACGGCTAATCATCGCGCTCACAGCGATAGTCGCAATCGCCTACTACTTTTTGATCCAGTACGTAATAGCGCTAAACGCTCCGGGCGGATTCATCTTTGTCACCACCCCTGCAATAATGTTCTATCTGCTTGCGATAAGCGCATCAGTACTGCTTATCATCAGCGCATACTCGATAAGGCTCTCCTTGCTCACAATGGAGAGCGAGTTTGAGGGGGCGGCAAGCATAATCAGCACAGTTCTTGGAGGAGTGATTGCAGGATGCAACTGCTCCGTGCCTATAATCTCATCAATACTCTACCTCTTTGCGCTAAACGCCGCAACAGTGAGTGATGTGGTAGCGTTCGTGGGCAACTACCAGCTTGAGATATTCGCGCTTCTTATCCTCTTCAACATTGCCGTTTCCTACCACCATCTTGAGAGGCTCTCGGCGACATGCACGATAAAGAAAGGGAGGCTGCAAAGGAAAAGATAGGGCAAAATTTATCTACCTATTGAGCGTAGATAGTACAAACTGATTTGATGGCAATCAAGAAACGCAAGGCCGCCGGGGGAAAGCAAAAGCCAAGCCCTCGCAAGATTGCAAGGCGAAAGCCCGCAAGAAAGGCCGTTCCAAAGCGCGCTCCCCCGAAGGCAACATCCTCCTCCTTCCATGACCTGCTAATCTCAAGGATCGGCTCGCCCCTCTCAACGATGAAAAGCTCGGACCTTCTAATCGAGCTGCTCTACAACCTAACCCCCTCCACAAGGGCGATGGGATACAACTCAGGTTTTCAGGCGGGATACAGGCTCTCCGAGCTGCGCAACGGGACAAATTCGCTGCACATACTTATCAATGCGCTCACAAATGCGGGGTTCTCAAACATCCTATACCACCCGCACAAGAGCAGCGCAATATTCGAGATGTCCCACCACCAGGACTGCAAGATAAACCTTGACGCGACGCTTCACATATTCGAGTCCGGCCTGATTGCAGGATACCTGACCCACTCGACAGGGAGGCGGATGATCGTGATGGAGAGGGCGTGCGCGCACGGCGGGAATGGCAGGTGCCAGTTCGTCGCGGAGCAGATCGGCGACATAAACGCGCCTGTCGCATTCGAGGGAACCGAGCAGCTGGTCCGCTCGATCAAGAGTTCGCTCTCCCAAAAAACGGAGAAGAAAATCTCAACCGAGTACTTCTCGCTTGCCCTCCTCCCCCTTACCGCGGCGCCCGTAAAGGAGCAGCTTGCGAAGCTTCTATTCCTTGTCGGCTCTGAGGTTTCAAGGGAGATTGTACTAAGCGAGGCAAACCTTCCCGAGTTCTGCAGGATTTTCTCGCTGGACAAGATGGACATTGAGACAAAGAAAGGGGGAATCAGCTCGATTGGCCTCACGTTCAACCATCTCCTCTCAAATTCGGGATACGTTGAGCTTGCATCGTCCTTCTTCTCAGGAATGGTTTTCCGCAGGGCGGGCGCAGTTCCGCGCCTTTCAAGGAGAATCGGCAAGGGCGGAAGCTATGTCGCAGAGCTCAGAGTATAAAGGTTTATAATCATGAATTACACTATTCTGCTTATTCTGTGCAGTTTAATCGGTGCTTGACTTGAGCCTCCTTGACAAATTAGACCCTATAATTAACATCATCCCTGCGATAAAAAGGCCAGAGACCCCTCTTTCGCTTAGGGATAAGCTCAAATGGACCGGAGTGGTCATGTTCGTCTACTTCTTCCTCTTCAGCATACCTGCAATCGGCTCAAACACCGCGGTTCTCAGCCAGCCGGCGCTTCAGCTCATCAACATAATCTTTGCAGCGAGGGTGGGAAGCCTCATCACTGTTGGTATTGGACCAATCGTGCTTGCAAGCATCGTTCTTCAGCTACTTCAGGGATCCGGGGTCATCAAGGTCAACATGGAGGACCCAAGCGAGAAGGCAAGGTTCCAGGGGGTGCAGAAGATGGCAGCAATAGTCCTTGCCATAATTGAATCATTCATCTTTGTGGCAACAGGATACGTTCCAATTACATCGCCTGCGCTCTTTGACCTAGTAGCGATTCAGCTTGCAATCGGCGCGATCTGCGTCATCTACCTTGACGAAATCATGGCAAAGTACGGAATAACCTCTGGACTCAACATGTTCATCGCAGGGGGAGTTGCATTCTCAATCATCTCCGGAACAATAAACATCATTCTGGTAGAGGCAATCGCTGCAATCGCCGCTGGTGGCGCGTCCGCAATACCAAACGCGATTCTTGCATTTGGTCCGCTCTTCTTCGCGGCTCTTGTGTTCCTTATCAGCATCTACGCATATGACATAAAGGTCGAGCTTCCGCTCGTATTCAGCCAGTTCAGGGGCGTTGGGGGAAGGCTTCCAATACCGCTACTCTACACCAGCGTCCTTCCTGTCATACTTGCAACCTCATTTGAGCTGAGCCTCACGGTCTGGTTCAGGTTCATTGCAAATGTGTCCGGAACATTCGCGGGCCTTGCAAAGTTCATCGCGCTTTACCAGAATTCGGGAAGCGGATTAAATTTGGTCGGCGGAATCCTCTATCTGATCTCCCCATCATTCCCGCTTCCGTACTCTGCGCCTTACGGAATCGGCGGATACACGACATACTTCTCGTACCTTGCAACCTCAAGCAGCCAGCTCTTCTTGCCGCTTGGCGGATTTGTGATGGTTCCTGAGTGGATACACATAATTCTCTATACAGTCACCCTAGTCGGCCTGTGCATAATCTTTGGAAGGTTCTGGATAGAGATGACGGGCCAGAATCCAAAGAACGTCGCAAGCCAGCTGCAGAACATAGGATGGCAAATACCGGGCTTTAGGAGGGACCCAAGGATAATTGAGGGAGTGCTAAACAAGTACATCCCGACAATCGCTGTCCTTGGAAGCGCGTTCGTTGGTCTTCTTGCGGCGCTTGCTACCCTAACGGGCGCGGTAGGCACTGGAGTCGGAATACTCCTTACTGTCGGAATCATGTACATGATCTATCAGCAGCTTGAGCAGGAGAATGCTCTCAGCGCCGTCCCTGGCCTTGAGAAGATGGTCGAGTAGGAAGATTTTTGTAGCTTGAACTGAATATCTATTTGGTAATTTTATGAAGCAAATTCAGACAAAGGATTTCCCGGAAACATTCTACGCTTACATCGAGATTTCATCGGGCAGCTCGACAAAGTACGAGTACGACGAGGAGCGTGAGGTCTTGATGGTCGACAGATACCTTTTCACGGCAATGAACTACCCTGCAAACTACGGTTTTGTCATGGGCACTCATGGAAAGGATGGAGACCCACTTGACGTTCTGGTCATTTCTGCCCCGATTGCAAACGGCGCAGCAATAAAGTGCAGGGCAGTCGGAGTACTTGAGATGAGCGATGAGGCAGGAGTGGATCCGAAGCTTATTGCGGTTCCAGTCGACAAGGTCGATCCCGCATCCTCTGAAATAAACGATATCGAGGACGTGCCGCAATACTTCAAGGACAAGCTAAAGCACTTCTTTGAGCACATGAAGGAGCTGGAAAAGGGCAAATTCGTAAAGGTAACTGGCTTCAACAACAAGGATGAGGCAAAGAAGATCCTAAAGGATGGCCAAAAGGAGTAACTATTTTCTCTCAGCAAAAGAAGAATCAGCGCAAGCCCTATTCCTAGACGCCAGCATAGACAGTTGGAAGGGAAATAATAAATTCCTTCTTTGCAGGTACGAATCGCTACAGAAGTTTTATATGTAACCTGATCGCGATACAATCGTGGAGGCAATAAAAAGGACAGGCAGAGCCGAAAGCGGGTTTGGCCTGGCGCAAAGGCAAGAAGACAAAGAGGAGGAAGAGTACAGGGAGTCCCTCAAGTCCCTAATTGTAAACACGAACTACAACGACTTCACATACT
Source organism: Microcaldota archaeon (assembly GCA_028866785.1). The sequence continues at coordinate 19,087 of JAGWHN010000009.1, forward strand.
ACGTGAAGAACCTCTCCCAAATCGGCCTAAACTCAACGCGAAAGGGCTTTGGCGCAAGAATCGAGTACGCAACGCTTCAGTACTTTGAGATCCCTACTGCAAGCAAGGAGGCGAAATCCCTTTCAGAGGAGGGTCCAACAGCACAGGTGACCCTTGCATACAACAAGGATGTTGTTGTGGAGATGAAGAACTCGCTTGCAATCGCAAACTACGGCAGCACAAAGCAGACCTACAGCGACGTGACCGGAAACTCGCTTACGCTTGATGAACCAGAGTCAACAAAGACCCAGCCAGAGTTTAAGCCAAAGGAGTTCGACACGATAACGATTCGCTCTGACATAAGCGATACGACGTTCACTTATTTATTTGAGCTGAAACGGGCATGACGGGATTTGAACCCGCAACCACTTGGTCCGAAGCCAAGTGCGCTATCCAAGTTGCGCCACATGCCCATGCTTTCTTTGGGCATGGACTACTATAAAAAATCAGTCAACAAGCCGCTCGATTGGCTCCAGTCCATCCGCGAATTCCACTCTGAGCTTCTGGTGAATTATCTTGAACTCGTTTCTCTGCTCCTTGTCAACTATGTTGTAGAGCCAGGTTGCAAACGTGTGTGAGCTCATGTTTGAATTTACAACCTCCTCGATGTCTGATTCGGTTATGTTCTTCCATCCTTCCGTGAATGCGTGCTTTGCCTCGTCAAGCATGCAGAGCCTGTCCATCTCCCCGCCTTCGTGAAGGAAACGGTAAGTCTTCCATGAATGATTTGAAGAAAGAGACGCAATGAGCATTGCCATCTTCTTGATCTGCATGTCGCTTAGCTCAGGAGATTTCTTTTTCGCCAATCTGTGAATATCCGTAACAAGCATTTCATACTTGTTTAAGGTATTCCTATTTGGCATGCAAACACTACCAATAGCACATTAGAGTATAAAAACCGCTATGTCGACCTACGACTCCTTGTGGTTTTCTAAATCAAATAACAAAATCCGCGCGCGGAGCGTTTCACATTCTTTAAATATTTTGCTTATCCATACTAAATCATCACTTAGGTGCTCAAATGAAGCTCTCGGATTTATTCGGAAAGAAGAACGTCTCTTCGGAACTTGGAAAGGTCTCACCATTCCAGCTGCTCACAGAGTTCGTTCCATACAAGCTCTACGCTGACAGGAAGAGCTCGGTAACGCTGAGCATAAAGCTCAAGAACATGACCACAGAGCCTCTCATGACCTCAATTGTTATCAAGCTTCCAAAGCAGATTGCATTTGATCAGATGGGCCTAAACCAGGAAAAGGAGGTTAGGCTTGGGGATCTCTCACCAAAGGAGGAGAAGGAGGCAAGAGTTGACATTTATGCAGGTCCTTCAGTTGAGAAAGGTGAGTACACAATGGGCATCACCGCATTTGCGCACTACAGGGACTACGCTCATGTTCTAAATGCAGTCTCAAAGAAGACCTCAATAGAAGTTGTCTGACTTTCAGGAGATCTTCGTCTTTTGCTTGCTGTCATCCTTCCTGATGAGATTTCCGAACCTGGCATCCTTTCCAAGCAGCTCATCCAACTTAATTAGCGAGTTGAACATTCTTGACTGCTCGATGGCATCCCCAAGTGCGTTGTGGGTATGCTTGTCAAGCACCCTTGCGTCCTTCTTCATCTCGTTCTTCCCATACTCCCCAAAAGCGGCCCTTGCATAGCCGTGTATGTATGACTTCATATCCATCCAGTTGACGCCAAAATTATTCTCAATCTTGTAGTGCTCCAAATACCACTTCAGGTACATGTAATCAAAAGTTCCGTAGGACAAGAGCACAATCTTCTTTCCTTCAGAGACTCTGTTTGCCCACTGCGCAAACTCCATTAGGGCGACCTGCGGGTCTGCGCCCTTCTCCTTCTGCACCTCCATGTCAAACTTTGTAATCTCTAGCGCCCTCTCTGCAAAGTTGTTATTTATCGGCCTAAGCTCCCTGTAGAAATGAACATCCTCATTTCCCACAACGCACGCGCCAAATGAGAGCATGGAGTAGTCTCCTGGTATGGGCCCAGAGGCCTCCACGTCAAATGAGATGTATATTTTGTTATCGACCATGTTAATCATCCTAGTCCAATATCCCAACGCTTGAGACCTCTCTTATCCTTTGCAGCTGCCTTAAGTCATTTTGGGTCTTCTTTGAGACCTTCTCGCTGTTGACTTTGAGCTTCCTCGAAAGCATGTAATCCACCATCGGGAAGTGGACCTGGTACTTTCCAAAGAACATGCTCTCCTTGTTTGAGATGACTTCGCTGAACTCAACCCCCTTCACACCATCAAGGTAAAGCGGAAAGGAGAGATCAATCTTCATGTTATCCCAATGGACAACCTTTAGGCTCCTGATCACATAAAATTCAGGGTCCGCGTGCTTTAGCGTCTTCTCGACCCTGAATCCCTCAAACTCAAGCATCCTTCTCGTCTCGTCATCCTTCTCCTTGCTCAGGAGCACAATAGGCTTTGACATTATGAGGTCGAGGTCGTGCATGTTCCTGAAGGTGTAGCCCATGTACTTTATTGTGGCGAGGTTGATTGCCGCTCCTCCCTCATAGACCCATTCAACTTTCGGGTTCCTCTTTAGGCTCTTTACAATCTGATTTTCTGAGTCGAGCCTCTTTATCGAATCCTCGCTCATTCTGGCAAGCTTCTCGGCCAAAAGGGAGAGCCTCTTAACAAGCTCCCCGTCCTTGTACTTCAAATCGCTGCCTGCAAAAATCCTCATACTCTCGCTATAGATAGCGAATCCGCCCTTTAAAAATGCGATTCAATAGCCGTTTAGAAGCTTTTTAATGCCTGCAACCTTTTATTTGCTTAATTTATAACCTTACAAAATCACAATCTTTTTTGTTAAAAACGTTCATTTAGCAATACCTATAAACAAAAAATTCGTAATTACTTTGTGAATATATGAATTCAACAAACACAAAATTCAACGCAAAGTCCAATGCAATTTCATTTTTGGAAGAGCAAGATTTTAGAAAAAGTCCCAAACTTCTCACAGCGCTCCAGAGAGACGTTATGGATCAAAGGAGCAATAAAGTACTCAATATATTAGCTGATGAAGTAAGAACCTGGGGAAATCCAAGACTTGCAATAAAACGCTTTTTGGATACTGGGATAATTAAGGCCCTAGCGCCCTACCCTAAGGCTCTGGTATCTGGGGCATCCAATATTATTGCAAATTATTCTGAAGAAGAGATAATTCCAAGCAGCTCTTTGAAGAGAATAAGCAAATTTTATATGCAACCACAAACCCTTAGCCGTATAAATGAGATTAGCGGAGCCATAAATAACCATACCGTTACATTGGAGAATCTGGGCGAAATTTACACTCTTGGTGCTATCCACAAGAAGGAAAAGAGCACCCATATCGAATTGGCATTCTCTGGAGCCTTTGCAAAGGTTTTAAGAAAGGATAACGGAGACCTGAAAGACTTCATTATTGAACAAATTGCGGGTTAATTCAATCTCAGTAGCCTAGAGTAACCAAAAGGTCTATCCTTTATTTTTCATCCGGCACAGTTTTTGGTGCCTCTTCTAATTTTGCGGCCATTTTCTCGACAATCTTGGCTATTCCTTCTGTGACTTCAATTCCCTTTGGAGAAAGGGTGAGCGCCTTGATCTTTCCATGCTTTGTGACCTGCACGAGCCCCATTTTTTCGCATCTTGTAAGAAATTTGCTTGTGTGAACGTATGTTGCGCCCGCAGCCCTTGCAAGGCTGGTGGTGTTCCACTCCTGCGCCTTGTCAAGCATCGCTAGCAGCACCTTTGTCTGCTTCTCCTTGAAGAGCAATGCGCCCTGATTCCCGCTCATTTTACCACGAAAAACATACTAGAGTTGTTCTCGTTACCAATATATAGATATAAAATATTAACTATGCTATAATAAATCGAGAATTCGATGGTGTAAGTATGGTAAAATATGTAGTTGCAGAGCAACTTGTCGGCAAAGAAGTGGTGACCAATGATGGTTTTGATTTGGGTAAGTTCGTAGACGCAGAAATCAACGAAGTTACAGGAAAGCTCACAACATTGCTTGTTGAGCCTAACGTGGACAGCGCGTTCGTGAACAAGCTTGACGTTAAGGACGGAAAGCTAAAGCTCGGATACACCTCAGTTGTCGCTGTAAACGACTTCATCGTTGTTGATAGGAAGGCCCTCTAAGGGTGACTTTATCATAATAGCTGGCGGTGACGAGGCTGGCCGTGGGGCCGTTTTGGGCCCACTAGTAATTGGAGTAGTCAGCATGAGCTCCGCAAAGGCTACAAAGCTCTCAAAAATCGGCGTCCGCGACTCAAAGCTTCTAACCCCTCGCAAGCGAGAGTTTCTATTTGATGAGATCCACTCAATGGCAAGTGAGGTTAAGAGCTACTCTATCTCACCTCTTGAGATAAACAACGCGATGAAGAGCAACATCTCGCTAAACGAGCTTGAGGCGATCTGCGTCTCAAGGCTGATTGACTCCCTAAATGATGTAACTGCTGTCTATCTTGACTCGCCCGACGTTGTTCAGGAGCGTTTCGGTGCAAGGATAAGCCTCATCTCAAAGAAGCCGATGAAGGGACCTGGCATCAAGAAGCACGTAAAGAAGCAGGAGGACACAATAAAGATAATCTCGGAGCACAAGGCGGACCTCAAGTACCCTGTCGTCTCGGCAGCAAGCATAATAGCAAAGGTTACAAGGGACAGGGAGATAGAGAATATCTCTCAGACCCTGGGCTTTGACATAGGCTCCGGCTACGCCTCTGACGAGCAGACAATTGAAGTTATCAAGGATAATCTTGGCAACCCAAGCTTCATGCCGTACGTGCGCGAGTACTGGAAGACGATGACGGACATCAGGCAGCTGAAGATGACCGAATTTTTGAAGAAGTAGCGACGACAAACTTGATAGTTTTGGAATTTGTGGAACTGCCACGCTTCCGCTAATGTTTACTTGAGTATACACTTGCTCTTTTCATGTTAAATCTCCTTTCAAAACCCTTTAAATAACTGATTGTTGAAGTAGTTGCGGCTGTACTATACCTTGTATATTCTACGAGAGTGGTATACCATATGTTGTGGTTTTGATGCGTTGCCCTTACTGTCTCTCGACGGATATTCGTGTTCTTGACTCTAGGGACGTGGAGGAGGAGAACAGCGTAAGGCGAAGGAGGCTTTGCAACGCCTGCACCAAGCGGTTCACCACATATGAGAAGGCGGAGCTAATTGACCTGGTGGTCATCAAGAAGGACGGGACCCACCAGCCATACGATTCCTCAAAGATACTAAACGGAATTACAAGGTCCTGCGAGAAGCGCCCTGTCAACCAGGATGCGATAATCGAGGTCGCAAACAAGATCGATAGAAAGATCAGGGCAAAGGGGGTCAAGGAGATCACCACCAAGAAGATCGGCGAGATGGTGATCAGGGAGCTGGTCAAGCTCGATCCCGTCGCATACGTTAGGTTTGCGAGCGTTTACAACCAGTTCAACTCCACAAAGGAGTTCACAAGGATTATTTCGATGTTCAACAAGAAGCGAGAGCAACTTGAGAAATGATATGGTATTAAAATTGGGGATAAAATGGAAGAGCAAAAAACCGAACAAGTTCAAATTCCAAGCGAAACGTTAGATTTCTTTGATAGAGACGAGCTCAGGGCCCGTGTCTTTTATGAAAAGTACACACTAAGGGATGCAAACGGCATAAAGATGGAGAAGACCCCTCCTGAGATGTGGAGAAGGGTTGCAAATGCAATGGCAAGCGCTGAGGAGACTGATGAGACAAGAAAGGAGTGGGAGGCAAAGTTCTACTGGCTGCTTGAGAACTTCAAGTTCGTTCCAGGAGGAAGGATCATGTTCGGTGCAGGGCAGGCAAAGAAGACCACCCTGCTTAACTGCTATGTAATTCCAGTAAAGGAGGACTCAATAGAGGCTATTTTTGATTGGTGCAAGGAGGCAGCAAGAACCTATAGCTTCGGAGGGGGAGTGGGAGGAGACATAAGCGCTCTAAGGCCAAGGGGAGCAAGGGTAAACAACTCAGCATTATACTCAACCGGATCGGTTTCATTCATGAACATAATGAGCGAAACGACCGGAACCATCGGACAGGCAGGAAGAAGGGGAGCACTCATGATCACAATCAGGGTGGATCATCCTGATGTGCTTGACTTCATTAGGGTAAAGAGAAACTTAAGGAATGTCAGGTTCGCAAACATCTCGCTTAGAATTACAGACGCATTCATGCACGCAGTTGAGAAGGACACAGACTTCACTCTCTGGTATGACACACCAAAGGCAGGAAGAATAGAGAAGACGGTCAGGGCAAGGGAGCTATGGAATGAGATAATTGACAGCGCAAGGAACTGGGCAGAGCCAGGACTTATCTTCTGGGACAATGTGGTACGCGGATCTCCAAGCGAGTACAACGGAATGAACGTGATTACGACCAACCCATGCGCAGAGCAGCCGCTTCAGGCATACGGCGCATGCGACCTTGGACATGTTAACCTACCGATGTTCGTGACGAACAGCTTCAATGACAATGCTACAATTGACTGGGCAACGCTTGAGACCGCAATTAGGTACGGAGTGCGTTTCCTAGACAATGTCCTCACATACAACATGGACAAGCATCCGCTCAAGGAACAGGCACAGGCAAGCAGGGAATCAAGAAGAATTGGTCTTGGATTCACAGGACTTGCAGACATGCTAATCAGGCTTAAGATAAAGTACGACTCGCAGGAGGCACTCGAGTTTGTTGACAACCTTATGAACAGGATGAAGACAATCGCCTATGATGAGAGCACGATGCTTGCAAAGGAGAAGGGCTCATTTGGTCTCTTCGATGCGGAGAAGCACCTAACAATGCCATTTGTTGAAGGACTCGCCCCAGAAATAAGGGCGAAGATAAAGAGCAACGGGCTTAGGAACGTTGCAATCCTAACAATTGCTCCAGTCGGCAGCGGATCTGCGCTCCTTGGAACCTCAAGCGGCATTGAGCCAATCTTTGCGTTCAGCTATACAAGAAGGTCAGAATCTCTTTCACAAGAGTTCTTCAAGGTCTACCACCCTCTTGTCGCGCAGTACATGGCGCAATACAGGCTTGAGAACGAGTCTGATTTGCCAGAGTTCTTCGTGCCAGCTCACAAGATCAAGGCAGACTTCAGGGTAACGATGCAGTCAGTTGTGCAAAAGCACATTGACTCTTCAATCTCATCAACAGTCAACCTTCCAGAGAACGTCACATCCGAGGAGGTCGCAAAGATCTACATGCAGGGATGGAAGTCAGGATGCAAGGGCATAACAGTTTACAGGGAAGGATCAAGAGAAGGAATCCTGATCACCGATGAGAAGCAAAAGGAGAATAACAAGGCAAAGGGCATTGTTGAAGAGACAAAAGAGTGGAGCAGACCAAAGGTCATGGTCGGAGACACAGTCACCTTCAGGCTTCCAAACGGCGCAATCTACGTAACAATCAACAGCGATGACAAGGGTCCAAGGGAGGTCTTTGCCAACATGGGAAGGAGCGGAAGCGATGATAAGAGCTACACCGAGGCAATTGGAAGGCTTGCGAGCATGTATCTCCAGTCAGGAGGAGATGTAAAGGAAGTGATCAAGAGCCTCAAGGGAATCCAAGGACGAAACGGCACATGGGACCACGGAGTCCAGCTGCTCAGCGTCCCAGATGCAATCGCAAAGGCGCTAGAATTGGTAGTCAACAAGTCTCATCAGGCTGTAATCGATCAGAAGACAGTAAAGGTCCAGGAAGTGAAGAGCCTCCAGACCCAGACCACAACCGAGAACAAGCAGGTTGGCATGATGGACTGCCCTAAGTGCTCGGAGCATGCACTAGTCAGCGAAAATGGTTGCGACCACTGCCAGAGCTGCGGATACAGCAGGTGCGGATAGATGCAAAAATATCCTGTTGTAGTAACCATTAGATCTGAAGGCCCAACCGCAAACGAGGTAGAAAGGGTCAAAAAAGCCCTACTGAAAGAAGGTTTCAAGGACGTTAAGCAAACGCCTACTTTAAGGCATGATCTCGAAGGCACAATTTCTGGCAAGAAAGAGATGGATATACTAAAAACTGTCCAAAAATTCTCTGAGAATCATAAAAAAGACGTTCTCTCTATAGAGATTCTTGTAGGAGAACTAAGGCTCTCACCACACTGAACTCATTTTGTTATGGTTCTGCATCCATCTTTTTCTACAACGACGCTCTTTTCGAATTGGGTAACTATCCCCTTCTTCTTTTCAACAAGAGCTGGGAAAGACTCAAGCGCATCCTGCCTTGTAAGTTCATTTAGTGCTGCCCTAACCTTAAACTCCGATTTGAAGTTTTCAACCAGCCATCTAAGTGCAAATGGATATGTGCTGTAGTTTGTGTCAATGAAGTCTGCAATTGCCCTCATATCGTTTGATCTTGTAAAGACTCCTGGGAACTTTCTGAATATCTGGTTGTAATCCCCGTTGATTACATATCCCTCTCCATCAGTGAGGAAGACTTCTACTGCAATCAGATCTCCTTCTTGCAGCTCTGTCTCATCTCCATTGTCAAAGTTTGGAATGAAATAATTGGCGTGGAGCTCTCCTTCGCCGATTCCATGTCCTCCAAGGTTCCTAATTGCCTTCACTCCGTGCTTCTTTGCAACCTTTTCTACCTCACTACCTATATCTCCGACTTTCCTCCCCGCTTTTACAGTCCCAAGAGCAGCATCAAGCGCTTCCTGCGTTGCCTGCATTAGTTTTGTGTGCTTTCCGGAAAGATCTACAGTCACTGCAGAATCTGTAAGTATATCGCCGCTCCTGAGCCCTATATCTACCTTAACCACATCATTTGGTCCAAACACTGCTTCATCATTGAAGGCAGGCGTGCAGTGCGCAGCATTCTCATTTATTGAGAGGTTTATTGGAAATGCAAACTGAAGGTCCTTCTTCTTTGCAAACTCTTCAACCTTTCTTGCAACATCAATCATCTTTACTCCCGGCTTCACCATCTGCTGAGCCTGGCTAAGTATCGCAAATGTCTCCTTTCCTATTTCCTCCAATCTCTTGATATCTTCAACCACAAACTCACTTAGTACAAAATTTTTATGTCCTCATATAGCTCCCTGAATTCTTTATACCCTGCGGCCTCGTTTATGTGACCTGCATGAGGTATCATCTTGAAGATTCCGCCCGTCTTTTCCGCAACAAAGCTCTCCTGGGACATCTTTACGTATGGATCATTATCAGATCCGTAAACGAAAAATTCCTCGCAATTCCTTGTTATCCTCTCCCAATCAAACTCCTTTTCAAGGAAGGTCTTGTTGAGCTCATCGAACTTGGGAATATTTAGCGGCCTTGTGAAGGGCGCAACTAGGAAAACCGCCTTTACTCTAACATTTATCCTCTCAAGCAACCTAAGGACAAAGGCGCAGCCGACGCTGTGGCCTATTATTATCGAGTTGGAGTTGAGAGACTCTTTGTACTCCTCAAATTCGCCAAGCCATGTTTTGAGCGTCTGCCTTTGTTCGTGCGAAAACTGCGGCGCATAGACTGTAATTCCATTCCTCTCAAGGTTCGCCCTTATCCAAGGCATCCAGTTTTCATCTGGCGTACCGTTTGCCCCGTGAATCAGAAATGCGTTTTCAATTCTCATCCTCTCACATCCCAAGCTTTTTCTGCGAGCCCTTCTGGCGCAGCTCATCAGCATTGTATCCTAGCTCCTTTAGTATTTTAAGCGTTGCAGGAATTATTTGGTGGTCAATGTAATAGTCTGGGTCATAGTCCTCTGCAAGCTCCCAAACCTCCGCCTTCTCAGAGATGCTGCTTCCATGCTTTGTGATCACGTATCCAATTGATGCGCCAACAAGGTCCTCCTTCTTTCTGACCCCCTTCTCGACCGCCTTCTTTGCGGCTGCAAGTTCTGGCGACTTCACATCATAGCTCCCAATTCCCTTCCTTAGCTGCGTGTTCATCACCAGCTCCTTTATCTCAACCTTGCCAGAGCGCAGTCTCTCCACCACATCCTTGACGATATTGACTGCCTTCTCCTTGCTACCCTCCTTTAGTATCGCTTCGAGCACCGCAAGCTGCGTGTCTCTTGAGATTTTTGCCCAGTCCCTTCTCACCAGCTCAAATCCCTTAATCTTGATCCTTCCAGATTCCGACATGAGCGCATACTTCTTCTTCGCTCCTGCGGTTCCCTCTCCTCCTCTCTTGCCAACGAAGACTCCCCTTGTGTAGAAGTCCTCAAGCTCAAGCTCCATGGTGTTTGGGAGCGAGGCATTCACGTTCTTGAGGAAAGTATTTACCTCATCCTTGGTCTTGCTGCCTATCACTATGAAAATCGAATCGGTGTCGCTGTATAGCACCTTGAAACCGGCTGACTCTGCCTGTTCGATTGTCTTTGTGATGAAGAGCCTTGCATAGGCGGTCACGCTTGATGCGCACTCCCTTGAGTACCACCTTGACCTTGCATAGCCGAGGTACCCGTAAAAAGCGTTTGCGATAATCTTAAGCGATGTTGACTTTGCGCCAAGCGACTTGTTGTCTGGATTCTTCTTGTAGAGCTTCTTCACCTCCGATCTCTCATCGATCAGGAGCTTTAGCAGCATCGGCATGATGCCAATCCTATCCTTCCTGAACTTCACCCCGTCCGGCGACTCAAAAAAGTCGGTGCAGTCCGTGCAGATTGTGGCATAGTCGATGTTGTGCGCAATGATTATTGAAGGGTAGAGACCCTTGAAGTCAAAGACCACAATGTTGTCATAGATTCCCGCCTCTGGAGTCTTCACATAGGCGCCCTCGTAGGGGTTTGCCATCCTCTCCTGGATCATGTTGTCGCTTGGCTTGTTTGGTATTACCTCCCTGAACCTCTGCGCATATCTCATCAGCATGAACTCTACAAGCTGGCTGGTCGTTGAAACGCATGCCTCTGCAAGAGTTGTTCCAGCAACCCTTGCAACCTCAACCTCAAGCGGCAGGAAGAATTCATAGAGCTCCCTGAGCGACTGCGAGTCTCCTAGCGAGTACTCTGCGAGCCTGTCTAGGTCCGCGCCTCCCCTGTCCCACTGCTGCCAGATCTCGCCCTTCTCGACCATTATCTTCTCCTTTCCCGTAATCGCCTTGTAGACCTCATAGAGTTTGAAGTTGTTTACCTTGATCACTTTCTCTGACGCGCCCACAACCGAGACGAACTTCGCAACATTGTAGGCATCAAAGTTTATCCTTCCTGGTATCTTTACTGATTCCACAAGCCCGTGGTGCTCCTTCTTTAACTCCTCGCCCTCATACCTTCCAATGTCAAAGCCCACCTTGTTTCTCGATGCCCTCTCCATCAGGTATGGCAGGTCAAAGTTTGATGAGTTGTAGCCCACTATTATGTCAGGGTCGAGCCTCTTGACGCTCTTGATGAACTCGCTGATCATCTCCTTTTCAGTCTCAAAGTATTTTATGAATGGCCTGTCAATCTTCTTGGTTGTCAGCACATGCTCCTCTCCCTTGCAGGAGTAGCTGATCATGATCACCGGGTCCTTGTCAAGCCTTGGAGTCCCAAGCGGATTGTAGGTTTCAATGTCAAAGCAGATTCCGGTGAGCTGCTCCTTCGAGTTGCCCTTTAGCTCCTCAATCGAGTCAACAACGTACTTCCCCTCTTCCTCATGGCATGCAACCTTGATTGGCGCAAGCGGAGAGACCTGCTTGTCAATCAGGTACCTCTTCCAGAAGAGTATGTCGTTCTCAAAGCAGGTCCCGAACTCTCCAAAAGCCTTGCTCATCTTAGGGACAAAGCCCGGCTTGTCCAGGAAGACCTTGAACACCTTTCTCTCCGTTCCTTTTACCAGCCTCTTCTCCTCCTCTATTGAGGTTGCCCTCATCTCCTCCTGATACTCTGACATCATCTTCAGGGCGAGAAGTGAAGCAGCCTCAAGCTTCTCGTTGCTTGGAAGCAGATAAAAGTAAGGCTTGAAATTCGGGTCCGTGAGGAAGTAGATCTTGCCTTCGGACTTGAGGGTTAGCCTAATCATGCCCTTATTTGCGACATTCGAGTAGTCTGCATCGAGGATAATCCCCGTCAGCTCCATAGCCCCCATGAACTCAGCTGGTTTACACTAAGGATTAGATTGAAAATAAATAAAAGAGCGGTTTTACGCGCTCTTTCCTGGCTGCTCCTGAAGCTTTGCCCTTGAAAGTGGCAGAGGCGCGAGCAATCCAATTGAGGATGCAAGCAGAGTTCCCCTTGCGCCGCACTCAAAGTTGAGCAAATTTATCACATTCTCCGCGAATGCGATTGGAAGGGTCTTCTTGTTCTTCCAGACGTTAAGTATCTCATCTGCCTCCTTCTTTGTCTCCTTTGACATTACGGTGCCTGTGATCTTTAGCTGTCCGACCTCCTGTTTCTTTGAAACGTCTCCGTCGTAGTTTGCCTGGAATGTGAACTCAACGTGAACATTCTCTCCCTCAACCTTGACGTTGTCAAAGTTAATGTTGAACTTCATGTTCGAAATCATGTCTTCGTTGTCCCTTGTTGCTTCTACGTGGTTTATTCTAAGTCCTGATATCATACTATCACTTCAAAAGTAGATATTATATTGGCTAATTTGGTTTATATACCCTTCGCACTTCTTAAGATAGTTTTTAAGTTAGCAAGTAAATCTTCCATTTTTGTGGTAATTTGACCTTCAAGCGCTATCATAGCCCATTACCACCGGATGTTTGCAGGCGCTCTGTTTTGTTGCAATCTACACAAGTGTATACTACTACAGATTGTTCATCGTTGAATCTATTTGGTGGAATCTCACCCATATATGCTTCATTACAACCACATTTACTACAATTATGTTCAACTACAACTCGTCCTTCTTTAACATTCTCGACTACTGAAATCTGTGCTTTCTTTTGCTGATCCTCTCTCATAATTAATTTTAATTCTTCTTTTTTTTCTTCATTAAATCCACATTTGCTGCAGCTGAAGTTTGTTCCTTCACCTCCTTGCGTTTTAATTTTAAGTTTTGTTTCACACTTAGGACAAAAATTCATTTAAATCAACAAAATCTGATTTTAGGCTTCTCAACCTTTCGCTCAATCTCTAGAACTTTACACACTTTCGCAAAGACTTGAAGTTTTCCAATACTAGTTGTATCAATCTCCTTTACTCTTGATTTACCTAATTTTTTCAATTCCTTTGCCATTAATTTAAATTCCTGCTGAGATGCACCTGCAAAATCCGTATTTTTATCCAGCACCCCATTTAATTTTGAATCTCTTTTCTGTAATCTGAGTTTTCTGACTCTCTCATCCGCATATAGAAAAAGGATAATTTCTGGCATCCTGAAAGTCTTAAGTGCCTCCTCCCTAATCTGAGTTATAATGCCGATATTTTTTCCCTTATTGTACATTCTGTCTAGTACTGTGTGCGTAACTATTGTAGAATAAATATATCTGTCAAAAATGATACTTTTGGAAGATTTAGTGTTTAATTTGCTAACCTCATTTTGCACCTGGAAAAGATAATACATCAGCCTTCCAACTACTGCACTTTTTGCTTGCTCATCAAAAATCTTTTTTAGTGAGGGGAGTATTTCTGGATTTGAAGTTGCCGCATTTTCTGCCCTTAATTTTTCTTTTAACAAATTTGAAAGTGTTGTCTTACCTACTGCGTCAACACCTTCTATTGCAATCATCATTCCCAAGCCTCAAAATTTTAATATCTTGAATGAGTGCAGATCAAGTCCATAACGCTGGTATAATTCGGACCAACCCACATTTCCTATATTCTTACCTTTGATCCCCAATTCTTCAATCACTTTTATTAATTTCTCTTCCGAATCCCCCTCTAGTTCTAGAACTGGCGGTATTTTTGGCCATAGATTGAGTGAGATTTCTACACCTTCAAAGTCCCACTTCTCGCAAGTATTTTCCTGATAATACCCACCACTGAAAACTTTGGAAAGCAACTTTGCAGCATCATCAAAATTTTCAATTCCTGTCTCAATCTCTTCAGTATTGTCTAAACCTGTTCCCTTTCTGAATTTGTAGGTAAGCGTTACCCTTTTTCCGTCTGTCCTTAATCTTATGAACTCGTCCTCTCCTTTATTTTTTGTTAAGTCAAAAATCCATCTTCTAAAAAAATATTTTCCCTTAAATTCTGCTCTCTTAGCCTTCAAACTTCCCTTTAGTCCCTTCTCATCAAAATCTAATATTTTAGTTTCTATCTCTAACATAATTTCACCTAAATCTTACCTCCGCTTTCGAGGGATTTAAAGATTTCTGAATCTAGCGTCATCTTCTCTGTTAGGTTCACAATGTTGTCAATTCTGACTCCACACGGTTGCATAACTCCATCCCTTGTGATCCGTACGTGATATCTACACCCTTCAAGACACTTATCCCTAACTAAACAGGTCAAATTTTTGCATGAATTTATTGACGAATCTTTTACTTCTATTAAGGCACCATCAATTGTGAAAAGTGCGCCAGCATAAGGTCTTGTGTAAGAATAGCTTTTTCCAGCAATTTCCTCCAACTGTGAGTACATCTTTATCACAAGTTGGTTGTAAAACTTCTGCACCTCCAAGTTCTCTGTCAAAAGGGAGAAAAATTTGATTTTGATTCCTTTGCTCCTAGAAAGAGCAATGTAATCCGGAAGCTCGTCAAAAGTTCTTTCTCTTACAGTACAATTCACACTTACCTTTAAACCTACCTTTAGGGCCTCCTCAACTCCCTCCAGTGCTACGTCAAGTGCATTTATTCCTGTAACATTTTTGAATTCAGATTTTGATAGTGAGTGTATTGAGACATTCACTCCATCAAGACCTGCTTGTTTTAGCCTTGAAGCCAATGAAGGTTTGCCTGAGGCCAAAAGTGTTCCGTTTGTGGTTAGCTTTACGCTGCTGACACTGTTTGACTCCTTCATCTTTCTTATAAATTCAACCAATTCACCGTCTAGCAAGGTTGGCTCTCCATCCCCTGCTATGTGGATTGTGGCTTTCTTATTTGAGACTCCGGAGATTCTCTCCACTAACTTGACAAACTGCTCATTTTCAAGCGCCACTCCCTGCCCTAAGTAAAAGCTATCATCGTGGCAAACAACATTATTTTTTGCGTCAAACACACAATTTTCGTTGCATATTCTCTTTACAGATTTCATTCCTGCTCTGGTTGTTTTATCTATTCTAATGTTTATGTAGTCCGTTCTTGATTCCTTATCCTTCAACACTTCAAGTATCTGCTTGGGTTTAGGGCTATCAAATTCCACATTTCTATTTTTACGATTCTGATTGATGGTATTATTCCATACACACGACAGTTACCACTAAAAATTAGGAAAATTCATTTTAAGTGACGAATAGCTCGCGTGCTTTAAATTCCCTTGCCTGTTAAAAAGTGTTCTAACCTCTCATGTCAAAACTTCCTTGAAGGCCTTTTCAACCATTTCTGGCTGCCCCATTCCAATTAATGCTATATTCTCCGATTGGAGTCCTAAGATCTCTCTTAGGAAATCAATTTCTTCTGGCCTGACATCCCGATGCGGCCTTGTATGTATGAAAAGCAAAGATTCTCCAAGCAAAAACTCTCCCTGTATGAATAATTTGGCCTTTTTGATGTCCAACTTTATTGCCAGAGCCCTATTTTCACCAGAAATATGTTTGCTGATTATCGGGCTTTTGTTATCTATGAATGCGCTTGTCACATCAAATATCTGCATTTTTTGTTCTTGCAGCAATTTTATTCTTTCAGGTGCGCGCAATCTGTCTCCTTGCTGAATTAATATTGCAACGCTTAGCACAATTGCTGCTATTATGTAGTAACCTTGGATTGCCGTTCCTAAGATTAGGTATGAAAGCGGTATTGTTAGGTAAGGGACCACAAGCATGGCATTTCCAACGGTTGTGGTCTTAAACATCTTAAACACCTGGTAGAACAGTATTGAAGCTAAAGCTGAGTTTATTACCCCCATAAACAATATCGGTAGCCATGCCGCATTTGGTATGCTCATTATCAAAGGAGCGTGATATATTGCAATTATTGGCAACATGAATAGCACGGCAACCACATTTGCAAATGCCACGAAACCTGTAGGGCTTATGCTATATCCCTTGATTATGACAACCGATCCGGCTATTGCGGCTCCAGATGCGATTAAGGCAACTATGTAAGGCAACTCTGCAGAGCCTATATTTAATATCGAACCGCTTGAGGCAATTATGTATATCCCCACAAGCGCGATTACCAAGGCCGCAACGCTTCTGACCGAAACCTTTTGTCTAAGAGTTATCGGTGTCATCACAGCAAGTATAAGGACCCAGCTTCTCCAAACCACAACTCCTACACTCGCATTTGTCCCGATAATTCCTATGTTAAACAAAAGAAGTGTTATCGGATATCCCAGAAGTGCAGCTATTGTTGCAATGACAAGTGTTTTTTTTGTGCTAAATAGATCATACAGACCTTTCCACTTATCATCAAAATATGAAGCTGCAAGGCAAACAACCGCTGCAATCACTGAGGTGTAAAATATGAACTGTATTATGCCTATCGTCTCTCCTCCTATTTGGAGGGCTATTGGAAGGAACGCTGCCTGTAAAATTATAATTATTAGTGCAACAACCCCTTTCTGTGATGTCTTCATATACTAACATCTGGGATAAACCCTTTTAAATTATATACTTTATATACAATTTATTAAGTAATTTT